>DASTVV010000007.1:0-48033 GCA_035758925.1 Gemmatimonadaceae bacterium
CCACGCGTGTCGGTCATGAATTCCGAGCGGTATCCGAAGAGACCGCGCGACGGGATGCGGTACATGAGGCGTACCATACCCTGTCCGGGGTTCTTCATCTCCAGCATTTCCGCGCGCCGCGTACCGATCTTTTCCATCACCGCGCCGACGTAGGTCTCGGGGATGTCGAACATCAGCTCTTCGTACGGCTCGAGGCGCTCGCCGTTCGGTCCTTCGCGCGTGATCACGCGCGGACGCGAGACCTGGAACTCGTAGCCCTCACGGCGCATGGTCTCCATCAGGATCGTGAGATGGAGCTCACCGCGGCCGCTCACCGTCCACGCATCGGTCTGGTCGGTATCCTCGACGCGAAGCGCGACGTTCTTCTCGAGCTCGCGATACAGTCGTTCACGAACCTGCCGCGACGTGACGAACTTGCCGTCCTTTCCGGCGAACGGCGAGTTGTTGACCATGAAGTCGACCGAGATCGTCGGCTCCTCGACGGCGATGCCCTCGAGCGGCTCCGGGTGCTCGGGATCCGTGATGGTCAGTCCGATCTCGACATCCTCCAGGCCCGCGAGCGCCACGATTTCGCCCGCCGAAGCGGACTGCACCTCGGCGCGCTCGAGGCCTTCGTACGCGTAGAGCTTGGTGACGCGCGCGCGTTCGACGCCGGACGCGTCGGCCGTGGGCGAGCTGTCCATGCGCAACAGCGCCACGTTGTCGCCCACGTGCACTTCGCCGCGCTCGATGCGGCCAATGCCAAGCCGGCCAAGGTACGGCGAGTAGTCGACGGTGGAGATCAGCATCTGGAACGGCGCGGTCGTGTCGTGCGGTGGAGGCGGTACGTGCGCCACGATCGACTCGAACAGCGGCGTCAGGTCCTTGGGAGGCGTGTCGAGACTCATCGTCGCGATGCCCTCGCGGCCCGACGCATAGACGACGGGCGCGTCGAGCTGCGCCTCGTCGGCCTCGAGCTCGATGAACAGGTCGAGCACTTCGTCGTGCACGCGCGCGGGATCGGCGCCCGGACGGTCGATCTTGTTGATGACCACGATTGGCGTGCGTCCCAGCGCAAGTGCCTTGCGCAGGACGAAGCGCGTCTGCGGCATCGGCCCGTCGAAGGCGTCGACGACGAGCAGCACGCCGTCCACCATGCGCAGGATACGCTCCACCTCACCACCGAAGTCGGAGTGCCCCGGCGTGTCGACGATGTTGATCTTGGTGCCCTGCCAGCGGACGGATGTGTTCTTGGCGAGAATCGTTATGCCGCGCTCGCGCTCGAGCGGGTTCGAATCCATCACGCGCTCTTCGACGACCTGGTTCTCGCGGAACGCACCGGCCTGACGCAGCATCTTGTCGACGAGCGTCGTCTTGCCGTGATCGACGTGGGCAATGATGGCGATGTTACGGATTTCCATAGCCTTAGGAATCTAGCGGACTAGTCCCCCTTAGAGGGGACCGGGCAGTGGGGAAAGCTCAACCGACTGGGGCATTGATGAAGGGACCGCTTGAGGGGACCGGACCGTCGAGAACGCTTGTAGTCACTCTTGCGTATCCAAATGGTGGCCCACACAATGCGGCTGATTGTGTCGACATCCCCCAGCGGAGGTAACGCACATGAGTCATTCGCACGACCCCGCGCTTGAGGACTACCCCCACGGTCGAGGCTACGGACACGACTACATGCGCGGAGGCGAGGTGCTCGGAGGGTATGGGTATGCCGAGCGCGAGGAGTTCGAAAAACCCAGAGGAGAGATAGAGGCGGCGGGGCAAGACTCCGCCGATAGACATAGACTGGACAGCCCTCCAACCCGGTAGGCTGTCACCAGGAGAACTGAATGAACGGCTTGTCGGCGGCGGTCCAGCTGACAAGCCGTTGGCGTTTTTACCGCCTCACCGCCGCGGCTGGGGCTGGCCGTGCGACGGCTGGTTTCGCCGCTGCAGCCTGCGGTGCCGACGCGTGCGCGGACGCCTGGTCGCTCTCGGCAAAGCTCACGTCGAGATTGCGCGCCTTGAGCATCTGCACGAATCCCTGCTTCTCGACGGCCTTCATGTAGGCCTCCTTCGGCTCCACTTCGCCGGAGTCGACGTACGCGATGAGCGCGTCGTTGAGCGTCACCATGCCGAGACGTTTCGACGTCTGCATGATGGACGGGATCTGGAACGTCTTTCCCTCGCGGATGAGGTTCGTGACCGCGGGGATCGACAGCAGGATTTCGCGGGCCGCTACGCGGCCTCCGCCGACCTTCTTGCAGAGGGTTTGCGAGATCACGCCTTTCAGACTCTCCGCCAGCATCACGCGAATCTGTTCCTGCCGGTCCGCCGGGAACTGGTCGATGATGCGATCCACGGTGCCCGCGGCCGTCGTCGTATGCAGCGTGCCGAACACGAGGTGGCCCGTCTCGGCGGTCTCGATGGCGATGGAGACAGTCTCCAGGTCACGCATTTCGCCAACCAGCACCACGTTCGGATCTTCGCGCAGCGCCGCCCGCAGCGCCGACTTGAACGACTTGGTGTGGACGCCCACCTGGCGCTGCGTGATGATGCAGTTCTTGTTCTGGTGCACGAACTCGATCGGGTCCTCGATCGTGAGGACGTGATCGTTCCGCGCGCGGTTCACGAGGTCGACCAGCGCACACAAGGTCGTGGACTTTCCAGACCCCGTGGGTCCGGTGACCAGGACCAGCCCCTTCGTCAGGAAACAGAGTCGCTGGACTTCTTCGGTGACCTTCATCTGCTCGACCGTCACGACCGTCGCGGGAATCTGCCGCATGACCGAAACGGCACCGTTGCGATCGCGCGCGGCGTTCACGCGGAACCGCGCTACGCCCTTCAACTCGTACGCAAAATCGGTGTCGTTGGTCTCCTGATACTCGAGCCGATTGCGTTGCGGCATGATCGAACGGACCATGGCGAACAGCTGCTCGTCCGTCAGCGGGGCCATTCCCTCCATGCGCACCATCTCTCCGTGGTGCCGCAGAATCGGCGGCTCCGTCACGCGCAGGTGCAGGTCCGACGCGCCCTTCTCCACCATGGCCTGGAGCAGGTGGTCCACCATCGCGCGCGCCTGATCGATGCCGTCGAACGGAATGATCACATCCAGCTCCGACCTGGACGGACCGCCGTTGGTCGAGACGGCCGCCATCGGCGTTGGAGGAGTCATGAAGGCTTTCGACGGTCGCTGTGGAGCGGCCAATGGAGCGGGGACCGCGGGTGACGACGGCGGTGTCTCGGGCGGCAGATCGGTGAGTCGGAACTGACCGGTCACGCGCTTGAACTCCGCCGCGTCGTCGATCTTCGCGACGACATGCCACTTCTGGCCGTTCAGCATGGCCCGCACGACGAACGCCCCGTCGCCACTCACGTGGGTGAGCGTCGCCGGCTTGCCGGCGTCGATGAGCTTGTTGCTCTCGGGAGAGCCGATCTCCTTCACGAGCGCGACAATCTGTGCGCCGCTCAGGGGCGACTTGGTGAGGGGCCGGAGCTGCCCGCCGATCTCGACTTTGACGAGGTCGCCGTCCTCGAGGACGAGCGAGTCCGCCTTGTTGCTGACCATCGCGGCCAGCAACCGATCGAAATGCGCCATCAGGAGACCTCGCGCACGTGCGCGATAGCGAGCGTGTTCACCAGCAGCATCTGCCCGGCATCGACGATGGGGAGAAACCGCGGCGTGTATGCGTTGAGAAAATCCAACAGTCTGGGACGATCGGACCGCGTCTCGAGGAAAACGGATCCCGAGCACACGGTGCCATCGGTGAGCGTCACCGCCACCGGCACCCCCAGCGCCGCCAGCTCCGTCTCCTCCTCGGCGGGCGCCGCTGTTTCGACGAGGACGACGTTGGCTTTGGCCACGAGCAAGGCCTTGTCCGGTGCCACCAGCGCGAAGAACGGTTCGGCGTCGTTCAAGAGGTCGGCGGGCTCCTCCGGACGCGACCGGTAGCGGGACAAGGGACGCAGGAACACGTCACCTTCGAGCCGCTCGCCATCGGCCAGAACGACCGTGAGCGTCCGCCGAATCTTCTCGATTCGGTATTCGCTGGATGTCATGAAGCGCGGTGGGGGACTATGGGTGGGTGTATCGGAAGTATCGGCTGGGGACGGCACGATCTTTAGGGATGGAGGTGCCGCTCCCGCTCGAACATCTCCCTGCGCTCGATCTGGACCGTGATGTGATGGATTCCCATGTGCCCCATGAGGTCACACGCTCGTTCGAGGACGTCCTGCTGCCGCTCGGCGTCCCGGACGATGGCGTGCGCACTGAGCGCCACCACTCCCGACGTCACCGTCCACACGTGCAGGTCGTGGACGGATTCCACGCCGGGAATGCCTTCCAGCGCGGCGCGCACGTCGTCCAGCGCGATGTGGGACGGTGTGGACTCGAGCAGCACGTCCACGGCCTCGCGGACGAGCGTCCACGCGCCGCGCACGATGAGCGCGGTGGTCAGGAGCGACGCCAGCGGGTCTGCCTGCAGCCAGCCGGTGAACTTGATGATCAACGCGGCGACGATCGTCCCGGCGGACGCGAGCAGGTCGCCAAGGATGTGCAGGTAGGCGCCACGAACGTTCAGGCTTTCCTGATTCACCGGGTGCAGCAGTAACGCGGCGATTGCGTTCGCCACGATACCACCGACCGCCACGATGAGCATCAGGTTTCCCGCCACAGGCTCGGGCGCACGAAAGCGTACGATGGCCTCGTACACGATCCACGCGGAGAGTCCCAGCAAGGTGGCGCCGTTGATCAGGGCCGCGAGAATCTCCCAGCGCAGATAGCCGTACGTCTTTTCAGCCGTGACGGGCTGGCGGGAAAACCATACGACGAACAGCGATAGCGCCAGCGCGCCCGCGTCGGTGAGCACGTGGCCCGCGTCCGCCAGCAGTGCCAGTGAATTGGAGAGCACACCACCGACGACCTCGGCAACGAGGAGCGCGGCGGTGATGATCAGCGCGAGCCGGAGCGCGCGCGTGGATCTGTCACCGTGCGCGGCCGTTGCACCATGGTGATGGTGCCGTCCGTCGTGATCATGGTGGTGATGGGCGCTCACATCCGGTAAGTTAGTGGCCGTGCTCGGCCGCCTGTTGTTCATCGTCGTTCTGCTCCTGCTGAACGGCTACTTCGTCGCGGTGGAATTCGCGCTGGTTCGCTCGCGACGCACGCGGCTGGAGTCCATGGCGCGTGGCGGCGACCGGTTGGCGCGGATTGCACTTCGCGCCGCCAGCAACCTGCCGCGCATGCTGTCGGCCAGCCAACTGGGCATCACGCTGGCGTCCCTGGGTCTTGGTGCACTCACGGAAGAAACGCTCGCCGACCAGTTCGGTCACTTGCTGGCTCGTCTTCCGATGGCGATAGAAGTGGGCGTGCGCGTTGGAGCGGGCTCCGTGCTGGCCATCGCCTTCGTGACCTACTTCCACGTCGTCTTCGGCGAGCTCGCGCCACGCAGCGTCGCGCTGGCCCATCCGGAACGCGTAGCGCGCGTGCTGTCGCCGCCGCTCTTCGCATTCGAGTGGATCATGCGTCCCTTCACGCTCGGCCTCAACAAATCCGCCGAGCTGGTGCTGCGTGCGTTTGGCCAGAAGGCAACGCCGATGGTAGAGTCGCTGCACTCGCCGGAGGAGCTGCGCATGCTCGTGGAGCAGAGCCAGGAAGGCGGCGCGCTCGAGCAGACGGACGCCACGCTGCTCGAGGGCGTCTTCGAGTTCTCGGAGAAGAACGCTCGCGAAGTGATGACGCCGCGCACCAACATCGACGCGCTCGCGGTGGACGCGAGCCTCGACGACACCATCGCGCTGGTGGAGGAAACGCGCCGCTCGCGCTATCCGGTCTACGAGGAATCCATCGACGATATCATCGGACTGGTGCTCGCCAAGGATCTCATTCCCGTCCTGCGCAATCCGACGCCGCAGTTCAGCCTGCGCTCCATCATGCGGCCGATTCACGTGGTGCCAGGCTCGCGCGAAGTGGAGGAAGTCCTCGCGGATTTCAAGCGACTCAAGGAACATCTGGCGATCGTGCTCGACGAATACGGCGGTACGGCGGGCCTGGTGACCATGGAGGACCTGCTCGAGGAAATCGTGGGCGAGATCCTCGACGAAAAGGACGAGCCGCCCGAAGCGGAATCGCGCGAATCGCCGGATCTCGTGCTCGTGCCAGGCTCCACGAACATCGCGGACCTGAACGAACGCTTCGGACTCGACGTGCCGGACGAGGACTACACGACGATCGGTGGTTTCGTCTTCGGATTGCTCGGACGCTTGCCCGTGATGGGCGACCGCGTGATGGCCGGCGGCGCAGTGTTCACCGTGCGCGAGATGGAGGGGCGCCGTATCGAGACACTCGCGGTCGATCTGCACAGCGCGGGTGATCGGCGCGGCGAGAAACGCGACGCAATTCCATCCTGACGTCAATGCGCTTCTTGGGTGCTCTCTGTCGAAAGGGGAAACGCCGATAAGCGCCGATCGGGCCGATCAACGCGGATGATTGTGTTTGTTTTTCCCCGTTCAAGGTCCGGAATCCCAACGAGAGAAGGACAAACATTTCATCGGCGTTCATCGGCTCGATCGGCGCTCATCCGCGTCACACCCTTCGACAGAGTGGCGTCGTCGCGGTCGAGGACAGGAAGAGCGAGAGTCGCTACCGTGGGGCCTTGCGCGGGAGGAGCTGGCTGAGATTGGCCAGCTGAAGCGCATTGACCGCCATCACCGTCGCCGCCTGCTCGATGTCTCTCGGGACGGTGTGATCGAACACGTCCACCTGCGAGTGGTGCGTGTGATCGTAGCCGCGCGGTAGCTGGTCGTAGTTGAACGACGGAACGCCCGCCGGCAGGAACGCGAGGTGGTCGGTTCCCGTCTTGTTCCCGGACCGCACGGTGAACGGGCCGAGCGCACTCAGTGGACGCAGCATGCTCCGCCACAGGTCGTCCAGCTCGTCCCATCCCTGGAGCGCGACGCCGACGATGCGACCGGTGCCGTTGTCCAGCACGAGCACCGACTGGAACCTCGGCAGCTCACGCGAGTGCGTCATCACGTAGTACTGCGAGCCGTACAGCCCCTGCTCCTCGCCAGTGAAGAAGGCGAAGCGGATCGACCGCTTGGGACGCACGCCGCTCTTCTTGAGCGCGCCGAGCAGCCTCGCCGCCTCCAGCACCGCGATGGAGCCGGTGGCGTTGTCCGTCGCACCGGTGCCAATGTCCCACGAATCGAGATGCGCACCGAGCAGGACGACCTCGTCGGGTTTTTCCGAGCCGCGAATCTCACCCACCGTATTCCACTGCACGAGGGTATCACGGCCAAACTGGTTCAGCACGTTCACCTCGACGCGCACCTTTTCTCCGCGCGCGAGATCGCGGTGGATCTCGGCAAACGTCTCGTTGGCGACGACGACCATCGGAAACTTCGCGATGTCGTCCGGCGAGCCGCTCATCGTGAAGAGCCCGAATTCCTTGCCGCCGTCGATGATCTGTCCCGCGATGCCCTGCTCCGCGAGCAGCGCCGGCTGATTCGACAGGAACGCGCGCTGCTCCTCCGTCAGCGGCCGTCGCATCGCGCGACGCAGCGAATCCACCCGCGCCGAGTCGCTGGGATCGGGCGCGTCGGGATTCGTCCGCGGATAGGGCTTCGTCAGCAGGACCCACGCCCCCCGAAGCTTGCCGGCAAAGCGGCTATCGAAATCCGCCTTGGTCTGCGCGTCCACAGAGATGACGTCGCCGGCACGCGGGCCGTTGGTACCCGGCGCCCAGGCCCACGACACCGCGCTGACCCAGCGCTCGTGCGGCGCCAGAAACCGCATCGTGAGCGGCCCGCGCTGCCAGCCGACGCCAAACGGCCAGCGCTCCAGGCCCGCCGTGTCCGCGCCATACTCCAGAAGCTTGGACGCGGTCCACTCATTGGCGCGCCGCAAGCCGGCACTACCGGTGAGGCGGGGCCCGATGACGTCCGTCAGGTACGCGAGGTCCTGGGGAACGTGCGAACGTCGCGTGCCCTCGTCGATGAGGAACGCGATGGCCGCGGAATCGCCCGTGGCACGGACGTCCAGCTGCGCGGCTGCGGGACGCGCCGGCGAAGGCGCGGGCGCCCCGGTCGGACCGCGCCCGCAAGCGAGGAGCAGGAGCGCGGCGGCCAGCGCCGCGTGCGGGCGGCCGAATTGCATGTCTACTGGATTGAAGATTTGGCGCGACTGTCGCGCTTGACGGTCCTCGCGATCGTGGCGCACAGCCGCGTCGCCTCGATCATGCTGGATGCATCAGCGATGCCTTTGCGAGCGATGTCGAGGGCCGTACCGTGGTCCGGCGACGTGCGCGGAAACGGCAAGCCGAGTGTGACGTTCACCGCCTGACCGAAGGCGGCCACCTTGATGGCCGTCATACCCACGTCGTGATAGGGGGCGATCACGGCGTCGAACTCGCCGCGCAGGGCGCGGACGAACACGGTGTCCGCGGGCAGCGGGCCGGCGATGCGGAGCGCCTTGGCGGCCGGCGCGAGGATCTCGTCGTCCTCGGTACCGAATCGACCGTGGTCGCCGGCGTGAGGGTTCAGGGCGCACAGCGCAATGCGCGGATCGCGCACATGGAACCAGTCGCGCAGTCCAATGCGCGTAATGCCGACCGCGGCCTCGATGCGTTCCTTGGTGATTGCCTTGGGAACGTCGCGCAACGGGATGTGCATCGTCGCCAGCACGACCCGCAGCTTCGGCGAGGTGAGCATCATCGCCACGCGGGACCCGGTGAGCTCCGCGAGCATCTCCGTATGTCCCGGGAAGTCGTACCCGCCCTGGTGCAGCACGAACTTGTCGATCGGCGCCGTCACGATGCCGTCCACGACGCCGGCTTTCGCCATCTCGACCGCGCGCTCGACCGCGGCTCCCGCCAGCTTCCCGGCCAGTGCCGGTTCATCTCCGTCGCGCCAACTGCCGATGGACTCGTGCACAGGCGCCTCCGTCCCGCCCGGACCCACCACGACGAGCGTCGCGTCCCGCGGGGCGCGCCCATCGCGCAACATCTTTGCGATGATCTCCGGACCGATGCCGCGTGGGTCTCCCACAGTGACGGCGAGACGCGGCTTGGTGCTCATCTCACTGTGACTTGGCCGGCCCACCCGGCCGTTCTTCGAGCCGGATCGAGACGTACGTCTCCTTGCGCAAACCGTCGAGGAAACGGCGAATGGATCCTTCTTCCACCAATTGCTGACGCACGCGCTCGCGCAGGTCGCTGAGCTTGTACTCACCGCCTTCGTCGACGGTCACCAGGCGCGCGACCACGAACTTGGGATTGCCCGCGACGCCGGGGATCTGGAACACCACCACATCGTTCGCCTTCTTGCCCGCGAACGCCTGCTGGTACGTGGGGGGCATGGAGTCGCGCGCGATCGGTGTGAGAATGCTCGTCTCCTCGCCACCCGCGTAGTCGTGATACTTGCGAGCCAGCGAGTCGAACGGCACGCCGGCCTCCCACTGCTTCGCCACGGTGTCCGCCTCGGCACGCGCCAGCGCCACGTCAGCCGAATCCAGCGCGGGGCGAACGAGGATATGGCGAGCCTTCACCTCACGCGGCTGGACGCGATCCACGCGAATGATGTGGAATCCGTGGACGGTCTCGACCACCGGGCTCATCTCGCCCGGGCGCAGCCCGAACATCCAGCGTTCGAACTCTGGCACCATGACTCCGCGACCTGTCCAGCCGAGATCGCCGCCCCGCTCGCGGGTCAACGAGTCCGCCGATTCTCGCTTCGCCACGCGCTCGAAATCGGCCCCGCCTTTGATCTCTGCCAGCAGCGACTCCGCCTTGGCGCGCGCGACGGCCTTTTCGGCCTCGCTAGGACGCGGCGACACGACGATCTGGCGGAACGTCACCGTAGCGGGCCTCCGCGGCAGGGAGGTTTTGGTGCGATCGAACGCCTCCTCGACCTCCGCCTGCGACACGTTCACGGGAGGAATCTTCCCGTCCTGCCGCATCTTCTCGATGACCTTGCGCTGAAGCTCCTGGCGGCGCAGCTGCTCGGTGAGAAAGCGGCGGTACTCCTCGGGCGAGCCCAGTCCAGCCTTGGAAAGCTCGGCACGGAATTCGGCTTCGCTGGCGAACCGCCCGCGTATGTCCCTGATCTGTCGGTCGACGCTGGCCGCGAGGTCCTGATCGGTTACTTCGACCTTGAGCCCCTTGGCCTTCTGCACCAGCAGCTCTTCGTCGATGAGCTGATTGATCACGTCGCGCGCGAGCTTCAGGTATTCCGCCTCGTTGGTTGGCGGCTTGAAGCCGGGCGCCTGCTGCATCGCGAGCATGCGTTCCGACACATCGTACTGCGTCACCGGCTGGTCGCCGACGATGGCGACGACGCGATCGAGCGCCACCAGCGTGTCGCGCCCAGCGGGCTGAACGGGTGCCGGCGCCTGCGTGGGCGCCGGCTGTTGCGCTGCTACAGCCGTAGCGAGCAGCGTGAGCATCACGAACGACTTCATGCGCTCCATACCCTCTCGCGTGACAACCGGTCCATGAGCCGGGTGTGACTATGTGTCACTACGGTTGCTTCGTCGGCTGCTTCGTCCGTCCGGTGGTGTCCGCGGGCGGCAGGGGCAGCGGCACCTGCGACTTCGGCTGGTTCGCGGCGCGAGCGGAATCCGCAGACGCGCGCAGTCTCGTGGCACGCTCCACCGCGCGGTCGATGCCCGCGGGATACGTCTTGGACTTGTACTTGGTCGTCGCCACCATCTGCACGGGAACCGGCACCGAAATCGGCTGGGCTTGACCCGCCATCACGCGATCGAGGTAGGCATCGACGCGCGAGGCGGCCAGTCGCTCGCGCTCGGGTGCCGACTTGGCGCTGTCGGCCAGCTGTTTTGGATCGACACCCATCTGCTGCCAGATGGACGTCACGAGATTCGTGAACTCGTTGTGAAGCTGCTGCGTCTCCTCAGGGCTCATCTTGATGCCCGCGCTGTCAGCCTTCTTGAGCATCACCTCGTTGCGAGCCACGCTCAGCACGAAGTTGCGAACGAGCGAATCGGGCGCCTGCGCCAGCTGCTGCGGAATGCGCATGCCCGGCGGATACGACTCCACCCACTGAACGAACCGACCGACGGTCAGATTGCCGCCCTTGAACGATGCGATCGCGTCGTCGTCGTTCCGGTGCGTCGCGAGCTCGCGCGCCGCGCCCTTGGCGGTCGTGGCCGCGTTCGGCTTGACCGTGATCTTCATGTCCGAATCGAGCTTCGCGACGTAGAGACTCTCGGCGCGTTGCGTGGCGGTCTGCGAGAAGGCCGCGTCGTACTCCGGTTTCGCCTCCGCATACGTCGGACGCAGGATGATGTGGTAGCCATACGGTGACTCGATGAGTCCCGACACCTGGCCGGGCTTGAGCGCGGCGACGCCGTCGCTGAACTGCTTGACCATGTCACCCTGATGGAAGGCGCCGAGGCTGCCGCCGCGCTGCGCCGAGCCGGGATCCTGGCTGTATTTCTTGGCCATGGCCGCAAAGTTCGCGGCCGTGACCTGCGGCAGAATGCTCTCTGCGCGCTTCTTGACCGAGTCCTTCTGCTTGTCGGTGGCGTTATCGGGGAACTTGAAGAGGATGTGCCGCGCGACGAACAGACCGCCGGCCGCCTGGTTGTAGCTCGTTTCAGACGCCGAGTCCGCCTTGAAGTTCTTCGCGACACTCTCCATGAACCGGCGGAGGCGGATGTTCGACGTGATTCCGAGCGCCGCCTCGTCGATGAGCTTGGGATCGTTGAGCGTGTCACCCCGCGCCGCCGCGATGCCAAGCAGCTGATAGTTCGTCCAGAGCTCGGTCAGGATGTTCGCCGTTTCCCGATTCACCGGGATCTGGAGCGTCGTGTTGCCGAGCAGCTCGGAAAGACGATTCACCGAGAGCTCCTGGTTTTCGGCACGCGCGGCGACGTCGACGTGCGCGGTCAGGGCCTCGCGTAAGCCATCGCACGCGGTGAGCGACGCGACAGCACCGATCAGAACGAGCAACGAACGAGTTTTCATTGTGATTTTGGAGTGCTTGGCGCGAGCGTAGTTAGCGCACGGACCAACCCGTCAACGATGGGGACGCCGCCGAGCCGCGTGAGCTTCAGCGACAGCGGGTGCGCCCGGCGAACCTCCGCCTGGAACTGCACCTCATGAAACACCGCGGACAACCCCTTCATACGGGGAACCGCGGTATCCCGGAAGTTAACACGCGCTTCATTGCCGCGCACAAGAGCATTGTCGATGCCCAGGTGCCCGCCGAGGAGCCGAAGTTGGGCCACCGCCAGCATGGATTCCGCCTCTTTCGGCAGCGGTCCGAATCGATCACGGAGCTCGTCGCGCAAGGCCAGAATCTGGCTGGCATCGGTCACGCGCGAGAGTCGGCGGTAGACGTCGAGCTTGGCTTCGTGTGACGGGACGTAATCGTCGGGCAGATAGCTCGGCGTGTCCACGGACACGTCGCTCGGCACGAGCTTCGGAGCGCCGTCGGTTTGTGTGATGTTGCGCACCGTCTCGTCCAGAAGACGCAGGTACAAGTCGAACCCCACCGCCTGAACGAATCCGCTCTGCTCCGGGCCGAGCAGATTCCCTGCGCCGCGCAATTCCATGTCCTTGAGCGCAATCCGGTACCCGGCGCCAAGGTCCGTGTGGTGTTCGAGAACGCGCAGACGGCGCTCGGCGTCTTCATCCAGCTGATCGGGGACCACCAGGTAGCAGTACGCGCGGCGATGCGACCGGCCCACCCTGCCCCGGAGCTGGTACAGCTGCGCCAGCCCGAAATGGTCCGCCCGGTTCACGAACATCGTGTTGGCGTTGGACACGTCCAGCCCTGATTCGACGATCATCGTCGAGACGAGGACGTCGACGTCGCCGTTCACGAAGCGGTGCATGATGTCCTCGAGGTCCTTGTCCCGCATCTGTCCATGCGCGACCGCGATGCGCGCCCGCGGGACGACGCGCTTCACGTGGTCCGCGATGGCGTCGATGGTCTCGATCCGGTTGTGGACGAAGAACACTTGGCCGCCGCGATCCAGCTCGCGCGTGATGGCTTCCTCGATGAGCCCATCGTCCCAGGGTTCCAGGTACGTGAGCACGGGCGAACGATCCCTCGGCGGAGTCTGCATCAGTGTCATGTCACGCAGCCCGGCCAGCGACATGTGCAGCGTTCGCGGGATCGGCGTGGCGGTGAGCGTCAGGACGTCGGTCTCCAGCCGCAGCTGCTTGAGACGTTCCTTGTGCTTGACGCCGAAGCGATGCTCCTCGTCGATGACGATGAGACCGAGCTTGTGGAACGTGACGTCCGGGCTGAGCAGGCGATGCGTCCCGATGATGATGTCGATGTTTCCCTTTCCCAGCTCGGACAGCACGGCCGCTTGTTCCTTCGCGGTCTGGAACCGGCTGAGCATGGCGACCTTGATGGGAAAGTCCGCGAGCCGCTCGCCGAATGTGCGCGCGTGCTGGTCGGCGAGGATCGTCGTCGGTACGAGCACCGCCACCTGCCGCTCGGACTGTATTGCCTTGAATGCGGCGCGGACAGCGATCTCGGTCTTGCCATAGCCCACGTCTCCGACGAGGAGCCGATCCATCGGGCGCGCGCCTTCCATGTCCTTCTTGACGTCGACGGTCGCCTTGCGCTGGTCCGGCGTGTCCTCGAACAGGAACGACGATTCCAGCTGCGCCTGCCACGGCGTGTCCGGCACGTGCGACGCGCGGCTGGCCACTCGCCGACGCGCGTACAGGTCGAGCAGCTCGACGGTCATCTCGCGGATTGCGGAGCGGGTCTTGTCGCGCTGCTGGCTCCAGCGCTTGCCGCCCAGCTTGTGCAATCGCGGTGGCGGCGTGTCCTCGGAGACGTCGGCCGCCGAGCGAAAGCGCTCGAGCTGGTCGATGCGATAGAGCGGGACGTTCAACCGGTCGCCCCCCTCGTACTCCACGACGGCTACCTCGACGGTACTCTGTCCCACGACGATCGTCTCGATGCCGCGATAGATGCCGACGCCGTGCTCCAGGTGGACGACGTAGTCGTTCTCGCGCAGGGAGAGCGTCTCGACGCCGATGGCACTCGAGTATTTCCGCGCGCGGCGGATTCGTCGATCGCGCCGGAAGATCTCGTGGTCCGTGAGGATGCGGAGACCGCCGTCGGCGGAGGGCACGACGAATCCACCCTGCAGCACGCCAACCGTGAGCGCTGCCGGCGAGGGAACGCCGCCGTCCGAGAGCAGCTCATCGAGGCGCTCAGCCTGTCCGCTGTTGTCGCAGAGAATGATCGTGCGCATCGGATCGCGAACGATGCGCTTGAGCTGCTTGATGTCCCGGCCGATCTGTTCCGGTGCCTGGAGCGGGAACACGATCTCGGCGTTTCCCGGGACCACTTCCTCGACGATGGTCCCGAACTCGTGCAGCTGCCGGCGCAGCGCGTCCGGCGGCTCGAACAGCTCATCCCGGCCAGCCACGTCCTCGCCGCGGCGGCGCGCCAGCTCGATGTGGTGCGCTGCCTCGGTCCAGGTGCGCTGCAGCTCCGCGTCCGGATGCACACCCTCCGGAAACACGAGCAACGTGTCCGCGGTCCAGAGCGTGATGATCGAGCGACGCTCGAATTCCTGCTCGGTTCCCTCCCCGCCCGACTGCACGCTGCCGTCCACCGGAAGCACGAGCGCATGCGCGATCTCGCGGGTGGACCGCTGCGTGGTCATGTCGAACTGGCGCAGGTCCACGATTTCGTCGCCCCAGAACTCGGCGCGCACGGGGTCTGCCATGCCGAAGCCGTAGACGTCGAGAATCCCGCCGCGAACGCTGAATTGCGCGACGTCCTCCACCATCGACACACGTTCGAGCCCGATGCGCTCGAGATGCTCGATCAGCTCGGAGAGGCGTCGCAGGTCGCCTTTCTGCAACTCGACGCGCAGATCGCGGAGTGCCACCGGCATCCGGGTGCGTTCGAGCAACGCCCGCGCCGTGGTGACCAGCAGCCGCACCTCGCCGCGCATCGTGCGCTCGAGCGTCTCCACCCGCTCGCCGGCGACCTCCATGTGCGGCTCGGCCTCGCCGAATCCTTCGCGCGGCGGATATAAGGCGACGATGTCCTCGGAGAGCAGCGTTCGCAGGTCCGCCAGCCAGCGCTCGGCATCGGGCAGCGTTTCCGCGACTACCACGAAGAACCGGCCAGGCGCGCGCTGCGCCAGGGCCGCGAGTACCGCGGCGTCCGCCGAGCCGGGAAGGCCCGCAATCCCGCGCGTGTCGCCTGGTGCCGGCAGCGAGTTGACCAGACGAGCGAATGTCGGGAGGCGCTCGATGGTCTCGAGCAGGAGTGGCAGTGGCACGATCTAGTGTCCCGCGCGCGCCCTCGTTGTCGTGGCAGCCATTGTCTCGGCAGCGAGCAACAGGAGCACGGCGACCAGGAGCGGAGCGATGAGCGAGCGGCGCGCGGCTCCGCTGAAGGAGAGCTGCACCCACTGATCGCTGTCCCGCGCCGCACGCGCATCCGATGTCACGACGTGTCGGCGGAGCTCTCCAGGAGCCCACCGGTCGAGCTGAGACTCGTCGATCTCCGGGTTCACCACCAACGCCCCGACGCGACGCGTGCCGCGCGTGAAGAAGTAGGTGCCTGCCACGGACGGCGCTTCGAAGCTCACACCAGACAGCTCGGTTCGTCCGCCGCCAGGATTCTCCATTGCGTCCACACCACTCGGCCGCGTCACTCGATCGCCAGGGGCGGCGTAGCGTACCCCGCCCGGATCCGCGTGAAGGCGGGCAGCGAGCACGTCGCCAAGCCAGGGAAGGAAGGACGCGGCGATCGGCAGTGACGTGGCGTCAGGCGACAGCGGAGATCCCAGCAACACGTATCCCGGACCGCTCACGATCCACGGTTCCGTACCGACCACGGCCAGGGTGTCCGCGTCGGCGACTCCCCGTGGAATCAGCTGGTAGCGTGCGGCAACCGAGACCCCCTGGAGTTGTTCTCCGCGAGCCAGAGACGTTTCGCGTCTCGGGGGCCCAAAGCGCCAGGGAACTCCAAGCCGTTCCAGTGCGCGATTCGCCGCACCAAGCCGCACAGCGTCGGTCGGCGGCAGGACGAGCGCCGGGAGCGTAGACGTCTCGTCGGCGCTTGCCACCTGGATGCCCGAGCCTTCGGCGACGCGCTCGGAGGCGCGCAGGACGTCGACGGCGTTGCGCGCGAATGCACCGGCACCTGGCATGACGCGCACCGTTGGCGCGGGTCCGATCCATAGCGCGAAGTGTCTCGTGTTGTCGGTGCGCAGCTCGTCGGGCTCGATCTCGACGCTGCCGTCCGTCCACCCGCGTTCCGGCGGCGCCGCGCGCAGCACGGACTCCTCGCCCGGCGCAACCGTTCCGCGAGCCAGCGTCCGGTCGCCCAGGGCTATTCTATATGTAGTCGAGTCCGGGCTCAGCACGCGTGTCGCAACCGCGCCTCGTGGCGTCCACCGCACCGGCCTCGCGTCCGCGGCCACCACGGCGCGATTGGCCGGCGCGCGCTCGCTGGGCGACCAGACGAGCACGGACACGTCGCCGCGCGTCTGCACTGGATCGCGCCAGGTGGTCTTCTGACCGTCGGTGACGACGGCGACCTGACGCGCGGGGATGCCGCTACCCTCGACTGCCGCGACCGCGCGTGCCACGGCGTCGCGCATGTTGCCGGCGCCCGCGAATGGGCGGATGCGATCGATCTCCTCGCGAAGAGTCGCCGGCGTACCGCCGCGCAGCGCGGCATCCGCGGATACCAGCCAGAGGCGGTCATCGGGCGAAGCGCGGCTCACGGCGTCGCGGGCCATCGACTTGAATTTCTCGAGCAGCGGCGTGCCGCCTTCCACCACGGACGTGCTCATGGAGTTGTCGAGCACGATGGCGAGCGCGGTCGGAGCGTGTCCGGCGCCCGCGCTCCGCGCCGTGGGACGCGCGGCTGCCGCCGCCACCATCAGGACGGCAAGCACGCGGAGAAACATGAGCAGCAGGTTTCGCAGTTTGAGCGTGCGGCTGTGCTCTCGTTCAGCGCGCGCCAGATATCGGGCCGCCGGGAACTCGACGTGCACGCCAATGCGCCGGCGCAGCAGATGGATGAGCAGCGGCACGAGCGCGGCGGCCCCGAGCGCGAGGAACCATGGCGAGAGGAAACTCATGGGTGCTACGGTAGTCGCTGCCGCGCGGCGAATGCACGCCGCAGGGGAACGCCGAAGGGATGATCGGTTGGGATGACCTCGTAGCTCACCCCGAACGACGCCAGCATCGTGCGCCATTCGTCGATCACTTCCTCGACGGTGGCACGATATGCCGCGCGAACGTCCGTGATGCTGGCCGGCACTTCGAGGTCGGTCTCGGGATCCACGAAGAGCGCCTCACCTGTGCCGCCCAGGAAGCGCTCCGCCGGATCCATGATGTGCAGCACCGTGACGTCGTGGCCCTTGGCGCGCAGCCCGCGCATGGCGCGCTCGACTTCTCGCTGGTCCATGAGGAGGTCCGAGATCAGCACGATCATGCCCCGGCGGTTGATCAGGCGCGCGGCCTGTGTGAGTGCCTCCGGCGCGCTCGATGCCAGTCCGGCTCCGGGCTCCTCGAGAGCGGCGAGGATCCTGCGCCAATGACCGGTCCTGGCCCGAGGTGGAACAGCGGTTCGGACGCGCTCGTCGTAGCGCACCAGACCCACCGCGTCCCGCTGACGGATGAGAAGCAGGGCAAGTGAAGCAGTGAGAATCTCGGCATACGCAAGCTTGGTCAGGCGGCCAGGGGGCACCGCGTCTCCCACGGGACGCAGCTGGGCACCACTCCATGCCATCGAGCGACTGACGTCCAGGACGATGGTGGCGCGAAGGTTGGTCTCTTCCTCGTACTGCCGCACCACCCATCGGTCGGACCGGGCCGCAATCTTCCAATCGACGAACCGGAGGTCGTCTCCCGGCTGGTATGGGCGATAGTCGGCGAACTCCACCGAGAATCCCTTGCGGGGAGATCGGTGGAGGCCGGCCATGAAGCCATCGACAATCCAGCGCGCCACGATCTCGACATGGCCGAGCGCCGCGAGCGATGCAGGATCGTGCAGATCGGGGCGTACGGCAGTGCCCATTCTTGCTGAACCTAGAAAGGCTCCTCCCCCTGGGCAAACTTTGCAGGGGCGGCCCGGCCCCGATCAGGGTTGGGCCCTTGCGCTTTCCGGGATGCACCACAATTTGTATACAACTCGAGCAGCGAGCTTCCTGTGCCAGCTGGACGTCTTCTTGGGTTGGCCGCCCTCGTCTACGTGACAGGGGCATGCGCGCGTCACCACGTTGCGACACAGGCGCCCACCAAACCGGCGCCGAAGGCATCGCTGTACGCCCGAACGTCGGGCGGCCTTCTCGATCGCGTAGCCGACGCTTCGTTCCGCGTGGACGAACCCTCGTACGTCATGGTGGGTCACCTCGGCGGCGACGGCCAGATCGAGATCATCTATCCAGAACACGGGTTGAAGACCGGCCTGGTGAAGCCCAACGCCTGGTATCGTACGCAATCGTTCGAGGCCTACTACGACGCGATTCCCGGCATGTACGCGCTCGGCACTACCAGATACCGCAGCCTCAGCGCGCAGAGGGACTCGTACGATGGCATCGGCCATGGCTTCATCTTCCTGATCGCCGCGCGCGAGCCGCTGCACTTCGACCGAATCAGCGAATTCGGCATCTGGAGCGAGCTCAATGTCGATGCGTATGAGAGCACGCTCAATCCACAGGACGCCATCCGGTATCTCGCCGACTACATCGCCGGCAGTCAGGCGTACACGCTGCGATTCGCGCAGTCGTTCAGTACCATCGCGCTCGCAGACATGGCGTCGCAGCAGCAGGATTGCGCCTTTCTCACGTCGTTCAACCTGGCGGCGCTCCTCGCGCCCTACGGGTACGGCTATCTCGGCTCGTACGGCTCCGGCAGCACCAGTTCCTTCCTGCCAAGATGCAGCAACCTGTATCGGTACGCCTTGTACGATCCCTACGGCTACTACAACGCTGGCTACTACGACCGCCGCTATTTCCCGTCTCCATTCAATCCCGCGAACCCGAATTCGCCTGATACGACCGCGGGGTCGGGACTGCCCGGGGGACGCAGGGTGTCATTCCCGCTGCCGGGCAAGCGTCTGCCAGGTCAGCCCGGACCGGCGCTTGGACTGAACCGGCCCACCTACAGTCGTCCGACGACTGGTCTGACGCCGGACGACGCGCGACGCGGAGTGGATCGGTCGTCGTTTGGTTCGCGGTACACCGACACGCAGATCGGCGGACGCGCGCGGTCAGGCCTCACGCCGGATGAGCCGAGACGCTACTCGCCGCGGTCGAATCCATCCAACGACGCGCCGCGGTATGCCCCGCAGCACGAGTCTCCGCGCTCGACGCAGGTTCACGATTCGCCCCGCATGACGACGCCGCGGGAGATGCCGCGGGAGATGGCTCGCCCGTCAGCGCCCCAGGCCAGTCAACCCGCGCCGCAGCCTCGCCAACAGCCGGAGCAGCCGAAGAAGCCGGAACCACAGCCGTAGGTTCGGCGCACGAGTGAAACGGCCGCGCAATCGCGCGGCCGTTTTTCGTTTTGGCATCGACCCGGCGGCTATATTTCGCCGCGCCAAGCACTTTCACGATTCGAGACTGCCGAGACCGCTTTGAAGCTGGACCATATTCGCAACTTCTGCATCGTCGCGCACATCGACCACGGCAAGTCGACGCTCGCCGACCGTCTCATCGAAGCCACGGGCACTCTCCAGAAGCGGGAGATGAAGGAGCAGGTGCTCGACACGCTCGACCTCGAGCGGGAACGTGGCATCACGATCAAGCTGAACGCCGTGCGCATGTCGTACGCGGCGCGGGACGGCAAGAGCTACGAGCTCAATCTCATCGACACGCCAGGCCACGTCGACTTCACCTACGAGGTTTCACGCTCCCTCGCGGCGTGCGAGGGCGCGATCCTCGTGGTCGACGCGTCCCAGGGCATCCAGGCACAGACGCTTTCCAATCTCTTTCTGGCCCTCGACGCCGGACTCGAGATCGTTCCGGTGCTCAACAAGATCGATCTCCCCGGCGCCGAGCCGGAAAAGCGCAAGCAGGAGGTTCACGACCTCATCGGCGCGGATCCGGACGACATCCTGCTCGTGAGCGCGAAGGAGGGACTCGGGATCGACGCCGTGCTCGAGGCAGTGGTGAAGCGCGTTCCGCCCCCCGAGGGCGATCCCGACGGCCCGCTGCGCGCGCTGATCTTCGACTCGTACTACGACAAGTACCGCGGCGCCATCCCAAGTGTGCGCGTCGTGGACGGACGCATCCGGAAGGGCACCAGGATCATGTTCGCCGGCGCGTCGCGGGAGCCGTATGAGGTCGACGAAGTCGGCTACAACCAGCTGCGCCAGGTGAAGACCGAGGAGCTGGGTCCCGGTGAGGTGGGCTACGTCGTGGCCAGCGTGCGGAGTGTGAAAGAAACGCGCGCCGGCGACACGATCATGGACTTCGAGAATCCGGCGCCTTCCCCGTTGCCGGGGTACAAGGACGTACACTCGATGGTGTTCGCGGGACTGTATCCCACCGACACCCAGAACTACGAGCAGCTGCGCGACGCGCTCGAGAAGCTGCAGCTCAACGACGCGTCCCTGCATTACGAGCCCGAGACTTCTACTGCACTTGGCTTCGGCTTCCGCAGCGGCTTCTTGGGTCTTCTCCACATGGAGATTGTCCAGGAACGGTTGGAGCGCGAGTTCGATCTGTCGCTGGTCACGACGGTGCCGACGGTGGAGTACCACATCTACCACACCGACGGCACGATGGAGCTGCTCGAAGCTCCCTCGAAAATGCCGGATCCCGGGTCTATCGATCGCATCGAAGAGCCCTACGTCAAGGCGCGCATCATGGCTCCCGCCGAGTACATCGGCCCGATCATGACGCTCGGCACGGAGCGGCGCGGTGTGTACAAGGGAATGACGTACATCGACCCCCAGCGGGTGGAGTTCAGCTGGGAGTTCCCGCTCGCCGAGATCATCCTCGACTTTTTCGACAAGCTCAAGACCATCAGCCGTGGCTATGCAAGCCTCGACTACGAGATGCTCGAGTATCGCGAGAGCGAGCTCGTGAAGCTGGACATGCTGATCAACGGCGACCCTGTGGATGCGTTCGCGGTGATCATTCATCGCGAGAAGGCCTACGAGTACGGCCGCAAGATCGCCGAGAAACTGAAGGAGCTGATCCCGAGGCAGCTATTCGAGGTTGCCATCCAGGCCGCCATCGGCAACAAGGTCATTGCGCGCACTACGGTGAAGGCCTTGCGAAAGGACGTGCTGGCGAAATGCTATGGCGGCGACATCACGCGTAAGCGCAAGCTCCTCGAGAAGCAGAAGGAAGGAAAGAAGCGGATGAAGCAGGTGGGGGCCGTCGAAATTCCTCAGGAGGCGTTTCTGGCAGTACTCCAGGTGGACTAGGGACGGGCCCGGTCCCTTCACCTGTTCCCCAATCAGTTGCCCCTGTCCCTTGTCCCGTGTCCCGCGTCCCCACTCGAATGTCTTCTCTGGTAATCCAGACTTCGTTCCTCGGGGACACGGTGCTGACGACCCCACTGATCGCGGAGCTCGCCTCGCGTGGTCCCGTGGACGTCGTCACGACGCCGGCCTCCGCTTCGCTGCTCGCGAATCATCCGGGCATTCGCGCGGTGATCCCGTACGACAAGCGCGGCGCTGATCGCGGCATCGGTGGGTTCCTTCGCCTCGCCAGGCGCCTGCGGCGCGTGGCGTACGACGCCGCGTATCTCGCGCAGGGTTCGATGCGAAGCGCGGCGCTGGCACTCGCCTCGGGCGCAGGCCGCCGCGTCGGATTCGCGACATCGGCTGGCCGGTCTCTGTACAACGTGAAGGTGGCCTATCGCGACGACGAGCATCATGCGGCGCGTCTTCTGAGTCTCGCGTCCAACGGCGCGCACGAGTCGAGAGATCTTCGTCCCCGACTCTACCCGGGAATCCCGGAGCGGGGCGCTGTCGATCGTCTGCTCGCGCTCCACGACGTGGACGACAGCATCGGCGACACGCCGCTCGTGGCGCTTGCTCCCGCGAGTGTGTGGGCCACCAAACGGTGGCCTTACTATGCCGAGCTCGCGCGTGAATTGGCGCCGCGCAGTCGCGTCGTAGTGCTCGGGTCCGCCGAGGATGCGTCGCTGGCCGCTGAGGTGTGCGCCGCCGCGGGACAGGGCGCGATCAACGCGGCGGGCGTGCTGTCGCTTCTCGGTTCGGCGGAGCTCATTCGCCGCTGCAACGTGCTCGTGACCAACGACTCGGCGCCGCAACACCTGGCGTCAGCGGTCAACACGCCGACCGTGACGATCTTCGGACCTACGGTGCAGGCCTTCGGCTTCGGTCCGCTCGCGCGCCAGTCGAGCACGATCGGCATCGAGAGCCTTCCCTGCCGGCCCTGCGACCGCCACGGACCGCGCCAGTGTCCCCTGGGACATTGGCGCTGCATGCGCGACCTCGGCCCGCGTGACGTTGCCGCGCGGGTGCTCGATATTCTGTCTCAATCCTGACCCAGCGATCATGCCCGGAAAGAACGCGAGCAAGTTCATCGTCGGTGTTGACCTCGGTGGCACGAAGATCTCCGCGGGCGCCATCAGCGAAGACGGGGTGCACGCACACGGCATCCGAAGCGTCACCACACAATCCGAGCTGGGCGCCGAAGGGGTCGTCGACCGCATCATCGGCCTCATCGAGGGCGTCATCCTGGACACGAGCACCGAGACCGGTGCCACGCGAAAGGACTTCCTCGGGATTGGCGTCGGCGCGCCCGGCCCACTGGATCGGGAGAAAGGACTCGTGGTGATCGCGCCGAATCTGGGCTGGAAGGACTTCCCGCTGCGCGATCGCATCGGCTCGCGACTCAAGATGCCGGTGACGCTCGACAATGACGCCAACTGCGCCACGGTAGGCGAGTGGTGGCTCGGCGCGGCTCGAGGCGGCACGAACGTCGTGGGAATGACCATCGGCACCGGCATCGGCGGTGGCCTGATCATCGACAAGAAGCTCTATCACGGATCGTCCGACGTGGCGGGCGAGATCGGCCACACGACCATCGACGTCAACGGCCGCCACTGCAAGTGCGGCAACTACGGCTGCCTCGAGGCCTACGCGTCCGGTCCCGCGATTGCCACACGCGCGCGTGAAGCGCTGGTTCGCGAGGACACCGCGTCGCTGCTCCCATCGATGGTGGACGGTCAGCTCGAAAAGATCACCGCGGAGATCGTGTACCAAGCCGCCAAGAAGGGCGACGGACTGGCGAACGAGATCGTGCGCGACACCGCGCGCTACCTCGGCGCCGGCATCGCCATGCTCCTCAACGTGATCAATCCTGACGTGGTCGTCATCGCGGGCGGCGTGACGGCTGCGGGCGAGGCGCTGTTCACGCCGTTGCGGACCGAGGTGCGGCGGCGCGCATTCAAGCCCGCCGTCCAGGCCGCGCGCATCGTTCCGGCGGAATTGCCGGGCACGGCCGGCATTGTCGGCGCCGTGGCGACGTTCAAGGCGTCGCAGTGAAGCGACTCGGCGTCATCGGCACTTTCGTCTGGGACGTCATTCACGGGTGGCAGCCTCGCAGCGAGCCGGTCGAGGAGTGGGGCGGCATCACCTACTCGCTGGGCGGGCTCGACGCCGCGCTGCCGGAGGACTGGGAGATCGTTCCGATCATGAAGATCGGATCGGACCTGGCCGATCGCGGACGTCAGTTCCTCAGCAGCCTGCGGCGCATCGCGAAGGACGCCGCGCTCGTGGAAGTGCCCTACCCCAACAATCGCGTGGAGCTGCGCTACTTCTCGGCTGACCGGCGCAGCGAGTACCTGTCGGGTGGTTTTCCGGGCTGGAACTGGATGGCACTCAAGCCGCTGATCGACACGGCGCGTCTCGATGCGCTGTACGTGAACTTCCTGAGCGGCTGGGAGCTGGACCTCGACACGGCGATCGAGCTGCGCCGGCATTTTCGGGGGCCGATGTACGCGGACCTGCACATGCTCCTCATGGGCGTGGAACCGAACGGGCTTCGCGTCCCTCGTCCCATTTCCAACGTGCGCGAGTGGTGCGGCTGCTTCGATCTGCTCCAGGGTAACGAGGACGAGATCCGCCTGATGGCGCCGGACCCCATGGCGCTGGCGGCGACCGCGATGCACGCGGGCGCCAGGCTGCTCACCGTTACCCTCGCGTCGCGCGGCGCGGTCTACTTTGCCGCGCCGGGGTTCAATTGCCTTGCGGACCTCGATCGTTCGCGCGCTCCCGATGCGTCCGGACCGGTGCGTACCGCGCTCATCCCCGCCCAGCACGTGGAGTCGCCGCTGGATCCTACCGGATGTGGCGACGTCTGGGGCGCAACCCATTTCTCCAGACTGCTCGCCGGTGATATGTTAGGCGACGCCATCCGGGCCGCGCATCGCGCGGCTGCGCGCAATGTCGAGCACCGGGGCGCCACCGGCCTTGCCGATCACCTCCGGGGGAAGCTCAGCGTCTCGTGACGACCGTCATCAACGTGCCGCCTTCGCTCGACGAAACCAGCTTCGAGCAGGTGCTGGAGCAGGTGGCGCCGCTGCCTCCGGATGCCAAGCTGCTCATCGACGCGCGTCATACCACGTGGGCTTCACCCTACGGACTCAGCGCGCTGCTGACCCTGGGCCAGGTTCGTGACCAGGCGCGCCCCACGCTCGCCGTGCCGGAGTCGGACGACACCGCGTCGTACTGGGCGCGCGCGAACTTCTTTCACTACGCCGACGAGCTTTTCGACCTCAAGGGACTGGTGCCCAGGCGCAGCCGGGCGGAATCCCAGGTGCTGCTCGAGGTCACGCCGATCTCGAAAAGCGAGGACGTTCACGACGTCGTCGGACGGATTCAGCAGAGGACGCAGCAGATCATCGGCAAGGATCTGGGCCTGGATCCGAAAGCGATCGTCGGCTTCGCGATGACGCTGTCGGAGGTCTGCCAGAACATCATCGAGCACGCCGGCCGTGGCGGCTGGGTCATGGTCCAGGCGTACAACTGGCAGAAGCGTCTGGGCAGGCGCGTCGTCGTCATCGCGGTGTGCGATGCCGGCGTCGGGTTCCGCTGCTCCCTGGAGACATCGGGACACCTCGCAACGGCCGATCGCTGGGACGACGCCGCGGCGCTGGAGGCCGCCGTGATCCGCGGCGTGAGCCGCTTCCGCGACCCCGGCCGCGGCCAGGGCCTCGCGGGCGTGCGGAAATACATCGGCCGGTGGGACGGCAAGCTCTCGGTTCGGAGCGGTACCTCGCGCATCGCCATCCTGCCGGACTGGGACGACGATGTGCCGCTCAAGGAGAATCTCCCGGCTTTCCCTGGCGCTCAGATTCAAGTAACGATTCCGGAGCGCGTGGCACGCTGATGCCTCACCCCTCGGAGCGATGACCAACCACATCGACCTCGGCACGGTCCTCCGGCAGACGCTGTCGGCGGACCTGTACTCGAACCTGGTGACACGCCCGACGGGAGCCGCCGTCCGCACCCAGATCGAGACGCTGCTCGGCGAAACGGAACGGTCGCTCACGGTCATCGACTTCTCCCACGTCTCGATGATCGATTTTTCGTGCGCGGACGAGGTGATCGCCAAGCTGCTGATGCGGCATGGCCAGAAGCACGAGGCGTATTTCGTGTTTCGCGGTGTGACGGACGGCCATTCGGACGCGATCGAGACCGTGCTCGAACGTCACGGTCTGGCGCTCGTCGTGGAGAGTGATTCGGGAGTGGAGTTGATGGGCGTCCTGGAGGAGCTCGAAGTCAGCCTCTTCCGGGCCATCAAGCGCCGCGGCAGCGCATCGGCGTGGGAGCTCGCCGTCGACCTCAACGAACCCGAGCACGTGCTGAAGCGCGCGCTCGACGGCATGTGGCGGCGGCGTCTGCTCATGCGAAACGACGACGACTACACCGTGCTGACGCCCGGCATGACAGGCGGAGAGGGCCAGATCGCATGACCCGCGACACTCGGAACCGGCCGTTGCGCGTTTCCGAGTTCATTGCCACGCGATCGGGCGATCTGGATCGCGGCCCTGCCGTGTTCATGAATCCCGTGGACGCCAAGGAGCGGCTGCTCAACGATGGCGAACTGGCCTGGGTCTACGGTCCCCGGCGCCACGACCTCGCGACGGTGATCCTCGAGGAAGGGATCAAGGAGGGTGACGTCGTGCTCCGTGACATCGCCGGCGTCGCACCGTCCGAAGTGGTTCGCGTGATCAAACCCGATCTCGACACGCGCGGCCGGCGCGTTTTTGCTTGAAGCAGGTTCCATGAAACGACGCATGGCGAATGACGCATCCTGACGCATGGCGCATGACGCACGTCTGCCCCGTCCCCCCAACGCCCCTCACTCAATGACCAAACGCGCGCGCGGCCTGAGCCTTGGCACCCTCGCCGTGCACGGCGGCGAGCAGAGTCAGCAGCGAGACGTGGACGCTCCAGTGGTTCAGCCGATCTTCCAGTCGGTGAACTTCATCCAGGAGCTGGGGTCCGCTGACGGACTCCGGTATCCGCGATATGGAAACTCACCGAACGCAGAGGTCGTTCAACGACGAGTGGCGACACTCGAGAAGGCCGAGGCATCCGTGCTCCTGGCGAGCGGGATGGGCGCAACCGCGTGCGGACTGTTGGCCTTGCTTCGTCCTGGCGACCACATCGTTGCCAGCGCATGGATCTACGGCGGTACGAGAGCGCTGCTCGAGCAGGAGTTCGCTTCGCTCGGCATCAATGTGACGCTGGTGGACCCGCTCGAAACGCGGGTCTGGCGCAAGGCGATGCGCAAGCAGACGCGAGTGATCTTCCTCGAGACTCCGGTCAATCCCACCTGCCGCGTGCTCGACCTCGAGGCGATCAGTCTCGTGACGCGGCAGGCCGGCATCGCCCTCGTCGTGGACGCGACGTTCGCCAGCCCGGTGAACTTCCGCCCCCTCGAGCATGGCGCGGACGTGTCGATCCACTCCGCCACCAAGTTCCTCAATGGGCATCATGACGTGCTTGGCGGTGTCGTCTCGGGAACCGCGCCCTACATCGAGGAAGTGCGACGCAAGATGATGCTGTGGGGCCAGGCGCCCGATCCATTCGCCTCCTGGCTCCTGGAGCGGGGCCTCAAGACGCTCGAAGTGCGGGTCCTGCGCCAGAACGAGAATGCCATGCGGATTGCGCACTGGTGCGAAGGTCGCAAGGAAATCCGGAGAATCATGTACCCCGGACTCGAATCACACCCCGATCACGAGGTGGCTAAACGCTCGCTGGACGGCTTTGGCGGGATGCTGTCCGTGGAGCTGGCCGGCGGCGGTAAAGCGACGGAGCGATTCCTGCGACGGCTGAAGCTGTTTCGCCACGCCCCCAGCCTTGGGGGGGTGGATTCCATCGTATCGGAACCCCGCTTCACGTCGCACGCAGACCTCAGCTCGGATGCGCGCGCGTCGATCGGGATTCCCGACGGGTTTCTGCGCCTCAGCATCGGCATCGAGAACGCGGAAGACCTCATCGCGGACATGGAGCAGGCACTGCACTGATGGCGGCTGGAGCACGAGAATGGTCGGATAGGCGGCGCAACGAGCGTCGGCTCGATCATCGCCTGGCGGACCTGACACTGCCGGAATTCCGGCGCATTCTGATCACCACCACGCTGTTCGTGATCGTGCTGGTGCTGTTCCTCTGGATGGTGCGAACGGTCATCATCGCCACCATTCTCGGCGTGGTGGTGGCGGCGTACACCCGGCCGCTCTACAAGAGACTGGCACCCAGGGTCGGGAATGTCGCCGCCGCGGTCCTGACGCTGCTCATCGTGGTCGTGCCCGTGCTGGCGCTCCTCGTCTACAGCTACTCCGAGGTGAAGGACGTCGCCACCTACGTCGACCTGCACCGGGACGAAATCGTCGACAAGATCAACACCGCAGTGCGCAAGCTGCCCTTCATGGGGACGGCGGACACCGCGGAGTCGGTGCGCCGGTACGTCATCGCCGCTTCCGACTACGGCACCCGCATTCCCGGCATGATCCGCGGCGCGATGTCCACGTTCGCGATCTCCGCCACGATCTTCGTCTTCACCACTTTCTATGTATTGCTCGACGCCGAGAAGATCTCGGCGTACCTGCGCTCCAAGGTCCCACCGCGGTACACCGAGCTCGTGGCGGCCCTGCGGACGAACGTCCGGGGCGTGTTGTACGGGGCCATTTACTCGACGTTCGTCACGCAGGCCATGAAATCCGCGGTCCTCCTGATACTTTTCATACTGTTCCAGGTGCCGCTTGCGGGAGTCCTCGTCATCCTCTCGTTCATCATCGGCTTTTTTCCCATCGTCGGCTCGTGGAGCGTCTACGTTCCCGTGGCGCTCTGGCTTCTCGTCTTCCGTGATGCGCCCGCCCAGGCTATCGCTCTCGTGGTCATCGGTTTCTTCCTGAACACGATCTACATCACGACCTACCTGCGTCCGAAGATTGCTTCAGAGAAATCCAAGGTTCTCAACTTCTACTGGATGCTCGTCGCTCTGGTCACGGGGGTGTATACCTTCGGGATCGTCGGCGTGCTTCTCGGCCCGATGGTCATCGGCCTCCTGAAGGCAATCGTGGACACCGTGACGGCCACGTCGTCCTGGCGCATGCTCGAAGACGAGGAGGATTCGCCCCCTCCCCCCCCGGCCGGATCCCGCCCGGCCGCTGAACGCCCGGCATGATCGTCTTCCATAACGTCTCCAAGGAATACCCGCGCACCGGCCGCGCTCTCGCAGACGCTACGTTCCGCCTCCACAAGGGCGAGTTCGCGTTTCTCACCGGTGCCAGCGGCGCCGGTAAGAGCACCATCCTGCGGTTGGCGTACTTCGAGGAGCAGCCCACCAGCGGCGAGGTGCGCGTCAGCGGAGTGAGCTCGACCGAGGTGCGCACGCAGGGCGAGGTCGCCCGATTGCGCCGCAAGCTGGGCATCGTCTTCCAGGACTTTCGCCTGCTCGAGGATCGCACCGCTGAAGCGAACGTCGCGTTCGCGCTCGAGGTGATCGGCACTCGTCGCGACCAGATCGCGCCGCGCGTGAACCGCGTGCTCTCGCAGGTGGGGCTGGCCTCCAAGCTGAAGTCCTACCCGCGCGAGCTGTCGGGCGGCGAGCAGCAGCGAGTCGCCATCGCCCGCGCCCTGGTGAACGATCCCGTCGTGCTCATCGCTGACGAGCCCACCGGGAATCTCGACGAGCGGGCGACGCGCGGAGTGTTCCAGCTCCTGCGCGATATCAACACCGCCGGAACGGCGGTCCTGATGGCGACGCATGCGCTCGACCTCGTGCGCAGCACCGACTATCGCACCATCGAGCTGGATCACGGCCGTATCGTCTACGATTCTGTCGACGCGACACCGCCCGCGGCGTCCCGCGCGCTCGGTGAGCTGACGTGAGGATCGCGTTCCGCGACGCGCTGCACGCCGTGCGCAAGGCGCCGCTGCTGAGCGCGCTGAGCGTCATGACCATCGCGTTTTCGCTCTTCGCCTTCGGTCTCTTCGGCCTCGTGGCGCTCAACATCAAGGGGGTGCTGGACACCGTGGAGGAGCGCGTCGAGATCCGCGCATTCGTCGCGGACGGCACGCCGACCGAGGATCTGGTGCGGGCGGTGAACGAGATCAGCCGCTATCGCGAGGTGCTGAGCGCGCGCATCGTGACCCAGGCACAGGCGCTGGCGCGCGCTCGGCGCGAGCTCGGCGAGTTCAGCGACGTGTTCGAAGAGGGCGTGCTGCCCGCGTCGATCGACATCCGCCTCAAACCCGGATCGCGCGACCCGCGCGGCGTCGGGGCGGTGGCGTCGCGGATCAAGACCATCTCGTTCGTCGACGACGTCCGGTACGGCGAGGACTGGATCCTCCAGCTGCACCGCCTGCGCAACATCGCGGGCGCGACGGGTGTGTCGCTGGGACTGGCGTTCGCCGTGGTCGCGGTGATCATCATCGGCGCCACCATCCGGATGACGGTGCTCGCCCGCAGCAAGGAGATCTCGATCATGCGGCTCGTGGGCGCCACGGACGCATTCATTCGGAGTCCGTTCCTCATCGAGGGGTTTGCCAAAGGCATCGCGGGCGGTATCATCGCCCTGCTCCTCACGTGGGGTTCGGCAGCGACGGTCGAACACTACCTGAATTTCAAGGCGATTTTCTTCGACCAGCGGCTGGTGTTGTTCGGCCTGGCGGGCGGCGCACTGATCGGGCTGTTGGGCAGCGGCTACGCCGTCGGCCGGCACCTGCGCCGGGTGTAAGGGCGTGACGGCTCTGCGACGACCGCTCGGCTCGCGTCGCGGGTGGATTGCCGTGGCGGTGCTTCTCGTGTCGCCCGGTCTCGTGGCGGGCGCGCAGCAGCGCGACCAGATCCGGCAGCAGCAGAACGAGCTCGCGCGCATTCGCATGGAGCGCGCGGAGCTCGAACGACAGATGGTCGAGCTCAAGACCACGGCGCACGATCTGCGCGAAGAGCTGATCAACCTGGACCGGCGCGCCGACGTCACCGCTCGGCTGGTTCGAACGCTGGACCGGCAGTTGGTCTCCATTGCCGCCGAAGTGACGGATGCCAGCATGAACATGGCGCGCGCCGAGTCCGAGCTGGGACAGAAGAAAGTGGTCCTGCGACACCGGCTGGTCTCGATCTACAAGCGCGGGCCGCTGTATACGGCAGAAGCGCTCCTGTCGGCGCAATCCTTCGGCGAGCTGGTGGCGCGCTACAAGTACCTCCACATGCTGGCGCTGCGCGACCGCGCGCTGGTTCGGCGTGTCGAGCAGCTGCGCAATCAGGTTGGTTTGGAGCGCGACCGTCTGGTCGGGCTGCAGCGCGGCCTGCGCGAGAGCCGCGAGGAAAAGGCACTCGAGGAGGACCGCCTGCGGGCGCTCGAGGACCAGCAGCGCACGCAGCTGTCCCATGTCCAGGTCGTCACGCGGCAGACCGAGAACAAGCTCGCGCGCATCAAGCTCACCGAGACGCAGCTCTCCAACACCATCGCGGGGCTGGAGGCAGAGCGTCGTCGCGCCGAAGCCGGGCGTCCCAACGCGGCGCGCGCCACGAGCTCGATCAAGACTGCCGACTACGGGAATCTGGACTGGCCCGTGGAGGGCTCGCTCGTCTACACGTACGGCCGAGAAGTGCAATCGAACAATACGGCAATCCGATGGAATGGCATCGGCATTCGAGCACCCATCGGAACGCCAGTGCGTACGGTGTCCAACGGGAAAGTCGTCAGCGTCCGCCAGTTCGGCACGTATGGTCTCACTGTGATCATCGAGCATGGCGGCGGCGACTACTCCATCTACGGATCGCTGCGCAGGTCGCTGGTGTCCGAAGGGCAGCCCATCGCGAAGGGACAGGCCGTGGGTGAGGTGGGGATCTCCGATCCGGAGCTGCCTCCCCACCTGCACTTCGAGATCCGCCACGGCGGTCCGGCGACGGACCCGATCGCGTGGCTGCGCCGCAAGTGAGCGTCACCAAGCGCTGCACCGTCTGCGGGCGCTTCCGGCACTACGCCGAGGACGACGCATTCTGTGTCATCTGCGGGAACGACGCGCTCGAACACCACTGCACGTGCGGCAGGAGCTACGACTACGCACTCGAGCAGGTGAACGACGGCACCAGCCTGCACTGCCCGCGGTGCGGCCGAGCCCTCCAGGGACGGTCCGCCGAGTTCGAGCCCTGAGACAGACGCTGCGATTCGTCGCTACGCAGCCACCCGCCGGACGCGCGCGACCACGCCGGCAGCGATGAGCAGCAGCCCGCACGCGACGACGATCGCCGCGCCCGTCGGAAGGTCCATCCAGTACGAGGCCAGGAGCCCGATGAGGCTCGCGAGCGCGGCGACCACCCATCCGATCAGCAGTCGCGTCTTCCAGTCGCCCGCCAGGGTCGCTCCACAGACCGCCGGAACGATGAGATACGCGAACGTGAGGAGCACGCCAGCCACCCGCACGAAGCTGACCACGACGACCGCGAACGCTGCATAAAAGAGAAAGTCCCACCACAACACACGGATGCCTGAGGCGGCCGCGCCTTCGGGATCGGACGAGATCATCACGAAGCGTTTGTGGAACGTCCCGTAGAACGCGCCCAGCACCGCAAACAGCGCGACGCGCTGCCCCACCTCCCTCCCGGTGACGTTCAGGATGTCACCAGTGAGCAGATGCTCGAGCTCCTCCTTTCCGCCCGCGATGCGGCTGAGCATGAGGATCACGCCCGCCGCCGCCACGACGAAGGTGATGCCGATGATCGCCTCCTGCGGCACATCGCCCTTCTGCGAGTTGCGCGACCAGCTGAAGAACGCAGCCCCGATGAACGTCACCACGAGGGAGATCCAGAACGTCGGGCGATCGTCGAAGTGGTACCCCATCAGCAGCGCGATGCAGGTGCCCAGCGTCGCCACCTGCGCCAGCGCGAGATCCACGAAGATGACCTCGCGCTTCACGACGTGCAGTCCCAGATAGACCAGCAGTGGTGGCAGCAACAGCGACGTCGCGAGGGGCCACTTCATGACGGCCCAGACGGTCTGGAAGTCCATGCCTATTTGCCGGAGAGAGCGTGGGCCAGCGTGGAAACCATGTAGTCCATCATCGCGACATAGGTCGTGTCTTCCTTCCGGGCGCCGGGCTGCTGCGGAATGTTCAGTACCACCGCGTCCGTCTGACGCGCCACGGTTTCCGCGGTCCGGATATTCTGGTACGGCTGTACGACGATCACATGCGCCGTCGCGGACTTCATGGTCTCGATCACCTTGGCCAGATGCGCTGGTGACGGCGCGATGCCCGGCTTGGGCTCGAGATTCTCCACGATCTCGATGTGGAAGCGCTCGGCGAAGTACGGGAAGTCCTTGTGATAGGTGACGATCTTCGCACCGCTGAACGGCGTCAGCTGTTGCTGCCACTGCGTGAGCTTGGCATCGACCGCCGCATCGAACTTCGTCAGGTTGGCCTTGAACACGGCGGCCTTGTCAGGGTCCACTTGCGCGAGGTGGTCGGCGATGTTGGCGGCCACGATCTTCGCGTTCATCGGGTCCGTGAGAAAGTGCGGGTTGCCGCGTGAGTGCACGTCGCCCTTGGATCGGTCGAACGACGTCGGGATCTCCAGCATCCTGATCCCCTGGGACGCCACGATACGGCCCGGCGCGCCGGGCGCGATCTTGGTGTTACGGGCGCTCTCGAGCAGCGGCGGCAGCCATCCCAGCTCCAGCTCGGCCCCGCCTTCGATGAGCACGTCCGCGCGGTTGAGCGTCACGATGTGGCTCGGCTTCGCGTCGACGAAGTGCGCGTCTTCCGTCGGTTTGGCGAGCGCCACGACATCGATGGCGTCGCCGCCAATCTCCCTCGCGATCGACGCGAGATCCGGCGTCGTCGCCACGACGCGGAGCTTGTCGTTGGCGACGGCTCCCATTCCACTGAGCGCCACCAATGCGATCGATGCGATTGTGACCATGCGATTGTGTTTCATGATTCTACACCTCTAGAACTTGTGCTAGAACTTGTGCGCCGCGTGCGCGCCGAGCAGAAACTCGAACTGCACCCACAGCGAGTGATCCGTGCCAAAAATGCTGCGATTGTCGTAGTTGTATTGCAGGCGGAGCTTCGAGAACTCCGTGGGATACCAGGTGAAATTCGGCGACAGCCGAAAACGATCGAGGCGCTGGGGGGACACGAACGCCGCCTCGGTGGCCGGCCGCACCCAGTCGCCGCGCAGGCCCGCGACGATGCGTGGCCGGATCCCCCACAGCCCCTGGAGATACGACCCGCTGTCCCAGATCGTGTCGGCGGGGAGGGTGACGGCCGGGTCGTCGATCGCCAGCCGCTGCTCGGCGACGTAGCGGCGTGACAGGGCTTCCCCCTGCAGCGAGACGAACGGAAATCCCTGCGAGGCACGCGCGGATTTCCATTTCCAGTAGCCGTCCACGCCGTAGATCTGCGTTCTCGCCGAAAAGCCGGAATTGTTCGGGCCAAACGCGGCTGACGTGCCCAGCACCAGCGTCTGCGTGTCGGTGATATCGAACGACGTGGCGATGCGAGGCACGACCAACATGTCCTCGAAGCTTTGCACCGGCCGGTCAACCGGCACACCGCCATGGATCTGGAACGACTCGTCCGCCCGAAAGCTGAACGTCGTTTCATTCGTACTATTCGCGACGGTCACCATGGCTTCCGTGTACCATGGGGTGGGCGCCAGCCACGAGAGCCTGACCCCTTGGCTACGCAGGCCGTCCCGACCGAACATCTGACCGAGCACGAGCGGCAGGTCGACGAATGCCCACGCGTGCGGGTGCTGCGTGTTGTGTCTGCCGAAGTCCGTGAGATACTGCCCGAACTTCACCTGCAGATTCTTGGGAAGCGACGTGGTCAGCGCGTACGCTTCTTCCAGCTCCAGCTCGGTCTCGCCACGCTCGCCGATCTTGTAGACGATGTTGGCGAATCCCTTGAAATACGGATCCACGGCGCCGTCGAGCGAAAGTTCGCTGTTGGGCATCGTGAAGCCGCGCACGACGGGGTCGTGATCGCCAAGCTCGATCGACGGTACGTCCTGCTCCGTGGATGTGCCGCCGTCCACGAGCGTCACGAAGCCGATGTTCATGTATGACCCGCTCGGCGGCTGCGCGGGAGCCGCCTGCGGTGGTTCCGCCGGACGCGCTGCCGCGCTATCGAGCCGCGCCTGTATGGCGGCGAGCGCGGCCGCCAGTGAGTCGAGCATCCGCTGTTGTCGTCGAACGGTGGTATCCTGCTGCTGCGCCGGCAGCGTTCGGGCGAACGCCGCGAGCGTGACGAACGCCGCGAACGCCGCTGCGAAGGCCGCCGGCCATCGAGCCACTTTCATGTGTTGGGGTGTCTCCGTGTCTCTCGTGTTCGGACACCGGCTGCAACGAGTGCAGCGCGCTGCTGTGTCCGAGTCCGTTGTCCCAGCTGCCGTCTTCGCCGCATCGAACGGCGGCGGCATCCCGCTCAGCGCGCGCTAGGCGGCGCTCTCGGTGTGCTGGGAGACGAGAGATCGGCGACGATGACCCGTTCGGCGACCGCAACGACGGCCGGTGCCGCGACGTGACTCGGCACAAACGGTTCGGGCGCTCGCATGACCAGGCCCGTGAGCGACCGCACCTGACACAGCGCACAGATGTCGCTGTGCGCGTAGTGCAGCGACGTCCCGGACTGCTCGACGTGCGCGCCCATGCCCTGACCGTCGCGCGCCTCGGCAACCGACGCGAACGCCACGGAGAGCTGCGCCACGATCGCGAGACAAGCTCCGATCGTGACGAGCCACCGGGTGAACCAGCGCTGCCGGGTTCGAAGGTCCATTGCTTTAACAGTAGGGTGTGACGCAACCGAGCACCACTACTACCCCATCCGCACCGAGCCGTTCGCTCTCGAGTCCGATAACCCGTCGCGTAATCCTTTGTTAAGGCAACATGGTGTTTGTCTTGCGCGTAGATCCTGTGACTCCTTCGCGTGAGGACTCGCCGATCTGCTCGACGTCGTGCGTCTGGAGACGGGCCATCTCTCGCTGGAAACCGACGTCGTTCCGGTGGCGGCGATTCTCGACGAGGCGTCGGACGACGTGGCGTCGGCCTCGGACTCCCGATCGCCAAGGGAATCGTGGAGGCACACGGCGGACGGATATGGGTCGAGAGCTGACCCGGCGCCGGCAGTCACTTCTACTTCGCCATTCCCAACGAGCGCGCCGCGCGTGGCGGCGCCAGCGCGGCCGCGTAACGCTCGAAGCCCTCAGGCAAGCAACGAGCGGTCGATGGACGCGAGCGTCGGCTTGCCTGTGAGTGCCATCGCCATCTCCAGCTCGCGGCGTAGAATGTTGATGACGGCTGTCACCCCAGCCGCGCCAGCGACCGCAAGTCCGTGGACGTAGGGTCGTCCCACCATGACGGCGTCGGCGCCGTTTGCCAGTGCCTTCAGCACGTCCGTGCCGCGCCGAATCCCGCCATCCACGATCACCGGCACACGGCCTCGAACGCGGTCGGCGATCCGCGGCAATGCTTCGATGGTCGAGATCGCGGTGTCCAGGTTTCGGCCTCCGTGGTTGGATACCATGATCCCGGCGGCGCCCTCGGCGATCCCCCGCTCGGCGTCGTCCGGATGCAGGACCCCCTTCAGCAGAATGGGCATCGAGGACGCACCCCGAATCCACTGCAGGTCCCGCCACGTCAGCGGATGCTCGATGCTGTTGCCCGAGATGTGCGGCAGTCCGTTCGGAAACTTGAAGCCCGCTCGCTCCTGCCGGTTTCGCGGGCCGCCGATCGGCGTGTCGATGGTGACGCACATCGCGCTGCAGCCTGCAGCCGCCGCGCGCTTGATGAGGTCCACGGTGTACGGGCGGTCCTGCACATACAGCTGGAACCAGAGCAGCGGCGGTTTCACCACCGCTACCTGCTCCACCGGTACGGTCGAGTACGAGCTGAGCACCATGCCGGCGTTCGCGTCGTGGGCGCCTCTCGCCGTCGCGATCTCACCCTCCGAGTGCGCCAGCTTATGGCACGCGGTGGGCGCGAGGAGAATCGGGTGCGCCAGATCGTGGCCCAGCAGCCGCACCCGCGTGTCGATCTTGCTCACGTCATTGAGGTGTCGCGGCACCAGCTTGATACCGCGGTAGGCTTCCCGATTCCACCGGACCGTGATCTCGTCCGCGGCGCCACCCTCGATGTACTCCCAGCTCACGGGATCGACTTTCGCGCGCGCAGCCTGTTCGTATTCGTCGAGGCTCAAAAGCGACCCAGCAGCGACGTTCGCTTCTGCCGCGGTCGTGTGCTCATCGCTCGGCTGCGCCTGGGCAGCCTTCTCCGGCAACATCGCGCTCGCCGTGATCGCAAGCGTGGAAAGGACAGCGTCCCTGCGGGAAACGGACATGGGCCTCGCGGACGGTATGGGAGGTGGGGAGCTTCGATTCAACGTTGGCGGCAGTCCCCACGATGGGCAAGACGCGGCTACACAATCCCCCAAACCCCGATTTCACGCTACCTTACCCCGATGACGCGGCGGGACGAAGCACTCGAATACCACCGAAAAGGGCGCCCGGGAAAAATCGCGGTCGTCCCCACGAAACCGCTCACGAATCAGCGCGAGCTGGCGCTCGCCTATTCGCCTGGCGTGGCCGAGCCCTGCCTCGAGATCAAGGCTGATCCGGAAGAGGCATATGCCTATACCGCGAAGGGCAACCTGGTCGCGGTAGTCACCAACGGTACTGCGGTCCTCGGTCTGGGAAACATCGGGGCACTGGCCGGCAAGCCGGTGATGGAAGGCAAGGGCAACCTCTTCAAGCAGTTCGCGGACCTCGACGTCTTCGATCTCGAAGTTGGTTCCGAGGATCCCCAGGACGTCATCCGATTCTGTCAGCTGCTCGAGCCGACCGTGGGCGGCATCAATCTCGAAGACATCCGCGCGCCCGACTGCTTCCTTATAGAAGAAACGCTGCGCAAGACGCTCTCGATCCCGGTCTTCCACGACGACCAGCACGGCACCGCGATCATCTCCGGTGCCGCCCTGCTCAACGCCGTCGAGATCGTCGACAAGGAGCTGGAGGACATCATCGTCGTGTTCTCCGGCGCGGGCGCTGCGGCCATCGCGACCGCCGAGCATTACGTCAGGCTGGGCGTGCTGCGCGAGAACATCATCCTGTGCGACCGTAAGGGCGTGGTGCGCCGCGATCGCAATCCGAAGGATATGGATCCGTACAAGGCACGCTTCGCGACCGATCGCGACGTCCATGATCTCGCCGAGGCGCTCGATAACGCGGACGTCTTCGTCGGGCTCTCGGTCGCTGGCGCGGTCACGCAGGACATGGTCAAGCGCATGGCGGACCGCCCGATCATCTTCGCCCTGGCCAACCCGGTCCCCGAGATCCTGCCTGATGAAGTGCGTGCCGCCCGCGACGACGCGATCATCGCGACAGGCCGCAGCGACTTTCCCAATCAGGTGAACAACGTCCTTGGCTTCCCCTTCATCTTCAGGGGCGCACTGGACGTGCGGGCGACGCAGATCAACGAAGAGATGAAGATGGCCGCCACGCGCTCCCTCGCCCTGCTGGCGAAGGAGGACGTGCCGGACTCCGTCGCGGGGCTCTACGGGCTGCGCGGCGTGCGCTTCGGTCCGGACTATCTCATCCCCTTCCCCTTCGATCCCCGCGCGCTGCTCTGGGTGGCGCCGGCGGTTGCCTGGGCAGCGGTTGCGAGCGGAGTCGCGCGCAAGTTCATCGAGCTGGACGAGTACCGTCAGCAGCTCGAGGTCCGCCTCGGACGTGCGCGCGGTCTGATCCGCGGCATCATCAACCGCGCGGTCCGCTCGCCCAAGCGCATCGTGTTCCCGGAAGGTGAGGAGCCGAAGGTCATCCGGGCCGCGTCCATTCTCGTCGATGACGGCATCGCGCACCCCGTGCTGCTCGGAAGTCGCGAGACGATCGCCGCCATCGCGCGCGACGCCAACATCTCCCTCGAGTCCGTCCAGATCGAGGATCCAGCCACGTCGGACAAGCGCGAAGCGTACGCGCGATTCCTGTGGGAGAAGCGCCAGCGCAAGGGCATGAGCATGGACGAGGCGCGGCGCCGGCTCAACAACGGCAACTACTTCGGCTCGCTCATGGTCGCCAACGGGGACGCCGATGCGCTCGTCTCGGGCGTCAACCTGCATTACCCGGAGACCATCAGGCCGGCCCTCGAGGTCATCGGAGCACACCCCAAGGCCGGCATCGTCAGCGGCCTCTATCTGCTCGTCTTCGAACACCACGTCGTCGTCTGCGGAGACACGACCGTCAACATCGATCCAACGGCGGAGCAGCTGGCACAGATTGCGTACGCGGCGTCCAGGATCGTGCGCAGCACGTTCGGCATCGAACCGCACATCGCGATGCTGTCGTTTTCGAACTTTGGCTCCGTCCGGCATCCGGAGACCGACAAGGTCGCCCGGGCCGTCCAGCTGTTGCGCGAGCGCGACTCGTCGCTCGTCGTGGACGGCGAGATGCAAGCCGACACCGCCGTGGAGCCGTCCATCATCCGTCGCGACTACCCGTTCAGTGTTCTCAAGGAACGGGCGAACGTACTAATTTTCCCGAACTTGAGCGCCGGCAACATCGCGTACAAGCTGCTCAATCATCTCGGCGGCGCGACCGCGATCGGTCCGATCCTGGTGGGCATGCGCCGCCCCGTGCACGTGCTGGAACGTGGCGCGGACGTGCAGGACATCGTCAATATGTCCGCGGTCGCGGTCGTGGACGTGCAGGAGCGACTGCGCGGGAAGGAATCGCGCTCGCTCACATCCGAAGACATATCACCTGGGGTCTTTTCGAGGCTATAAGAACGATGGCGATGGCACAGCCGGCGGAGATGGAAGGACGACAGACGTTGGACGCCCAGGGCCTGCGGCCCGCGGGTCGTGTGCACTGGAACCTCGTCCAGACGGTGCTGCTCGAGGCGGCGATTCAGCGCGGCGAGGGCGAACTGGCCGAGATGGGCCCGTTCGTCGCGATCACCGCGCCTCACACCGGCCGTTCACCGAACGACAAATTCGTCGTGAAGGAGCCGTCCACGGAGCGGGATGTGGATTGGGGCAAGGTGAATCAGCCGCTGGCGCCGGAGAAGTTCGAGGCCCTGCTGAACGACGTGCGCGGCTATCTGAATCGCCGGAACGATCTGTTCGTGCAGGACCTGTACTGCGGCGCCGACACGAAGCTGCGTCTCTCCGTCCGCTACGTGTCGCCCAGCGCGTGGCACATGGCGTTCGTGCGGAACATGTTCATCCGGCCCGACGTCGCGGACCTCGCCGCCTTCGATCCGAACTTCACGGTGCTGCACGCGCCGGAGTTCGAGGCCGATCCAGCCAAGCACGGAACGCGCACGGGCACGTTCATCGTGCTGAATCTTGCCAAGCGCATGATCCTCATCGGCGGCACCAAGTACGCCGGTGAGCTCAAGAAGGCGATGTTCACGGTGATGAACTACTACATGCCCAAGCAGGGCGTGTTGTCCATGCACTGCTCCGCCAACTGCGGCAAAGTCGGCGACACGGCGCTCTTCTTCGGCCTGTCCGGCACCGGCAAGACGACGTTGTCCGCGGACCCCGAGCGCAACCTCATCGGGGACGACGAGCACGGCTGGTCCCCCGAAGGCACGTTCAACTACGAGGGCGGCTGCTACGCGAAAGTCATCAACCTGTCGCCCGAGGCAGAGCCCGACATTTTCCGCGCGACGCAGATGTTCGGTACGGTGCTCGAGAACGTGGTGCTGGATCCCGTGACCCGGAGAGTCAAATTCGACGAGCAGTCCATCACCGAGAACACCCGGGCCTCGTATCCACTGCATTACATTCGGAACCACGTCCCCAACGGCAAGGGCGGCCATCCCAGGAACATCGTGTTCCTCACGGCGGATGCCTTTGGCGTGATGCCGCCCGTCGCGCGCCTGACGCGCGAACAGGCGATGTACTACTTCCTCTCGGGCTACACCGCAAAGGTTGCTGGCACGGAGCGCGGAGTGACGGAGCCCCAGGCGACGTTCTCATCGTGCTTTGGCGCCGTCTTCCTCGTGTGGCACCCCACCAAATACGCCGAGATGCTCGGGCAGCTCATCGACAAGCACGGCTCACAGGTCTGGCTGCTGAATACAGGGTGGACGGGGGGTCCGTATGGCGTTGGCAGGCGCATGAGGCTCTCGCACACTCGCGCGATGGTGCACGCCGTGCTGCGGGGCGACCTCACCAAGGCGTCCACCGTCACTGATCCGGTCTTCGGCCTGGCCATCCCGCAGGAAGTGAAGGACGTTCCGTCCGACGTCCTGCAGCCGCGCCAGACATGGGCCGACAAGGCCGCGTACGACGCGCAGGCGCACAAGCTGGCCGACATGTTCCGCAAGAATTTCGAGAAGTTCGGATCGTTTGCTTCTGATGCAGTGAAGGCTGCGGGGCCGAAAGCCTGAAAGTCATCCGCGACCCGCTCTGGAACAACATCCGCGTCGATCCGCTCGCACTACAGCTCATCGACACACCGGCGTTCCAGCGGTTGCGGTATGTGCGACAGCTCGGCCTCGCGTTTCTCGTCTATCCTGGCGCGAGTCATACCCGGTTCGAGCACGCACTGGGAGCATACTGGCTCGCCCGGCGCGCGCTGTCGCTGCTGGAAGAGCGCGGCGACCTGGCGGGGCTGGAGCAGTCCGCCTGCGCGGACGTCAGAATCGCGGCCCTGCTCCACGACATCGGTCATTATCCGTTCTCCCACGCGCTCGAAGAGATCGGCGCGCTGCATCACGAGGAGGTCGCCCGCCCACTGATCTGCGGCGGCGCCGTGGGTGACATCCTGCGGCGAGAGCTGGGCAATGGCGCGCCGGATCGCATTGTCGAGCTGATTCGCGGCAGCAGTGGCAGCCCGCTCCAGGGACTGATCTCCGGCTCGCTGGACCTCGACAAGATCGAGTACCTCCGGCGCGACGCGCACATGTGCGGCGTTCCGTACGGTGAGATCGACTCGGAGCGGTTGCTGAATTCGCTCGTCTTGATCCGCCCGGATCGCGGTGGCGGGGAGGTGGCGAGTGGTGGCATCGGAGTCGCGCGCTCCAGCAGCCGCATCGGCGTTCAGGAAAAAGGCCTCAGCGCCCTCGAGTCCCTGCTTTTCGCCAAATACCAGATGTACCGCAACGTGTATTGGCACCACGCGGTGCGCAGTGCCACGGCGATGTACAAGCGTCTGGTCTCGGACGGCCTGGACGCGGGCTCCCTCACCGCCGACCAACTCGCGGCGTTCACCGACGAAGGACTGCTGCACCAGCTGGAAACGAAAGGACCGAATCCGCTGCTTCGACGTCTGCGCGAGCGGCGCCTCTACAAGCGGCAGATCGAGATTCCGGCCGCGGAGCTTCCGCCCGGCGCGGGCGAGTGGATCGCCGACGACTGGCGCCGTACGACGAGCGTCGAGGACGAGCTGGCGAGTCGCTTCGGGCTCGGCCGCGGGGAGCTTCTGCTCGACTACCCCGCCAAGACGCAGATGTTGGGGGTCAACATCCCGGTCCTCCGACGCGACGGACGAGTGGAGCTCCTGTCCCGTGAGACGTCGGGCGAAACGATCAACCTGCTGAAGCTCTCCGAAGACCTGTATCGTTCGGCGCGCTGGATGCGGGTTTTCGCGGCGAAGCCGGTGAAGATCTCGCGCGAGGATGTGCTGCGTTTGCTGGCCTGAACGGCCTTTCTATTTCTTCCGCCCGTGCGCCTCGGCGAGCTTCCGCGCGATGCCCCGGTAGAAGGCGGCGTCGTTCGGCTTCCCCTGCTGTTCCAGCGATAACGCCGTTGCTTCCAGCGCGTAGAGGATGTTGCCGAGGTACAGTTCAGCCAGCGCTGCGACGGTCTCCGGCTGATCGCTCACTCGTCGTCGCCATCGACGGCGTCCATCTCGCCCGTGATTCGCTCGGGCGACTCGGACGTCTCGTCAACGTGGACCACGATCGCCGTGATGTTATCCAGTCCGCCGCGCCCGTTCGCCTCGGAGATCAGCGCCTGAACCTTTCGGTCCGGCTCCACGCGCGCCATCAGCAGCTGCGCCAGTCGCCGATCGTCCACCATGCCGGTGAGGCCGTCGCTCGCGACGAGGAACACGTCGCCCGTGCGTGACTCGCCGGCGTAGATGTCCGGCTCCACATCGGGGCTCGCGCCCACACAGCGCGTGATGACGTTGCTGTACGGGTGGTAGCGCGCCTGCTCGGGCGTGAGGTTGCCGAGGTCCACCTGCTCCTGCACGTACGAGTGGTCCTTGGTCAACTGCTTCAGGGCACCGTCGCGGAGGAGATAGACACGCGAGTCGCCGACCTGGCCAATCAGGTAGCGGGCCTCCGCGAGCACGAGCACCGACGCTGTCGTGCCCATGCCCTGCTTGTCCACTTCGGTGACGGTTCGATCGTGGATCGCGCGGTTGGCCAGGCGCAGCGACTCGGCGAGCACCTTCGTCACGGAACCGTCGGTGACGTCGGTGACGTCCTTCAGCTCGCGCAGGACGATCTGGACGGCCATCTCGCTCGCCACTTCACCCGCGGCGTGCCCACCCATGCCGTCGGCGACGATGAAAATCCCGCGTGCCGCGTTGGCGTCGAGCGCGTAGTTGTCCTCATTCCCGGATCGGATCATCCCGACATCCGTCCGCGCGAAGTACGTCAGTTTCACCCTCTACCCTGCCCGAGGAAGTAGCCGGCGACAGCGACCAGTATGATGATGGCGAACCAGACCCAGGATGGAATACCGGAGCGAGGCTCTTCCTTCGCCGCTCTCGCGGCTGAAGCGGGTTCCTTCCTTGGCTGCGGCCGAGCGGGTTGGGGCCGCGCTGCAGACGCACTCGACGAGCGCGCCGGCATCGTCGGCACCGGAGCCGTTGGCTCTGCGGCGGCAGGCGACGGCTTTGGAGGAGCCTTTGGCGGTTCAGAGCGCGCTGCCGCCACGGCCGGTGCGCTTGCCGGGCGAGGAGCGCTTGCCGGTTCGGCCGCTGCCTGTGTTGCCGGCGGCCTCGGCGACGGAGGGGGGCTGCTCTGAACGGGACTGGCGACAGGAGTCGGCTTGGCTGGAGCCACGTCTGCGTAGAACCGGAACTCCTCGCTGCCCACGCGGACGACGTCTGCACGAGCCAGGAGCTGCGAGCTCTGGACCCGCACGCCGTTCACCCAGATACCGTTCGTGCTGTGATCCGTGATCACATAGCCGTTTTCAGCCGGCGCGATCGACGCATGCTTTCTCGATACCTCGGGCTGCGCGACAACCACGTCACTGCCCGCCTCCCGACCAAACGTGACGCCTGAGGCCGGGATCTGGTATTCCTTACCGTCGACAAGCGACACGAGCCGCCCACCGGTAGTCGCGGTCGCACGGGCTGGCCCGGAGCGTTTGGCGGCAATCGAGGCAATGTCACTGGCGGACACGAACTGGGTCGCGCCGACTTTCTTATCCTCGGAAAACAGCACCTCGCGCCCACCGACCTCCACCTTGTCCCCGTGAATCAATGGGGTGGGTTCCACCAGGGGGACGCCATTGACGCGCACGGTGGCGTTGTCGCGGGCTCGACGGATCACAACCTGATTGTTCGCCAGCAGTTCGAGGACCGCCTGAACGCCCAGCGCGGCATCATCCGAGACACTTACGTCGACGCCCGGGCCCGCGCCAACACGCGTCTGACCAAGCTTCAGTGTGTGCTGTTTGTCGTTGACCTGAATGACGGGCATTGGCCGTCTGGGCGACGCGGTGCGGGAGTGTCAAACCGGCGCGAGCACTGCCCGCGCCGGAGGAATCGAGGTCCGGGCAGAAACAGACCGTGCGCGAAGGCAAGGTCAATCAGTGTTGTGGCCGCTCCGTAAAGCCAGCGCATTCGACCATTGCGAACCCAACTGGTATGCGCGTTGCGCTTGGCGGGTCCGAGTCACGACCCCAATGGGAGGTTTTTGACGATATGTCGATTCTCGCGTGGATTGTTTTGGGTCTCATCGCCGGTGCGGTCGCCAAGGCGATCATGCCGGGCCGTGATCCTGGCGGCGTCATCGTGACGATGCTGCTTGGCATCGTCGGCGCGTTTCTCGGCGGCTTTCTGGGCAACTTGATCGCCGGCACTGGGCTCAACGGGTTCTCCCTGTGGAGCATCCTGCTCGCGGTGGTCGGTGCGATTCTGCTACTCTGGATCTACCGAGTCGCGACTCGTCACAGAACGACGACACCGCCGGTCTGACGCTCGTCGTCTCGGCCCAGCCCGCGTGAGCGGGCTGGCCGCCGAGCACGGCGGGAGCGCTTGCGGACGCGGTAGATTTACGGGGTGAAGGATTTCATCCGCGTTCGCGGTGCCCGCCAGCACAACCTCAAGAACATCGATCTCGAGATTCCGCGCCGGGCCTTCACGGTCATTACCGGACCGTCCGGATCGGGAAAGTCGTCGCTGGCCTTCGACACGATCTACGCGGAGGGTCAGCGCCGGTACGTCGAGTCGCTGTCGGCGTATGCGCGACAGTTTCTCGATCGGATGGAGAAGCCGGACGTCGACCTCATCGAGGGCCTGTCGCCGGCGGTCGCCATCGAGCAGAAGAATCCGACCAAGACGTCGCGCTCGACCGTCGGGACCGCCACCGAGATCTACGACTACCTGCGCCTCCTCTGGGCGCGCATCGGGCGCACCTTCTGCGGCGTGTGCGGCCGCGAGCTGCGTCCAGACACGGTCCAGTCAGTCACGGATAAGGTCCTCGACCTTCCGTCCGGAACGCGGTTCTCCGTCGCGTTTCCACTGCGGCTATCCAGTGAAGTAACGCACGAGGTCGTTGTCGAGAATCTCCGCGCGCAAGGCTTCGTCCGCGTTCGCGCGGACGGACGCGTGCTGCATCTCGAGGACCTCAAGGGCGGTGCGATCGACCTCACCCAGGCGAAGGAGCTGCTGGTTCTCGTCGACCGCCTGACGGCCGAACCCGCCACGCGCGGTCGCTTGTCAGACGCAATCGCTTCCGCCTTTCGCGAAGGCTACGGCGATTGCGCAATAGTCGTCGAACAACGGCCCACCGCTGCGTCGGCGGCGCCCAGCGCGCCACAGCCTTCGCGCGATGCCGCGAAGACCGCTGAGAGCGTGTTGAGGTTCACGGAGCGGTTCGAGTGCGCCGACGACGGAACTCGCGCGCCGACGCCCACGCCACAGCTCTTCTCTTTCAATAGCCCACGCGGGGCGTGCGCGACGTGCAACGGCTTCGGTGCGGTACTTGAGTACGACGAGGAACTGATCGTTCCGCACCCGGAGCGCACGTTGAAGGAAGGCGCGCTCCATCCGTGGACGATGCCGCGGTACGACAACAAGCGCCGGGCGCTCGCCGAGTTTGCGCGGCGCGAGAGTATCCCGATGGACCGGCCATGGAATACGCTCCCGGCCGCGGCACGCAAGCGCCTGCTGACGACCCGCGCGAAAGGTTACAAGGGGGTCTTCCCGTTCCTCGAGGATCTCGAGGAGAAGCGCTACAAGCAGTACATCCGCGTGTTCCTGCGGCGCTATCAGTCGGCCAATACGTGTCCGACTTGCGGCGGCACCAAGTTGCAAACGGACGCGCTGAACGTGCGCGTCGGTGGGTTCAACATCGCCCAGGTGGCCGAGCTGTCGGTCGACCGGCTGCTGGCGTGGCTCGATGCGCTCTCTCTCTCCGAGTTCGAACGCGGCATCGCGGCGCACCTGCTCAAGGAAGCACGCGACCGCGTCCAGTTCCTCTACGACGTCGGCCTCAACTATCTGACGCTGAACCGCGCCACGCGAACGCTTTCGGGCGGCGAGGCGCAGCGCATCGGACTCGCGAACTCGCTCGGCGCGCAGCTCGTGGACACGCTGTACGTCCTGGACGAGCCGTCCATCGGTTTGCACCCCCGAGACATGGCGCGGCTGCTGCGACTGCTCGCGCGTTTGCGTGACACCGGCAACACCGTGCTCGTCGTCGAGCACGATCCTGAGGCGATCCGCGCCGCCGACTACATGGTGGAGCTGGGGCCCGCGAGCGGCGATCGCGGCGGCCGCGTGGTGTTCAGCGGCCCGGTGTCTCGCGTCAGCGAGAGTCCCCTCACTGGACAGTATCTCAGCGGCACGCGCACCATCGCAGTCCCTGCCCAGCGACGTCGTGTCGGCCCGCGCTGGCTCACGCTGTCCGGTGCGCGTGAGCACAACCTCAAGGGCATCGACCTGCGTGTTCCCCTCGGTGCCGTGACCGCCATTACCGGCGTCTCGGGTTCCGGAAAGAGCACGCTCGTCTATGACGTCCTGCTTCGCGCGCTGGAGACCAAGCTGCACGGCGAGCATTCTGCCAAGCAGCACCTGGGCGAGCGCGTGGGTTCGTACTCGAGACTTACCGGATACGACGCGCTGGACGACGTCGTGTGCATCGACCAGAGCCCCATCGGCAAGTCGCCGCGATCCAACCCGGTCACGTACGTGAAGGCGTTCGACGAAATCCGTAGGATGTTCGCCGATTCGCCGCTCGCGCGACAACGGCGATATACGCCGGGCACGTTCAGCTTCAACGTCGCGGGCGGCCGCTGCGAGAAATGCGAAGGCGCCGGCTATCTCGAAATCGAGATGGTCTTCATGGCCGACGTGTTCGTTCCGTGCGACGATTGCGGCGGCAAGCGCTTCCGCGCCGACGTTCTCGAAGTGGCCGTCGCCGGCCGCAACATCCATCAGGTGCTCGAGCTCACGGTGGACCAGGCCATCCGCGCGTTCCCGCGCGAGGAGAAGCTCGGCCAGGCGCTCTGGCAGCTGCAGCAGGTCGGGCTTGGCTACCTCCGGCTCGGTCAGCCAGCGACCACGCTGTCCGGCGGCGAAGCGCAGCGTCTCAAGATCGCACGCGAGCTTGCGACGGCCGGACGCAAGACCGGCAAGAAGCTCTATCTGATGGACGAGCCCACGACGGGGCTGCACCTCGACGACATCCAGAAACTCGCGCAGGTGTTCAACCGTCTGGTGGACTCGGGGCACACGCTGGTGCTCATCGAGCACAACCTCGACGTGATCAAGCTGGCCGACTGGATCGTGGACCTGGGACCGGAGGCTGGCGACCGCGGCGGCGAGATCGTCGCTGAAGGGCGGCCGGAGGACGTCGCGAAAGTCGAGTCGTCGCACACGGGTCGCTGGCTTCGCACCGTGCTTCCCGCTAGCTTTAAGAGCGCCGCACTACCGATCCCCAGTAGCTCAGCTGGTCAGAGCATCCGACTGTTAATCGGAGGGTCGTAGGTTCAAATCCTACCTGGGGAGTGACCACAAAAGATTCAGCGCCCGAGACCGCTCAGCGGTGTCGGGCGCTTTTTCTACATGCCGGAGATCATGACGGTGTACTTGTTCCCCACCGTAAATGACGGCGCATTCCCCAGCAGTGCCATCGCCGTCTGCCCAAGCATTTCGTCCGGCGTCGTGAAGGACACGCCAACCAGGATACCCGTCGTCGTCGTTGGCGCGTTCGACCCCCAGCTCTCGTAGTCGATCGTCCAGTCCGCCGTTGAAAGCTGAAATTCGTCGGGAGATACGCCTGGAGACCATGCGGCATCGCACCCGGCTCGGCTTCGGCCGGGAAGTACCCGCTGTCAACGCAGAAGCTCATCGCCGCGTGCCGCACGACGTCGAAGTCGCCAGCCATCTGCGTCGCCGTC
>DASTVV010000062.1:0-3870 GCA_035758925.1 Gemmatimonadaceae bacterium
TGACGTTCGACGCGATGCCGACGATCCGCGCGATGCCCGGCCGCCGCGTCCATCGGCTCGCGCGAGGGCTATCGAGCAGCTCGACGTCACGGCCGATTGGATCCTCATCGCCAAAAAGGCGCCGGGCCGCGACCTGATTGATGATCGCGACGCGCGGCGCGCCGGCCACGTCGCGGTCACTGAATTCACGCCCGCGCACCACGTGAATCTTCAACGTCCGGAAGTATTCCGGACTGACCGCGCGGAAGATCGATCGCGTTTCCTCGCCTGGCGCCGGCTTCGGACGATCGGTACGCGCCAGCAGCATCAACGGGCCGCTGCCAAGCGGCGAGCTGGTGGCAATGGCCGCATCGCTGACGCCGGCCAGGCTGCTCAAGCGGCCACGCACGTCTTCCGCGAACCCGCGTACTGCGACCTCCGTGCTGTAGCGCGTCCCGCTGGCATTCGCGCGCATGGACACCGCATCGATCGGATCGAACCCGAGCGGCGCGCGCGTCAAGGCCGCGAAGCTCTTGAGGAAGATGCCGGCGCCTGCCATCAGGATGACCGTGAGCGCGATCTGCGCGGTCAGCAGCGCGCTGGTCGCGCGCCCTTCCCTGCCCGAGCGGCCGGCACGGGAATCGGAGCGCAGCGCGGTCGCGAAATCAATCCGGCGCGACCCAAAATACGGCGCAAGACAGAACACAGTCACTGTCATCGCGGTCAGCAGGAACGCAAACGCCCACGCGCGCATGTCGACCGGGACGGTGTCGCCGCCACGCAGGAAATCAGGCGGCAGGTTCGCGGTGAACAAAAACTGATAACTCTGCTATTCGTTGCGAAGCGCGACAAGGGGGTCGACCCTGGTCGCCCGGTGCGCGGGGAACAGCGCCGCCAGCGTCGCGACGATAACGAACAGCGCAGCGACGCCAATGAAGGTCGCCGGATCGAGCGGTGTCAGACCGAACAGCAGGGCGCGGAGCGCGCGCGTCATCGCCGCGGCGCCTGCGAGACCAAGCCCGGTTCCCAGCGCGGTCAGTGTCAGGGTCTGGCCGAGCACGAGGCCGAGCACGTGCGCCCGCTGCGCGCCAAGGGCCCGGCGAATTCCGATCTCGGTGACACGCCGGTGCACCGTGTACGAAGTCACGCCGTACAATCCCAGCGCCGCGATGACGAGGGCCAGCGCACCGAAGAATCCTGAGAGGATCGCCACGAGCCGCTCCTGTCGTACTGATGCCTGGACGTGATCCTCGAGGAGGACGAAGCTGAAGGACACGTCAGGATCAACGCCGCGTACCGCAGGACCCACAAGGGGCGCGAGCTGCATGGGTGATCCTTCTGCGGGACGCACGCCGAGGCTGATCGCGGTCGGCCCGCTCGGCCCTCCGCCAGACTGTGCGACGGGCAAGTACACCATTGGCTGGATCCCTTCCAGCTGTGATTCAAACACTGCGTCGTCGACAACGCCCACGACTGTGCGCAGCACCTCGGGCCGGGACCGGGGGTACGGGATCGTGTCGCCGACCGGCGACGTGCCCGGCATGAACGCGCGCACGAACGCGTCGTTCACGATCACGACTGGCGGAGAACCGGCGATATCACGCACCGTGAAGTCCCGCCCGGTCCGGAGGACGGTGCCGTACGCCGCGAACCATCCTGGCGTGATGAAGTTGAAGGCAATGCGATTCTGAGAATCCCCCATTCGCATCCCGCCGTCGACCGGCGTCCAGATCGAGCCCCCGGCATACGCCACGCCCGGCACCCCGCGCACCGCGCCCAGAATCCGGTGAAACAGGCGCATGCGCCCGGCCGCGTCCGTACGCACCCGCTCGGTGTCGACATTCACCACCAGCACACGGTCGGGATCGAACCCGAGTGGCACGCTCGAGAGTCGGGCGAAGGACCGGACGAGCAAGGCCGCACAAATGACGAGCGCCAGCGACAGCGCAATCTGGAGGATGACGAGGCTGCTGGACACGGTGGCGAGACCACGGGACGAATCTGCCTGTGCCCGCACCTTGAGGACGTCCAGCGGAGCGATCCGCGTGGAGCGGAACGCCGGTACCGTCCCGAAAATCCCCGCCGTCACGAGTGCGACAGTCGCGGTGAACGCGATGACCCGCCAGTCGAACGAGAGATCCAGCGCGATCTGCTGGACCGGCGTCGACATCTGAGCCACGAGCGCCTGGCCGCTCCACTGAGCGATGACGAGCCCTCCGATCGCACCGAGCACCGCGAAAATGAGGCTCTCAACCAGCAGTTGCCGCGCGAGACGGCCGCGGGACACGCCAAGCGCCAGCCGAACGCCGAGCTCGTACCGGCGCGCCGTGCCGCGTGCCAGCAGGAGGTTGGCGATGTTGACGCACGCGATGAGCAGCACGAGCAGTGCAACCATCAGAATCGTGAGAAGCGGACGGGCGTAGGACTGTCGCAGCCCGTATGGTCCCCGGACGGGGAGTGACGCGCCGGTTGCGGCCGGCGCGAGTGTGAACGGCTCCGAGTTCGGCGGCGGCGGGGAGCTGAGCTGCAGGCCGCGGAGCGTCGCCGTGCCCGCCTCGACCGACTGGCCGGGCTTCAGGCGCAGCATGACCAGCAGCCGTGACGTTCGCAGAGCCGACCGGCTGCCACGGATGAGCGGCTCGGTTTGGAGCGGCAACGCTACATCGAACGCGCTCCCGACATCGAGGCCCTTGAACTCGGGTGCCGTCACGCCGACGATCGTGACCGTGGCGCCGTCGACCACGAGCGGTGCACCGATGACGCTGTCAGCCCCTCCGAAGCGCCGTTGCCAGAGTCCGTAGCTGATGATCGCGACCGCGCCGTTCGCTCCGCCTCCGGGCCGATCGTCCGCTGTCGTGAACGTGCGGCCTCGAATCGCCGCAACGCCGAGCGTCGCGAAGTACCCGCCGCTGGCGAAGATCCCTGCCACCGGCTGCCGCTCGCCGCGCTCCGCCAGGTCGAATCGTGCGGGCGTCCACGCGAACGCCCCGTCGAAGAGCGACGTGTGCGGTTGGAGTTCTTCCCACATCGCAACGCTCCAGGGGACACCGGCCTGTCCCCGGGCGATAGCCGCGTCGGAGGAGATCGTCACGAGCCGATCCGGGTCGGCCACCGGCACCGGGCGCAGGAGCAGGCTGTTGATGACCCCGAAGATCGCCGCGTTCGCGCCAATGCCCAAAGCGAGCGTGAGGGCAATCGTCGCGGTGAACCCCGGAGACCGGCGCACGATCCGCAGAGCAAGCCTGACGTCATGCCACACGCTGTCGAGTGCTCGTGCCCACATGCCGTTGTGATTCGAGTTCGACATGACGCGCTCCAGTCTGTGGCTCGCCGCGCCCGCGCAACCGTGGCTGCTTATACTAACCCCGGGCGAAGGTTCGGATCTGCTGCCAACCCGCCAGTCAGGATCGCAACCGAAACCGAGAACGTAGCTGGCGCCACACCATGGCGGCGAGGACAACATGACGACGAGTCGAATTGGTGCCGTGGCAATCGCGCTGAGTATTGCGTTCGGATTTGTTGGCGGCGCCGGCTCGACGCAGGGTTCAGCGAAAGACCAGAAGCTGTCCGGCACGATCGCTTCTTCCAAGCGGATGGCGGACGGTAAAGAGTGGACGACTGCCAACCTGGACGTCAACACGTCGTCATCCTATTGTTACGACGATGCGGAACCGAACTGCCGCCGATATGGCCGCTTGTATACGTGGGAATCGGCGCAGCGAGGATGTCAGTCGCTAGGAGACGGATGGCGGTTGCCGACCGACGACGAATGGCGTCAGCTGGCGAAGCACTATGGTGGACTTGGGAACGATTCGCCTGAGAAGGGTAAAGCGGCGTACACGGCCCTCCTGAGCGGAGGGACGTCAGGTTTCAATGCCGTGCTGGGTGGCA
>DASTVV010000077.1:0-4355 GCA_035758925.1 Gemmatimonadaceae bacterium
GAGAGCGGGAAATTGAAGACGCTGAAGGCATATGCCTGGCCAATCGAGAGATGGATGGCCAGCGCGGCAGGTGGCACGAGCCAGCGCGAGTAGTCAGGCGGGGCTATCGTGTGTTCGCGGTCGAGAAACGCGAGCATGGGCTTCGAGGAGCGGCTAAAGGAGAGTCAACACGGCACCGACCACGACGAACTGCACTCCGGCGGCCGAGAAGGCTCCGCGAGCGTTGTCTTGACGACTGGCATCGTCGCCCGTGTGTAGACCGGGAAGGACGTCCGGAAAGCCGCCATGCCTCCTCGGTGAGGTGAGCGACGGCTTCGAGACGCCCCTCGGCGGTGCCAGCCATTCGAGGGTCGCCTGCTTCCTGGCTGCCGAGCGGAACCACGCGCGCCGTCATGTGCGAGCGTCTGTCCAAAATCTATGTGGAGCGTATGGAGGTGCCTACGCCGCGATGGCTCGTCGGAGGCATTCTGCTTGTTTCTATGGGAAAGCTCGCACCGCCGCGGCGATTTCTGGATCAGTGAGCGTCACCACTCGGTAGACGCCCTCGTCGCCCCACTTCGCGTACGCCACACTCCTTCGAATCGCGCGCTCGAGCAGCACGGTGGCTGCGCTGTCGGTGGGAAGGGTCACGCCACGCGTGGTCGCAAAGGCCCGCACGTCCGCGACGACCTCCGACGGCATGACGCTGGGCGCGAACTGATCGAGCGAGGTGAGCGTGGCTGCGTGCGAGCTGACGTAGCCGCCACTCCACGTGAGCAGCACGTCACTCTCGGCGAGATGATTGAGCCAGGCCGGAATCGTACGCTCAGGGAGGATGACGTCGGGGACGATGCCGCCACCGCCGTACAGCTTGCGACCTCCGGGGGTCGTGCACGACGGACGTCCCACCGTGTCCTGCGCGGCCCCAGCGGTGCGGAGATAGTGGCGCTGCGTGAAGCCACGGTAGTCGCGCTGAACGACGCGGCCGCACGGCGTGGACACCTTGCCGATGACCAGCACCATCAGTGAGCCGTCCGAGAGCGGCACGGTCTGCATCACGAGCGCTTTTCCGAAGCTCGTGTGCCCCACCACCCTGGCCCTGTCGTTGTCCTGGAGCGCGCCGGCCAGCAGCTCGCTGGCGCTGGCGCTGCCTTCGTTCACCATCACCACCAGCGGGTACTTGCGTTCGCTGCGCCAGAACGAGCGCTTCACGCGCCCGGTGTCCACCAGCTCGCGCTTGGGCGACGCGATGGTGTACACCAGTGTGCCACGCGGCAGGAACGCGCCCGCGACTGACGCAGCCTGGTCCACGAGGCCGCCGCCGTTGTCGCGCAGGTCCAGCACCAGGCGTTCGAGGCCTTCCTTCTCGAGCCGCTCGATCTGTCCGTTGAGGTCGTCCGCCACCTTGTCGTTCGAGAACGTCGTGATGCGAACGTAGCCCGTTTTCGCGTCGAGCTTGACCGCGACCGGCACGGCGGTGACGTCGTCCGAGCGCTCGCGTGGCACGACGCGCTCGATCGCGACGACAGATCCGTCAGCCCGGCGGCGCTCGAAGCCCAGCTTCACCGACGAGCCTTTCGGTCCGGCGAGCGTGTAGGACAACTCTTCGCCCGAATTCGCGCTGACCGGTACACCGTCGATCTCGGTGAGCTCGTCGCCGACCAGGATGTCCAGTCGTGCAGCGCGCGATCCCGGCGTGACGGCCACGACCAGGGGCGCGCCTTGAAAGAACCTGAAGTCGATGAGCACCGGGTACAGCTTTTTCTCCAGCCACGCGCGACGCCGCGCGGAGTCCAGTCGGACCGCTGGGATGACGAACGAGTGCGGGTCGGCCGCCTGCACCATGCCTTCCACCGCGGACATGAGCAGCGCATGCGCGTCCACGGAATCCGGGTGGTTCACACGGATCTGATTCAGGACCTGGCTGAAGAGCTGGAGATCCTCAGCGAGAGTGCGCTGCCGAAGCGGCTTGCCCTGCGGCTGTTGGGCGGCGACGGAGGCAGCCGCCCAACAACAGAGGAGGAACGCGCGCGTCTTCACGGTATGGCGCCGAGGCCGGCGAGCTGCTTCTCGACCGCGTTGCGCATCGGGTCCGTGCGGCTGGCTGTTGCGAGGAAGGCTTTGTAGGCCGCCTTGGCTTCAGGCGCCTTCTGCGCCATCTCGTACGCTTCGCCAAGGTGTCGCCGGGGCAGCGCATAGTACGGCTCGAGCTCCACGGCCTTGTTGAGCTGAACCAGCGCCGAGTCCGTCTTTCCCACGACGAGCAGCGAGTAGCCGTAACGATCGCGCAGCACTGCGTCATCGGGCCGCAGCTGTACCGCGAGCTCCATCTCCGAGAGTGCCGTCGTCGTGTCCTTGTCCCCCAGCGCAAGGAAGCCGAGGCGAACGTGCGCGGGATAGTAGGCGAGGTCCTCCTGCAGCGCGCGACCGTAGGCCTCTTTGGCCAAGGCCTTCTCGCCACGGGTTTCATGCGCAATGCCCGTCGTGAGCTCGAGCATCGCCTTCGAGTTGTAGAACACGACGAAGTCCTTCTTGTCGCGCTTGCGCAGCTCCTCGAGGGCGAGCTTGATCTCGTTGAGGGCGCTGTCGGCCTCTCCGATCTGGAGGAAGAGTCGGCCGCGCGCGGCGCGCAGCTCCGCATTCTTCTTGTTGCTCTTGATGGCGTCGGCGTAGAACTGCAGTGCGCGCGTGTTGTTGCCGCTGGACTGCTCCATGCGCGCCCGGAGTGCCGCGCCGTTGTACGCGCTGCGGACGTAGCGATCGAACCACATCTGGAGCTCCATCTGGTCCGAGAGGGTGAGCGGCGGCCCACCGCCTTCTTCGACGTACGCCTTGATGGTCGCGAGCGTGAGCATGCGCTCGAGGCGCATCGGCAGCATCGGGTTGAGGAGGAAGGCCTGCGACAGCAGCGAATCGAGGCGCTGCATTTCCTCCGATTGCATGACGCCGCGTGAGCCGCGGTCATAGGCCAGCAGGCGCCTGGGCTCTGCCATCATCATGGCTGTGCGCCGTCCATAGAACGCGTCGGCCATGGAGGGGTCGATTCGTATAGCCCAGTAGTAGGCGTCGGCGGCGCCACGCGGGTCTTTCTCGAGGATGCGGAAGCCCTCCTCGACGTACGCGCGCGCCGAGTTGGTGTCGCCGTCGGCGAGCCTGGGGCGTTTGGGCGTTTTCTGGGCCGCGAGAGTGGACGAACAGAGGAGGAGCGCGGCGAGGGCGATGGGGAGGGGGAGGCGTCGAAGCATGCGTGAGCTCGGGGCAGCGTCGCATGATGCGAGTACGGCGCTGCGTGCGGTCAGGGGGTGGTGACCGGACGGCGCCATAGGTGGAGACGGGCGCGACGTCGCGCTTGGCGCTCTATGGTGAACTAATGATTGCTAATTCGCAAGAGCTCCGCCGACCGCTACGTGAAACAGACTCTGCGCGGTGATGTTGATCACGCGCGCGGACCTGATCGTGACCTACCTGCGACCAAGGCGTTCCCTGCGGCCCCACCCGCAGCGATGCCAACGTAGGTGCCGAACGCTGTAACAATGACCGTGACGAAACCTGACAGCCATGCATGCCAGTCACCGGACCGCCAACGCCGCCGATTGTTGAATCCGATCGCGAGCGAGCCGAAGCCATGGCCTCCAAGGAGCTCATGTTGGTTTCAGCTCTTAGCTGGACTCTATCCTCTGATGCGTGCCAGCGTCCTTCGACCGACTCAGGCGCGACTCCCGTGTGCGCAAATGATCCATGTACGCGAAGTACGCCGCGAAGCATGCGACCAATCCCCACCACCGCAATTTTTAGTGGTGTGGGCGTCGACGAAGTCCGTAGACCCCCAGCGGTGTATCCAAGAGCAAAGAAGCAAAGAAACGCAAGGGCACGCATGAGCTGGCTCCAAGATGAGATGAAATTCCCACCTAATAACTATCAGTGAGACAAACCCGTGCCCTGCTCCACATGGGGCGTTCATCGAGGCGCTCGGCCGCCTCGACGCAGGGTCGGACAATTGGAGCACAACGGCCGCGGGGCTCGTGACCATCAGACTTGTGGAAGACTGGGCCGACAGGAAGCCGATCGACCCTGGACGCATAAGCGCCACAAGCTCATACGCGCGAAATCTCTCACTGCACCGAGCCCAGCGTGAACGACTTCTTCAGACATCAAGGTGGCCCAGGATGGTGAAGCTCGGCGATTCAAGCGCGCGGCTCCCGCCCTCTACGAGTATGCGCGATCCCTCGAAGACGACGCGCAGTGGCTTCTCGCCGTCGATGTCTATGTGATGCTTGGCCGGCGGTTGGGAGCGAGCAACGCGTCGCTGCTTGTCCGATGCCATCTGCGCCTTGGATGGTGCTACCGCTACCTGAGCATGTACGCGCAGTCTGGCG
>DASTVV010000106.1:0-18931 GCA_035758925.1 Gemmatimonadaceae bacterium
GTATTGATGCGCATCAACGCCGGGTTTCCGGACACGGTGAGTCGGGGCGGCTGCGCGCCAGCCGCGCGGCTGTCGAGCGACAGCAGGACGACGACTGCAACGACAGCGGCGAGGCGGCTGATCAGGACCACGGTGGAATCAGGTTCCGCCCGTGATCGTGTACGTCACGGTTCGCGTCGATGACGCGACGACACCGGCCGCGGGCGTCGCCGCGAGCGAGTAGGTCACCGCGAGCGCGCTTTGCGCCAGCTTCGTGATTCCAGTGACGAGATCCACGGCAGTCGTGGAGATCGCTTGTGGACCGGCACTGGTAGCGCCGGTGGGCGCGGCAAGATTCACCGAAAGTGTCAGACCCGGCGGCATGGCGGTGGCGATGCTGGCCGTGATCTTGGCGCCGGTCTGGTTGCTGGTCACGGCCCATGTCGCCGCCGCGGTGACCGGCGTCGGATTGCTGCCCGGAGTAGCCGTGTTGATCACGAGCGACGGGCTGCCGGAAAGACCGATCTGGTTGATCGCGTCCACCTGGAACGTGATGGTCTGACCAGCCGACTGGCCATGGAGCGCGGGTGCGGCGGCCAGGGTGAGTCCCAAAATCGTGCCAAGGATGCGTCTGGAGACCATTGGTAGAGTCAGAGGCAGAGTCAGGCAGGTGGTTATGGTGGGTTTCTGCCGTCCAGATAGTTTGGCGCGGCGGGGATTACGTCAGCGTTTCCCGCGGATTACGGTTTCGTCATAGAAGAGCGGGACCACCCGGATACCCAACAGCCAGCCTCCAGCAGCCGCCTTGCGAGCCCTCCTAGTCGAAGACGATCCAACGATGGCACTCCTGACGAGACAGGTGCTCGAACAGGAAGGATTCGCGGTGGATCATGCACCGACGGGTAACGACGCCCAGACCCTGGCGTTCGTCAACGAATACGACGCCATCATCCTGGACCTTGCCCTGCCGGACCGGAACGGACTCCAGGTGCTGCAGGCCATCCGTAGGGAAGGCCGAACCACGCCGGTGATCGTGCTCACCGGCGCGAGCGATTCGTCAACGACCGTGCGGTCCCTCGACGCCGGTGCTGACGACTACGTGACGAAGCCCATCGTGATCGAGGAATTCCGCGCGCGGATGCGAGCGCTCGTGCGGCGCGGCGGCGCCAAGCGGACCGAACAGCTAGTAGCGGGCAACGTCACCATGAACCGGCTGACTCGCGAAGTTTTTGTGGACGGAGCTGAATGCGCACTGACCGCAAAGGAGTTCCAGCTCCTCGAGCATTTTCTCCTGAATCGCGGTCAGCTGGTGAGCCGCACGGAGCTGCTCGAGCGCGTGTGGGACATGCATTTCGATCCGGGCTCGAACGTCGTCGACGTGCACGTCACGCGATTGCGGAAGAAGCTCGAGGGCGCGAAAGCGGACGTGAAGATCACGGCGAAGCGCGGCATGGGCTTTATGCTGGTGACGCCATGACGATGCCGTAACCCAAAGGCGGTCGCCACCTCGACCATCACCGCGGCAGTTCGGGATCTGGCCCGCCCACTACGCGCACTCGGCGTTCTAGATCTCGGCGAATGCGCGGTCCAGGCGCGCCGCTGCGTCGTCCACGTCAGCCTTGCTCACGAGCATGGACGGCGCGATGCGCAACACGTTGCCGTACAATCCGCCCTTGCCGATGAGCAGGCCCTGTTTCTTCGCGGCCTCCAGCAGCCGGTTGGTCCGCTTCGTCGCCGGCTCCTTGGTCTTGCGATCCTCCACCAGTTCCACGCCCTGCATGAGTCCCATGCCGCGGACGTCGCCGATCACGGCGTATTTGTCCTTGAGCGCCAGGAGGTGATCGCGGAGCTGCCGGCCGCGCTCCGCCGAGCGCGTCGGCACGTCCTCGCGTTCCATCACGTCCAGGGTGGCCTCAGCGGCGCTCATGGTGATCGGGCTGCCACCGAACGTCGAGATGGTGAGACCCGTGAATGCATTCGCGACTTCCTCTGTCGCGATCGTGGCGCCGACGGCGAAACCGCTGGCGATGCTCTTGGCCATCGTCATGACGTCGGGCTCGACGCCCCAGTGCTCGATGCCGAACCAGTGGTCACCGGTGCGCCCGAATCCGGTCTGGACTTCGTCGCAGATGAAGAGCGCACCGTACTTGCGCACGATGCCGACCGCAATCTGGAAGTACTCTTTGGGCGGAGTGATGAAGCCGCCGACTCCAGCGATGGGCTCCGCGATGAACGCCGCGGGCTGGCCCGTCGTCTCGGTGCGAATGAGCTCCTCGATGTCCGTCGCGCAGCGGATCTCGCACGACGGATACTCGAGTCCCAGCGGACAGCGGTAGCAGTACGGCGAGAGGGCGTGCTTCACGCCAGGCATCTGCGTCGGCAGCAGACGCCACGGCGCCTGACCCGTGAGGGACTGTGCCGTGAGGCTGCGCCCCGAATAGCCGTGGCGCAGCGCGATGATCTCCTGCTTGCCCGTGTACAGCTTGGCGACCAGGATCGCGGTCTCGTTGGCTTCGGTGCCGCTCGTGGTGAAGAGACTCTTCTTGAGCTTCCCCGGCGTCTTGTGCGCCAGTCGCTCGGCAAAACGCACGAGGTTCGCGGTGGGATACAAGTTCGACGTGTGACCCAGCTGCTCGAGCTGTGCCTGCACGCGCGAAACGACTTCGTCGTGGCAGTGCCCCAGACCGAGCGTGAGGATGCCGCCGAAGAAGTCGAGATACTCCCGCCCATCCGCGTCACGCACGAATGACCCTTTGCCCTGCGTGAGGACCACCGGCTCTTCGTAGTAGTTGGCCACGCACGGGAACAGGAACTCCTTGTGCTTGGCGCGGACCTGGGCGGCGTCGGGGAAGGATGCGAGCGCCGTGGGAGGTGTCGGATAGGGAGAAAGCGGCATTCCCGTCAACGGATCGGTACCGGGGATTGATCCCATCGTGTTGCCCTCGTTCGTCATGTCACCCTCCTCGCGCACGCGCGTTCGATCCGCAGTCTTGCCTTACTTCCAGTTCGCCGTGTGAAAGTGCTCCGACCGCGGAGCGATCTGGCCCTTGCCGGCGCTGAACTGTTTCCATGTCGTCGGTGCAAACCCGTTCGGGAGCTCCTTCATCGTGATGCACCCGTCTACCGGACACACCTGACTGCACAGGTTGCATCCGACGCACGCCTCGTCGATGATCTCGACCACGGGGTTGCCATTGTCGCGAGGATTCCGACGAATCGCCTGATGCGCGCCGTCCTCGCATGCCGTCCAACAGAGCTCGCACCCGATGCACTTGTCGTAGTCGATGCTCGCGACGAGATGATAGTTGAGGTCCAGCTCTTCCCATTTGGTGACGTTGGGAACGGCGCGTCCGCGAAAGTCTTCCAGACGGCGAAAGCCCTGCTCGTCCATCCAGTTGCTCAGACCGTCCGCGAGATCCTCCACGATGCGGAATCCGTAGTGCATCGCGGCCGTGCACACCTGCACCGTGCCGGCACCGAGCGCGATGAACTCGGCCGCATCTGACCATGCGGAAATGCCGCCAATGCCGGAGACGGGAATCGGGACCTTCGCGTCGCCCGTGACGGCGGAGAGGAGGTGCAGGGCGATCGGCTTGACCGCGGGACCGCAGTAGCCGCCGTGGCTGCCCTTCCCGCGCACTGAGGGTCGCGGCGAAAACGTTTCGAGATCCACGCCGACGATCGAATTGATCGTGTTGATGAGGGAGAGCGCATCGGCCCCGCCCTTCACCGCGGCGCGCGCGATGTACGTGATGTCGGTGACGTTGGGCGTGAGCTTCACGATCACCGGGATCGTCGCGGCCTCCTTCACCCACTCCACGATCTGACACGTGTAGTCCGGCACCTGGCCCACCGCCGCGCCCATGCCGCGCTCGCTCATGCCATGCGGGCAGCCGAAGTTGAGCTCGAACCCATCGACACCGGTGTCCTGCGTGCGCTTCACGATGTCGTGCCAGGCCTCACGCTTGCTCTCCACCATGAGCGACGCGATCACCGCGTGCTTTGGATAGTTGCGCTTTACCTCAGCGAGCTCCTTGAGGTTGTCGGCGACTGGTCGATCGGAGATCAGCTCGATGTTGTTGAAACCCACCATCCGGGTCTTGCCCAGATCGATCGACCCGTAGCGGGAGTAGACGTTGATGATTGGCTCACCGATCGTCTTCCACACCGCTCCGCCCCAGCCCTCGTCGAACGCCTTGGCCACCTGGACGTACGTGTTCGTCGGCGGCCCCGAGGCAAGCCAGAACGGGTTGGGGCTCTTGATGCCCGCGAAGTCTACGGAGAGGTCAGCCATACTATTCCGCCCTCAGGTTTTTCCATCGAACGCCTTGTATAGTCAGCACGGCGGCCCGCTTCGAGGCGGCCGCCGTCGTGCACCAGCAAGCGCAGCCGGTGTGACCGTGACCACATAGCCCTGACCGATTCGAACCAGCTGCTGCACGGGCTGACCATCCTTGCGAGCCGGGATGTAGTGCATGGACCCGAGGCTTGCCAGCACCGCCTGCAAGAGACCGGGATCGTTCGAACGAACGACCTTCGCCGATTCGGGAATCGGTTGGCCGGCGGTGTCGACGACCACATCGAGCTCTACGCGGCCGCACGCCTGCGTCGGCTCGTAGTTCATCATCTGGCTCGTCGAAGGCGGGGCCGCTTTTCTGTCGACTGCGCAGGCCCGATAGACTGTTCCGAACTGCGCCAGCTCTTCAGGCGCCGGCGGACAGGCCGATGACGCCGCCTTGGTCGCGGCGCAGCCAATCGAGAACCACACGAGCATGACCGCCCCCGGAGACAACAGCTTCGAATAGAACATGCGTCCTCCCAACGATGTTCACAGACCGACTTCAGTTCCCGTCGTCGGGGGTCCTACTGCGACAGCAACTCATGGATGCACTTCGCGGCGTGCACGCCTTCCGCCGCCGCGTTGACGATCTCGGCGCCGCCATTTCCGCAGTCGCCGCCGACGAGGATCCTGGGGTTGTCGCTCACCATTCGCGCGCCATCCACGCGCAGGCCGAGGGCGTTGGCGTCGTCCGCGCGCGGCGTCTGCCCCAGCGCCCTGAGGATCGTGTCGCACTCGATGACGTGCGTGCTCCCGGCGACTTCGGTGAAGACGCGCTTGCCGTCGGCGCCGGCAGGTCCGAGCTCGCTGCGCACACACTCGATTCCAGTGACCGTCTCGCCGCCAAGCACTTGTTTCGGCACGGTGTTGAACCGGAACTCGCACCCGTCCTGTTTCGCGAGCTCGTACTCGTAATCGTACGCGGACATGTCCTCCGCGCCGCGACGATAGACGAGCGTGACTCGCTCCGCACCGAGTCGGCGGGCCTGCGTCGCGGCATCGATGGCGGTGTTGCCCGCACCAACCACGACGACTCTGCGGCCGACGCGTGTCTTGCTGTACGGATGCGCCTTGAGGTGCTCGATGAACGCGAGCGCGTCGGACACACCGGCGCGGTCTTCGCCTGGGATGCCCAGGCGCCGCGTGGCTCCCAATCCGACGGCGACGAACACGGCGTCGAAACCGGCGAGCAGCTGAGCCATCGTGACGTCGCGGCCGACCCGTACGTTCGATCTGACCTCGACGCCCAGATCGAGCACCATCTTCGCCTCGGCGAGGGCGAGCGGCTGGCGCATCTTGTACTCCGCGATCCCGAAGCTGTTGAGTCCTCCGGGCTCCGGGCGCTCGTCGAAGACCGTGACACCATAGCCAAAGCGCCGCAGGTCTCGTGCGCATGACAGACCAGCGGGTCCGCCGCCCACGATCGCGACCTTCCCGGGTCGTGCCGGGCCTGCCTTGAACGGCTGGTACTCGTGCTCCAGGGCCCAGTCGGTGGCGTGTCGTTGGAGCAGCGCGATCCGGATGGGCTGCTCGTCGCGGGCGTTGAGGACGCAGGCGCCTTCGCAGAGCACCTCCACGGGACACGCGCGGGCGCACGAGTGTCCCATCGGATTGGCGTCCAGAATGACTCGGGCCGCACCTCGCGTATTCGTGCTGGCGATCTTCTTGATGAAGCTCGGGACGTCGATGTGCGTCGGACACGCCTGCGTGCACGGCGCGTCGTAGCAGTACAGGCACTTGTTGGCCTCGAGCATCGCGGCGTCCGGCGTGAGCGGCGGCGCGATCTCGGCGAAGTTGGCATCGAGCTGTTCCGCCGACAGCGCCGACACGTGCTGGGTCCCGGCCGTATACGGCGACGGCGCGCGAGTGGCGCTAGCCCGCATGAGCCGCTGCCTGCGGCGCGCGAGCCACCACTCGCATGCCGACGAAATAGACGGCGGACGCGACGGCGAGCCCCACGAACCACGCCCAATCGTAGATGCCGGTCGCCAGCGGCGACGCCTTGATCAGTCCCACCGCGCCCAGGAAGCCGGGCAGATTCGGCGCGATCCCGACGGCGAGCGCCAGCATCGCGATCCAGTTGATGCCACGCGAATACTCGTACGCGCCGCCCCGCCGATAGAGGTCTTCGACGAGCAGCTCGCGTTTCCGCAGGATGAAGTAGTCCACGATCATGATGCCGGCGATGGGGCCGAGCAGCGCGCCGTAGCCGATGAGCCACGCGAAGATGTACGCCGCCGCGTCGTTGTAGAGACGCCAGGGCAGCATCAGGATGCCGATTGCGGCCGTGATGAGCGCACCGGTCTTGAAGCGGATGCGGTGCGGCGCGATGTTGCTGAAGTCGTTCGCCGGCGCGACGACGTTCGCGGCCAGGTTGGTGGTGAGCGTCGCGATGCTCAGCCCGAGCATCGAGAGCACGACGATAAAGGGGCCGCCGATGCGGGCGAGGAGCGCGATGGGATCGGCGATGCGCTGGCCGTAGATGACCGCGGTGGCGTTGGTGACCGCGGCGCCGATGAACGCGAAGAACGCCATCGTGCCGGGCAGGCCGACGGCCTGTCCGACGCCCTGGTCGCGCTGGCTGCGCGCGAACCGCGAAAAATCGGGGATCGAGAGCGCCATGGTACCCCAGAACGCGACGGCGGAGGTGAGGCCGGCGCCGAACACGGACCAGACACCGGTTCTAACCGCGGCGCTGGAGGCGGAGCCAGCCGCGGAACCAACAGCGGTGGTGGGGTTGGCAAGCATCGGCCCCCAACCGCCGGCGCGCACGTATGCCCAGATGAGGAGGGCCGCGCCCACGGCGAGAAGAAACGGCGACCCCCACGTCTCCAGCAGCTTGATCGACTCCATTCCACGGAGAACGATCCAGACGTTGATCGCCCAGAAGAGCAGGAAGCAAAGCGCTTCGCCGGTCCCGAGTCCCACCCAGAGCGGCAGAACGCGTGGCAACTGGGCGATCCCGGGCCAGAGAACTTCCAGGAGCTTGAAGATCGCGAAGCCGCCGATCCACGTCTGGATGCCGAACCAGCCGCAGGCGACGACGGCACGGAGGATCGCGGGCACATTGGAGCCGAGGACGCCGAACGGAGCGCGAGCCAGGACGGGAAAGGGAATGCCGTACTTCGTGCCCGCGTGGGAATTGAGGATCATCGGGACGAGCACGACGACGTTGCCCAGCACCACGGAACCGACCGCTGCTTGCCAGGACCAGCCGCGCTCGACGAGGCTCGACGCCAGCGTGTAGGTCGGAATGCAGATGGCCATGCCGATCCAGAGCGACGCAATGTGCCACCAGTTCCATGAGCGACGCTCCGGCTCCACCGGCGCCAGGTCCGGATTCGTGAGCGACATGTCGAACCGCGGCGCTTTGCGCTCCGCGGTCGGGTACGTCATCCACTCGGGCTTGTCGGTGGTTTTCGGCATCTCGTCAGAGACTCGAGGACGGTTTTGAACGCGGAGGTCGCGGAGGGACGCGGAGGACTGCTTGGTTGTTGTTGTCGTCGTGGCGCGAAGGGATCGATTGCCACGACTCGACCACCAACGCGCTTTGTTGTCTCCGGGTTCCTCCGCGTCCTCCGCGTTGAAATATTGTTTCCGATCCAGCGTTAGCCATGCGTTGGTTCGCGCTCGATGAATTTTCCTCGTCCGAGCGTGCCGACGAACTTGCCGTTACGCGCCTGAACCTCGCCGCGCACGGTGACGACGGTCGGCCGACCGACGCGCTCCCAGCCTTCGTAGGCGCAGTAGTCCACCTTCGAGAGACTGTCCGCGCACTTGAACGTGCCGTGGTGCTTCGGATCGTAGACCACGAGGTCGGCATCCGAGCCCACGCGGATCGTGCCCTTTCGCGGGTACATGCCGAAAATGCGCGCGGCCTGCGTGCTGCACGCGTCCACCATGTCGTGCAGTGAGAGACGTCCCTTCATGACGCCGTACGTGTGCACCAAGTCCACTCGCTCCTGGAGCGTCGGAATGCCGTTGGGGATCTTGGTGAAGGCGTCCAACCCCATGCGTTTCTGCTCACCGAACGTGAAGGGTGCGTGATCCGTGCCGACGGTGCTGATGGAACGCGCTCGCAGGCCGTTCCAGAGCACGTCCTGGTTGCGCTTGTCACGCAGCGGCGGCGACATCACGTACTTCGCGCCCTCGAAGTCCGGCCTATCGGTATACGTCTCGTCGAGCACGAGATGCGGCGCCACCGCTTCCACCCAGACATCCACGCCGCGGTAACGCGCGTTGAGCGCCTCACGGACGGCTTCGTCGCACGACGTGTGCACCGTATAGACGTGCGCACCGGTGAGCGACGCGAAGCTGCAGATGTGGTGCACGCCGGCAGCTTCGACGACCGGAGGCCGGGACGGTCCGTGCCACTCGGGCCCTGTCTTCCCCTTGCTCAGAAGGGACACTTGCATCGAATAGACGGCTTCGGCGTTCTCGCAGTGTGCCGTGACGATGACGCCGAGCTCCTTTGCCAGCTTCATCGCCGCGAAGAGGTGCTCGTCCGAGAGGTCGAGCGCGCCCTTGTACGCGAGGAACACCTTGAACGACGCCACGCCGTCCGCGACGATCTTTCGGAACTGCTCGCGAATGCCGCCTTTCTCCTCGAAGCGAACGACCGACATGTGGAACGAGTAGTCCACCGCGGCTTTGCCCTTTGCCTGCGACTTCCAGAGCTGGTACGCCTCCCACGGCTGGTCCTTGGGGCCGGGGCAGATCATCTCGATGAGCGTGGTGGTGCCGCCGGCGAGCGCCGCCTTGCTGGCGGACTCGTAGTCGTCCGCGGCGTACGTGCCCATGAAGGGCAGATAGATATGGACGTGCGGGTCGATGAATCCGGGGAAGACGTACTTCCCGCGAGCGTCGACGATTTCGGTTTTCTTCGGGAGCTTGGTCTCGTCGATGGACTTCTCGATGCGCGTGATCTGCTCGTCCGCGCAGTAGATGTCGCCGCGATAGTCGTCGGTGGCGGTGATGATTCGGCCGTTCTTTACCAGGAGAGGCATCAGCTCCTCGCGCTTATCCTACGTCTTTGCGTCTCGCGTCAACGTGCGTCATTCGCCATGCCTCAGCTGGAGTCATTCGCCATGCGTTGTGACGCTCGACGGATGCTGACGAATGGCGAATGACGCACCCTGAAGCATGGCGAATCGCGCATGCTGACACAGGACTCCTGACGTATCACGGGAGCTGTTCGGTCATTGCCCCATACGTCTCAGGCCGCCGATCCCTGAAGAACTGCCACGTGCGCCGCACCTCTTCGATCATGTCGAGGTTCAGGTCCGCCACGATCAATTCGTCCTTGTCCTCGCTGCCGACCGCGAGGAAGTTGCCGCGCGGGTCCACGAAGTAGCTCGTGCCGTAGAATTTGCCGATGTTCCACGGCGCTTCCGTCCCCACGCGGTTGATGCAGCCCATGAAATAGCCGTTCGCCACGGCATGCGCCGGTTGCTCGAGCCTCCAGAGATACTGCGATAGTCCGGCAACAGTTGCTGACGGATTAAAGACGATCTCGGCCCCGTTCAAGCCAAGCAGTCGCGCGCCCTCGGGAAAATGGCGGTCGTAGCAGATGTAGACGCCGATCTTTGCGTAGCGCGTCTGGAACGTGGGGTAGCCGAGGTTCCCGGGCTTGAAGAAGTACTTCTCCCAGAACTGGTTCGTGTGCGGGATGTGGTTCTTGCGATACTTGCCGACCAGGGTGCCGTCTGCGTCGATCACGGCGGCCGTGTTGTAGTATACGCCGGCCATCTCGCGCTCGAAGATCGGCACGATGATGACCATGTTGTGTTTCCTGGCGAGTCGCTGCATCAGGGCGACGGTCGGTCCCGGAATCGCCTCCGCGGTGTCACACCACTTTGGATCCTGGCTGGGACAGAAGTACGGCGTGTTGAAGACTTCCTGGAGACAAAGGATCTGCACGCCGCGCTTCCCGGCCTCCTCGATGAGCGGGATGTGCTTGTCGAGCATCGCCTGAGCGACCTTGGCGACGGGGGCGTCGGCATCGTTGAGCGGATTCGACATCTGGATCAAACCGCTACGAACCCAGCGTCCCGGTTTCTTCGCCTCGGTCGCCTCTTTCCGCGGCATGGCACGGCTGGCCGCGGGGGTGCTCTTTGGTCGCCGACGCAGGGAGACGTCGTCGTGTACCGGGCTGGCCTCATGGCTTCGGTCCTGACTGCGGTCTCGGCCTTTGGATCCACCTTTTGGTCCGCCCTTCGGTCCGCCCCTCGCCGTTTCTCTCACGTCCACCTCGAGATCACGACCTTCTTGTCCGTGGAGAACTCCACCGAGTCCTTGCCGTGCGCCTTGAGGTCGCCGAAGAAGGAGCCCTTGGTGCCGCCGAACGGGAAGAACGCCATCGGCGCCGCGACGCCGATATTCACGCCAATCATGCTCACGCCCACGCGATGACGAAACTCGCGCGCCGCATGACCGCTGGTCGTGAAGATCGAGACCGCGTTGCCGAACTCGCTGGCCTGTACGCGCTCGATCGCCTCGTCGAGTGTATCGGCTCGTGCGACGGACGCCACCGGACCGAAGATCTCCTCGCGTCCGATCTTCATCGACGGGTCAACCTGATCGAATACCGTCGCACCCACGAATGCGCCGTCGGGATACTTGGGCACCTTGACGCTGCGGCCGTCCACCGCCAGCGTCGCCCCTTCGCTCACGCCGCTCTCGATGTAGCTCAGCACTCTCTCCTTGTGCTTCCGGGAGACAAGGGGGCCCATCGTGACGCCGGCGTCGAGCCCGTTGCCCAGCCGCAGGCTCCTGGCTGATTCGGTGAGACGTTCCTTGAGCGGTTCGTAGCTCTTGCCCGCACCGATGATCACGCTCCCCGCGAGACACCGCTGGCCGGCACAGCCAAACACCGATTCGCTGATGATGCCGACCGCTTTGTTGAGATCGGCGTCCGGCATGACGATGACATGGTTCTTCGCCCCACCCAGTGCCTGTACGCGCTTTCCGTGTTCGGCGGCCGTCTTGTAGACGTACCGCGCGACGGGTGACGACCCGACGAACGAGATGCCGACGACGTCGGGATGCCGCAGCAGCGCGTCCACGGCTTCCTTGCCGCCGTGGATGATGTTCATCACGCCATTGGGAAGTCCCGTCTGCTCGAGCAGTTCGACGATGCGAAGCTGCGTCAGCGGCACCTGCTCGCTGGGCTTGAGCACGAACGTGTTGCCCGCGGCGATTGCATACGGGTAAAACCACAGCGGCACCATCGCCGGGAAGTTGAACGGCGTGATCGCGGCGTAGACACCCATGGGCTGCCGGATGTACTCGCAGTCGATGCCGGCGGCGATGTTCTCGAGCGAATCGCCCATCATGAGCGTGGGCATTCCGCACGCGTGCTCGACGTTCTCGATGCCGCGGCGCAGCGACCCGCGCGCTTCTTCTATGGTCTTGCCGTTCTCCTGCGTGACCAGCCGCGCGATCTCCTCGAAGTGCTCCTCGAGCAGAGCCTTGAACTTGAACAGGTAGCGGGCGCGGGAGACGACGGGCAGCTCACGCCATTTCGGGAACGCTTCCCGCGCGGCGCGCACGGCCTCGCTGACTTCCGTGGTGCCGCACATCGGAGTCTTGCCCAGCGGCTCACCCGTGGCGGGATTGGTGAGCTCGTACCAATTAGAGGCAGTCGGGGCGAGCCACTCGCCGCCGACGAAATTGCGGACGGTCTGCATGCCGGATACTGCGTGGCTCGACCGCAACGGGCAAGTCGTTTTCTGCTGTTGCCACCGGCGGTCCCGAACCGTCAGGACCGGCGCTCTATTCCTTGTCTCCAAGCAGCGCGCGGGCGGCTGCGTCGGCGTGCGAATAGTTGGCGCGCAACCTGGCGAAGGCCTCGTCCGCGCCGGCGCGATCGCCCGCGGCGGTCCTGGCACGCGCGAGACCGAGGAGCGCCTCGGACCGTCCCGGACACAGGCGCAGCACGGTCTCGAAATGGGACACGGCGTCCGCCCCGCGTCGCCGCGCGATCAGCTCATTGCCCAGCAGCTCGGACGCGAAGACACGCTCGGGTGGCCCGACGAATGCCTCCAGCTTGCCCTCCTGCTCCGTCGCCGCACGCAGCGACCCGAGATAGGCCACGGTGTCGCCCCTCGATTTCGCCACGAGCGCGTGCACGACGAAGGCGTTCGCCAGTGCCACGGCCGGGCCGGCGCCTGGGGACGTGCCAGCGAGAACCGAATCCGCGCGCGCCACGAACGGCGCCGCGAATCGCGCCAACGCCGCGGCGTCGTTGCGTTGCGCCGCGTCGACCGCGCTCCAGTAAGCCGCGAAGCGCCGGAAGCCGGCCTCGCGGTCCGACATCTCGCCCATCGCAGGCGGCGGTTGCGTCAACGGCCGGGTCCACTGACCGGACGACGCCGCATATTGAAATTCGAGACGCGAAACGACGAACGCGCCGTCGGCCTCGTACCCGCGTAGCGTCGGAACGATGGCGCGCGCCGTGTCGATGAGCGCCTGCGCCGAGGCCCAGCGCCCTTGCTGGAGATAGCCGTACTGCAGCCACGAGAGTGTATGCCAGCTGGGGGCGTTGTCCGCGCGCGACGCAGCCCAGGCGCGCTCGTTCGAGCTCACCGCGTCGGACCACATGCCCAGTTGCAGGTAGATGTGCGACGGCATGTGCAGCGCATGCTCGGCGTCCGGCGCGATCTTGTCGTACGCGCGCGCGAACTCCAGGCCCTGCGCGGCCAATCCGGGAGAGTCGTAAAGATGAATCAGGTAGTGCGTCGCGCCGGGATGGTTGGCATTCGAGAGAATCACCTTCTGCGACAAGGCGATGGCCTCGCGCAGCAGCGCATCGCGAGACGACGGCGACGTCGCGAGGAAGCCGTCCATCATCAGTGCGTGCGATGCGAAGGCGGCCGCTTCCTGGTCTGCGGGATTGGCCTGGGCAAACTTGCGCAGTGAATCGGCATAGGCGCGCACCCGCTGGGCCAGCGCGCCACTCATATAGAAGGCCTCGACCGCGGCGCCGAACTGACGCTCTCGGGAAGTCTTCGCCTTTGCGAGGCGTTCAGCGGTAGTGGCGCCGAGCCCCTGGAGTGCCGCGTGCGATGCCCGCAGGTCTTCGGTGCGCCAGACGACGTGACTGTACGTCAGCGCTTCGCCCCAGTAAGCAAGCGCGAATCCGGGATCAGCCTTCTGCGCGGCACGGAATGCATCCGCCGCCGCGGCGTACTCGAAGTTGTGCAGGAATGCCACACCGCGCAGAAAGGGCTCCTGCGCCGCGGCATTGCCTGAGTTGGGGAACACGATGGTGCCGATCGCCGGCGCCCTGCCGCGCGCGTGTCCGGCGGCGTGTGCGTCATGCTGCGCAGATGCCGGTGAGGTTGCTGCCGTGATTGCCGCAACAGTGACGAGCGCGAGGACCGAGACACGAAAGCGAGCGTGCATCGCAATGCAGGGACAAGTGATGCGAACAAAGCTACCGCGCGTTCACTCAGGCCGCCGCCACGGAGTCCGGCACTGAGGCAGCCACCTCGCGGATGGTCAGCCAGTCGGTGCGTACCTTGTCCCACTCCTGAATCACCAGGCCATGGAGATCGAACAGCACTTTGATCCGCTCAGTGCTGTAGCCCGCGATCTCCTCGAGAATCGGGATCACCACGCTCAGCGCATCGTCGCTCAACATCGTGCGGCGGGCTACCTGCGCAATATGTCGGGCCTGCGACACGGCGATCGTCAGCCCGTTGATGCGGTTCACGTGCAGCATCGCGTGAACATCGGACATGCCGTCGCCGACATACACGGTTCGCTCGCCGGGAATGCCCAGCTGCGCTCGGAGCGCGTCGAGCGCCGCCACCTTGCCGTAACCAGCCGTGACGTGGCCGATCGAATTGATCTCGCCGGTGTCGGCATCGTACCCAAATCGGGTGCCGCGGATGTGCGACGGTGGCACGAGTCCCTCGAGCGCCGAGTGGACGACCTCTTCCGGCGCGGCCGATACGACGTAGAACTCGAAGGACACGCCGTCGATCCCGCGCGCCAGCAGATCGATCAATCGGCCGATGTTGCGCTTGAGGCGCACACGCCGCCCCACTTCCACGAGGTCGGAGCGCCGCACACGTCGGAAATCGGGATCGTGGCGGATGAGATACGCGAGCTCGGCGCCCGACTGCACGAGGTTGAGTCGCGACAGCCCCGCGACCCGTGCCTCGAAATCGGCAATGCCGAGCATCTCGCTGAGCACGATGCCGGAATCGTTGAAACTCAGTGTCTGATCGAAGTCGCTGGCGAGCAGGTAGTGTTTGACGGCCACGCTTCCTCCCTCTCCATTCATTCAATTGTCACGTAGCGGAACAAAAAAGCCCGCCAGGCTGAGGCCTGGCGGGCCGGCAAACGCGGTTTCTCAACTGCACGCACTCACCCAGGCCTCGCCCTGGCTGGCCGGTTGCACTCGGGAGTGTGTGCGACTGCATGAATCCGCATGAAGCGGAGCATAGGACCGATAGTCGCACCGGTCAAGCGCACATGTCCTTCAGGACGCAACGCGGCTGTAACGAACGACCGTCGATATCGCACCGTTCGTCACAGCCACGGGAACCGCTCGACACCAGCGCGGCAGTGCTTACGGCAGTGCTTACGGCAGTGCTTACGGCTGCCGCTCGCGTGTCCCCACTCGCTTGCATCCCGACGACGTGCAGGTCATCTGGCGCGACGTCTTTGCCGTCGACGATTCGCGCTTCGACGCGCGCGCGGACGACGTCGTGGACGAGGTGACGCGTTCCGAGCGCGACGACGCCACGCGCGGACGGTACACGATCCCGGCACGGCTCCGCGACAGCACACGCGCGGTGGTCACGGTGGTACGCGTCACCGTTTCGTACCGCCGGGGCTGACGACGCACCACCGTGCCCGGCATGTTGACGTTGATCTCGGTCGTGCGCTGAGGGATCATCTGAACGTCGGGTTCCGAGGCAACGACCACTGGCGCCGGCTGCTGCACGATGACGGGGGTCGGCTGCTGAACGATCACCGGTGTTTGCGGTACCACCGCGGCCTGTGCGACGTCATCGTCGTAGACATCCATGCGCCGTCCGCGACGACGCGGTTCTGGTGCTGCTTCGCGTGATCCGCCGACATGGAAGGACAAACCGAAGCGCAGCTCACTCCGCGAGTCCGGCGCTCCCTCCGACGTTGGCAGCACGTACTTCGACATGCGCCAGCGCGCCTCGCCGAACAGATCCGCGTCGAACCCGAGTGGGATGGACGTGCCGACGCCGTAGCTCCAGTTGTGCGCGACGAGGTTGACGCCGGAGCTGTCGCCGCCCGTCATGCCGATGCCCGCAAAGACGTACGGCGCGAGTGAGCGGCTGAAGACAGTGGCGCCGCCTCCGAGGCCACCAAGGAACAGCATGGCGTCGGCGTCAGCGGCCCAAGGACGGTAGCCGCCGTTGGCCTCCCCGGTGGTTGTGGCGGTTTTTTCCGGATTGGAGACCGACAGATCCGCGCTACCGCGAAGCGCGAGGCCGGTTGTTCCCCCGAACGTGAGCGCCATTCCCGCGAGTGGGTTTGTGGCGGCGCTGGGGACGTACGAAACGAATGGGCTGATCGCGACCGACGACTGTCCGATGGCGACGACCATCGGTGACAGCATGAGGAACACGGCCACGACGAACCGTGGACTGCGACGAGAACTCGACACAACGCCTCCGGGTGTGATTGGCGTCACGCGTCGAATGCATCGGAATTGCCACTGATGGCACGGCGCGTAAGTCGTTGTGTCGTGGCGCATTCACCGAAAGTGCCCGGTGTCGGACGGTTGCAGCATGTGTCAGAACCGAGACGCCGAGTTGCTCTCGATCCGACACACCCTTTGGCGACGGTGGCACAAGCAACGCCGCACTCACCAGGACAACGCTACGGCGTCGCGCGATATGGGACGATCGCATTCGGCGGGGAGAGCGTTGGCATGCACTCTCTTATGGAGTCTTCAGGTTCGTGCTGCAAGACACAAATTCCCGAGGCTGGGACAGGTGTTCGTCCACCGGCCGCTACAGGTTCCCTGCCTCGCCCGAGTAAAGGCCCGATTCAGGCACACAACCTGGCTGGAACCGCAGGGTACTTGGACCCATGATGAACACTCACGGAACGACCCAGTTAATCGGCCGGGCAGTCTTGGTCGCGCTGCTCGCTGCACCCGCGCTCGGGGCGCAGGGAAATGGCCGTTGGGAGGATCGCGACCGGAATGGCATCGGCAATCGTGGCCGCTATCAAGAGCGACGCCTCTTCACGTGGCGCGGCACGGTGGACAACGACGTGCGCATCTACATCCGCGGCTCCAACGTGCAGTCGCAGGTGATGAGCGGTACGACGATGCGCAACCGGGGCCGGGTCGACGCGGACAATGCCTTGCCGCGGCGCGACGGCGTCGTGCGCGTGGAGATGCTCGAAGGACGCGGCAGCGTCTACGTCCTGCAGCAACCGAGCGCGCGCAACGATTACACCGCGATCCTGCGGGTGAGGGATGCGCAGGGCGGCGCGGCGCGGTATCGCTTCGTCGCGTACTTCGACCCGTCGAACTACGGTCGTGGGAATGGCCGCGGTTCGGTGTGGGGCGATGATAGCGGTCGCGTGTGGGGCGATGGTCGCGGTCCCGTGTGGGGTGACGCTGGCGGCGAGGTGGAGTACGGCACCCCCGTGCTGCGCTGGAGCGGCAATGTCGACGGTGACCTGCGTATCTCGCTGGGCGACGGACAGGTGAACTACAACGTCGCGTCAGGCGAGCGTCCGCAGAACGTCCGGACGAGCGTCGCGCGCCAGATTCCGAGACGCGACGGCCACCTCGCGCTCAACGTGCGCCAGAGCCGCGGCGTGATCCAGGTGATCGAACAGCCCTCGGCGTACAATGGCTACACGGCGGTGATCCGTGTGGTGGATGGCCAGGGCGGCTACGGCTACTACGACTTCGACGTCGTCTGGCGGTAGTGATGGTAATGCGTTGTGAGCCCCGTCGCGGGCCAACCGCGATGGGGCTCCGGCGTGTCTCGTGTCCACGGGCATCGCGAATCCGACGAGGGAGTGGGACTCCCACGCGGATCACACTGCGCTCCTCGTCGCTCTCGCTGCGTCGCTACGCTCCTCCGCTCCGCTCCTGCGGTGCTCGTTGCCATCGGCGGCCGCGCATATGGCGCGGCTCGCCTCAGACGGTCCGCTCCAGGGAGTCCCACCCCCTCGCCCCGATCCGCGACGCGCCCAGCGTTCGAGCCCCGACCCGCACCGCGGAGCCTGACGCGTGCGCACGCGAGACCCACGGCGTGACGCGAAGGGCGTAGTCAACCGAGCAGTCGCGGGAGCCGAGACGTCGCCAGCGACGATCAGCTGGAGCGGGCTGGGGCTCCCTGAGCGGATCGTCTGAGGCGCAATGCGCCCGCGGCGCATGCGCCGAAGCCAGCGAGCAGCGGAGTAGCGCCGGAGAATGAGCGCAGCGAATGACGGCGCGACGAGCAGCGCAGCGTGATCCGCGTGGGAGTCCCAGCCCGTTCCAGCTGCGTCGGCGCAGCGGAGCCAGTCTCGCTCACGGCGAGACACAGGCTGCCTAGCGCGTGCGGTAGAACTTCGCCATGTCCCGCTTGAGCTGCACGCGCGCAGCGCGGTCCTCGTACATCATGTGCCCACCCTCGTAGCAGCGCACCGACACGTTGGCACGCAACGCGGGCTCCAAGCGCGACACATGGTACGCGATCAGCGGACAGCTGTTGTGCGAATCGTACAGCCCTGCGGCCACGAACGTGCGCAGACCGGTCCAGGGCATACGAGGCGAAGAACATCTGTCCGTGCACGTCGCCTGATTCGTTGTCACGAATCGGGATTCGTCCCGCGTGTGCCGTGTACGCCAGCGTCCTTCCGGCGATGGTAACGCTGTGATGCGTGACGATAATCGGCTCGGCGCCGGGGTCCTGCGCCGCGACGTATGGCGCGACGGCCAGCGCAAAGACAGTTGCCAGCAGGTGCCGACGCAGCATCACGCGAGCGCCTCGAGCAAACGCTCGATGTCAGTCATGTCATTGTAGATGGACGGCGAGACGCGCAGCCAGTGCGTGGCAACGCGGACATTGACCTTTGCGGCGTCGAGCTTTCTCGGGACGTCGCTCCCGCCGACATTCTTCTTCGCGAAGGTGATGATGCCCGCCGTCGATTCGGGCGGAGTGACGCAGATGAAGCCGAGCCGCGGCATCTCCAGGCGCAGCCTTTTCAAGAGCGGCTGACGATACGCCTGGATGTTCGAGACGCCGATTTCCTTTATGTACGCGAGCGACGCACCCAGGCCGGCTCGAAGCGCACCACCGATGGACCCGACTTCGAAGTGGCCGGCGGCGTCGTTCTTGAACTCCCAGGACACTGGCGCGCCCGCACCCTCGCTGTCGAACGGCGGTTCATGCCCCGTCATGTCCGACGTCTGATAGTAGCCCACCTGCGAGCGATCGAGTGTGTCGAGCAGTTCTTCTCTCGCGTAGAGGAAGCCGAGCCCGTAGTCGCCCATGAGCCACTTGAAGGTGGAGCAGGCGGCGAAATCCACGCCGGACGCTTTGACGTCGAGTGGTTCCGCGCCGGCGGTGTGGATGATGTCGGCGTAGACGTATGCACCACGCGCGTGGGCAA
>DASTVV010000110.1:0-48342 GCA_035758925.1 Gemmatimonadaceae bacterium
AAGAATGCGCGGGCGAACGTTGATGTCATAAGAGCCTCACAGAGCTGTTGCATTGCGGGTGCCGTTCGTGTCACGGCTCGAATCGATAGCCACCCTTCCTGACAGTCACAACGTGACGCGGTTTTGCGGGATCGCTCTCGATCTTTCGCCGAAGCTCGGCGATGCGCGAGTCCACAGTCCGGGTCATGACAAACGCGCTGTAGGCCTAGGCCGGCCGAACGATCCTGGCCGTCGTCACGATCTGACCGACGTGCCTCGCGGTGTGCTCGGCGCCGTGGAACAGGCAGGCAATCGTCGTGGACGGAGTCTTTGACCGGCCGACGAACCGTGTTTTCAGCAGATCGTCCGCTGACGTCATGCGAAGCTGCGCCAGCGCGCGCTGAACCGCTGCGGAAAAGTCGGATGCCAGCTGAATCGCCGTGAACGACGCCGCGTCGAGCGTCTTCTCACCGCCGAGCGTGCGCAGCTGCTCTTCGCTCAAGGTCTCGCCGCGCGCGTAGGTGAAGAGCCGGTCCAGGCTGCCCATCGCGTGCCGCACGTGGTAGACGACGGATGCCGCACCGGCCGGGCGCGTCGCGATCTCTGCCTGGGAGAGGGGCGGAACGAACTTCTGAACGTCCTCGTCCGCGTCCACGAGCGCCTGCGCGACAGGCTGGAGCAGGGCGGGGATATCCGGCAACGGCGCCCGCAACCACGCGGGCAAAAACGTCGTCGTGACGGCGGGCGACGTCATGTTATGCGAGTCGCTCGAGCGCCTTGCCGAGTGTGGTGATGATCCGGTCGATCTGCCCCTTCTCGATGATGAGAGGCGGCGACAGCGCGATGGTATCCCCGGTGTAGCGGATGAGGACCCCTTCGCGGAAGCAATCGAGATAGGCGTCCAGTGCGCGAGCGGTGGGCTTGCCGGGCCGCGGCTCGAGCTCGATGCCCGCCATCAAGCCCTCGTTCCTGATGTCGATCACGTGCGGGTGATCGCGGAGCGAATGCACCGCCTGCTCGAAGTACGGCGCCAGCGAGTTGGCCCGCGCCGCGAGGCGTTCGCCGACATGAATATCGAGCGACGCCAGGGCCGCCGCGCAGGCAAGGGGATGCCCGCCGTACGTGTAACCGTGCATGAACTCGATGCCGCTTTCGCTGGCATTCACGACGCGGTCGTACAGCTCCTTCCGCATCATCACGGCGCCCATCGGCACCGCGGCATTGGACAGTCCCTTCGCCATCGTGATGATGTCCGGTGTCACGCCAAACCGCTCCGCGCCGAACATGGAGCCGAGCCGGCCAAAGCCGGTGATGACTTCATCGAAGATGAGGAGAATGCCGTGTTTGTCACAGATGGCCCGCAGACGCTCGAGGTATCCCTTTGGCGGAACCAGAATGCCCGCAGAACCAGCGACGGGTTCGACGATGCACGCGGCGATCGTTTCTGCGCCGCGCTTGGCCACGATTTCCTCGAGCGCGTCCGCCAGGTACGCTCCCTCCGCCGGCTGCCCGCGCGAGAATCGGTTCGCTTCAATGCCATGCGTCGTGGGCAGGTGGTCGACTTGTGGGAGCAGCTGGGCGCCGAACGCCTTGCGATTGGACTCGATGCCTCCGACGGTCATCCCTCCAAAGCCCACTCCGTGGTAGCCGCGAAGCCGGCCAACGAATCGCACGCGTTGCGTTTCGCCGACGGCCTGCCAGTAGGCGAGAGCGATCTTGAGCGCCGTGTCCACGGACTCGGAGCCGGAGTTGGTGAAGAACACCCGATCGAACTTTCCAGGCACCAGGTTCGTCAGACGATCTGCCAGCTCGAATGCCGAAGGATGCCCGATCTGGAAGCCGGCGGGGGAATAATCCAGCTCGGTCGCGCTCCGCGCGATGGCTCGGGCAATCGACTCGCGACCGTGGCCCGCATTGACGCACCACAGTCCCGCAACGCCGTCGAGCAGCTCGCGTCCGTCCACGGTCGTGTAATACATGCCCTTGGCGGATGCGAGCAGCCGCGGCGCCTGTTTGAATGCGCGGTTCGCGGTGAAGCCCATCCAGTGGGCGTCGAGGTCGGCCGCCGTGAAGGCGGGCGCGGAAGCGGGAGTCGGTTTCGTGGCGGTCGTCATGGACTCAATCCTATGTGTCAGCGCTGGTCCACGCGAGCCGCGCGCAGCGGCAGACTTTGATACACCAGGCGAGACAGGTCCGCGATCAGGACCCGCGCCACCTTTTCGTCCGGAATGTTTCGCGTGAGCACGACGAGCACATACGGCTTGCGCCCACTCGGGTACACGATGGCGGCGTCGTGCAGGACGGCGGTGATCGATCCGGTCTTGTGCGCCACCGGCGTGCCCTTCGGAACCCCGGCCGGGATCTCGTCGTTGAACTCCTGCCGCAGCAGGATCGCTTTCATCTCCGCGCAGCTCGCGGCCGATGCCGCGCGCTGCTGCTCGATGGCGAGCATCAGCGTGGCGAGATCGCGCGACGTGGTGCTGTTGCTGAGCCCAGCCTGGAATGCCTTTCCATCCTCGACGCCGCGCAGGACCTTGATGTTGCGCGCGCCAAGCTCGTGCGCGGTCGCGTTGGCGCGTTTGGCGTCGACGACCGCGATGAGGGCATTCGTTGCCAGGTTGCTCGACCGTACGATCATGCGTTCCAGCAGCTCTCGCACTGGCACGCGCTGACCCACCTTCTGGTACATCAGCGAATCCGAGTCGTCGCCGGCGTCCACCGAGAACGGCGACCCATCCACGATCGAGCCGAACTGATTCACGAGCATCAACGGCTGATCGAGTGAGAGCCAGCCCTTCTCGACCTGGCGAAACAACTCGATCATCACGGGGACTTTCATGGTGCTCGCCGCGTGAAACGAGTCGTCGGCGTTGATGTCGAGTGAGTCGCCCGACCCGAGGTCGCGGAAGGAAACCGCCACGATCGCGCCGGGCACCTGAGCGATGCGCGCTTCGAGTTGCCGGCGCAGGGAGTCGCCGGGGGTGGCCACCGCCATCAGGGCCAGAGCCAGTGCGTGGAGTAGCATGGCGTGAAGCGTAACTCGCGCGACCGGAAGCCGAAACCGGATGGCGAACGGCTCCAGGACGCAGACACGCATGCGCGCATCGAGCGCATGGAGCGCTCCCTCGAGTCGGTCGCCGAGGAGATCGAGCGGCTGGGCGAAGTCCAGCGCTTTGCTCTCGAGCTGATTGGTGAGCGGGCAGCCGCCGCGCCCGAACCAGTCAAGCCTGCGATGGGGCGAGTGATCACGCCGCACTGACGGGGCCGGCGGGTGGTACAGGCTTTGAATTGCCACCCGACATGCTCGCTCGCATCGCGCTGTGCATGGGTTTGCTTGCTACGCGGCTCGCCGCCCAGGACAGCACGAGCGGCTTTTTCAAGAGGAGGGACATCTGGTGGACCGCCGGCGCCGTTGCTGCCTCAGCCGCGCTGAGCGCCTACGACGAGCGCATCGCGCGCTGGACTCGTCAAGCCAGTGTCCAGGGTGATTCTTCGCGCCGCCGAAACATCGAGAAGGTCACCGTGATCAATGAGATGCCACTTACGGCCGGTGCCGTGGCCACATACGCGGTCGGCCGCTTGACGAAGTCCGAGACCGTGGCCGACGTCGGACTCCACCTCACTGAATCGCTGGTTGTCACCGAAGTCATATCCGAGGTGGTGCGCAGCGGGCTGGGTCGCGCGCGTCCGCGAGCCAGCCAGACGGATCCCTACAATTTCCGGCCGGGCAGGGGAGTGGTGCAGTTCGAGTTCCGGGCATTTCCGTCGCTGCACGCCGCTGTGGCGTTCGCGACGGCGGCGACGCTTTCCGAAGAGATACGAATGCGGAAGCCCTCCGCGGCTCGCTGGGCGCTGCCGCTGCTGTACGCCGCTGCGACGATTCCGGGCTTCACCCGGTTGTACCTCGACCAGCACTGGGCGAGCGATGTGCTCGCCGGCAGCTTCACGGGCACCCTGATCGGGATTCGCACGACGCGTTACATGCACGGACATCGCACTCGCCTCGATCGCGTGCTGCTGGGCCTGCGCGCGCTGCCTGACCTAAACGGGGGCGCGCTCGTCTACTACTCGATACCGCACTGACGACAGGCATCCACCCGGATTCGGGTTCCTCTAGTCCGCCGCGCGTGTCCCTCCTCGCATCCATCTCCAGCGGTCGCCATGCTGAGCCGTACGGTGTGCGCCAGGCGACAGATCTTCCCCCATTGGCGCTGAGCACGAGCCGCGATATCGTCGGCAGATTCAGGCTCATGGCAAGGAGGATCAATGGCACTCAACCTCAAGTCAGCTGCGTTCTCTCACAATGGCGCAATTCCAAAGGAGCATACCTGCGAAGGCGCCGACATGGCGCCCGATCTGAGCTGGAGCGGCGCCCCCGCCAACACGAAGAGTTTCGCCCTCATCGTGGACGACCCGGACGCGCCTGACCCGAAGGCACCGAAGATGACGTACGTGCATTGGGTCCTGTACGACATTCCCGCGACGGCGACGGGGATCGTGAAAGGCGGAGAGACGCCGGCCGGCGCACGCGACGGCAAGAACGACTACAAGCGCACGGGCTGGGGCGGGCCGTGTCCGCCGATCGGACGGCATCGGTATTTCTTCAAGCTGTATGCGCTGGACACGCAGCTCGGCGACCTCGGATCACCGTCCAAGGACAAGGTCGTGAAGGCCATGGAGGGACACGTGGTCGCGCAGACAGAGCTCGTTGGCACGTACCAGAAGGGGTAGGTCATCACGCGCGCCACCATGTAGCTTTGGCGCCATGATTCCAAAACTCATGGGCCGCGCGACTGTCGCGGCGACCGTTCTCGCTTCGCTGGCCATCCCGTGCTCGGCCCAGGTGCAGGAGTCGAGCAATCCCCAGGCGGCCGCGATGCGGCAAGCCTCTCAGCTCGACACGCGTGGAGCGACGGGCGAAGCCCGCGCCGTTTTCCAGCGTCTCATCGACTCCGCCGCGACACCGGCCGCCAAGGCGGCGGCCCAGCGGGCCATGGCGATGTCGTACGCATTCGACGCCGACTGCGCCAACACCGTCAAGTACGAGGAGATGGTCATCGCGTACTGGAAGACGCGCGAGACAGCCGAGCCACAGAATGCCTTTTATCAGCAGGGCGAGATGGCGAACGAGGCGGCGCGCGTGTGCATCGACGCCGGCGACCTGAACACCGCCGAGAAGTACTATCGGCTGGGCGCGCAGCTCGGGCTCAAGGAGCCCGATCCCAGGACGCACCCGAAGAGTCTCTGGGACTATCGCCTCGCGCACGCGCTCGGAAGGCTGGCCGCGCGGCGCGGAAACAAAGACGAGGCAGCGCGGCAGATCGCGGCGGCCCGCAAGGCACTCGACAGTGATTCCGCGATGGCCGCGCAGCAGGAGCGCTTCTTCCCGTACCTCGTCGGCTATGTCGCGCTGTACACGAACGACCTGTCGAAAGCCGAGACCGAGCTGACGAAGACAGTCGCCCTGAATGGCAACAATCGCGATCCGTTCATGCACGCATTGCTGGGCATGACGTACGAGAAGCTGGGTCAGTCGGAGAAGGCGAAGGAGATGTACCAGAGTGCGTACGACCTGGCCACGGCGCATAATCCGCCGGCTGCGTTCGCCCGGCCGTTTGCGCGGAAGAAGCTCGGCCTCCCGTGACGCGCGGGGCCTTCGACAGGGTGCGTCGCGCGCAATAGTTTCCGGCCGACCTCAACGAGGACCGTCGAGCACATGATGTCAGCGATGTTCGGGCGTGCCGGCCTGGCGCTGGTCTTGGTCGCCGCCATTGGAGACGCGCAGACTCCAACGCGCCTGGGCGCTGGGAACCCGCCTCCAACACCGCAGCGGCAACGCCGCTGGGTGCCGATCACCGATACGGCTCGGGCGCACGAGCTGTACGTCAGCAAGAATCCCAAGGACCTTCCGGGATGTGGCAGTCGCTGCGATGAGCAGGTGGCCGCCAAGCGTCAGACCGATTCGGTGTACGCGGCGCGCAGCAAGGGCGTCATGGAATTCCAGAAGGTGAAGTACAAGAGTCGCGTGGACGGTCTCGAGATTCCCGCGTACTTGTTCTCACCGATCGCGAAAGGGACGGAGAAGCATCCCGCGTTGGTCTGGGTTCACGGCGGCGTGCACGGTGACTGGGGTACGTCCATGTTCCCGTTCGTACGCGAAGCCGTGCAGCGTGGCTACGTCGTGATCACGCCCGATTATCGCGGCAGCACGGGCTACGGCGAGGCGTTCTTCAAGATGATCGACTACGGCGGCAAGGAAGTTGATGACGTGCTCTCGGCCGTGGACTATCTGAAGACGCTGCCATACGTCGACATGGACCGTCTGGGCATCATGGGCTGGAGCCACGGCGGATTCATCACGTCACACATCCTCTTCCGGTACGACCATCCCTTCAAGGGTGGCGCCGCGATCGTGCCGGTGACGAATCTCATCTTCCGCTTGTCGGACCACGGCCCCGGCTATGCGGAGGACTTCGCCGCCGAGGCAGGAATTCAGGGCCTGCCGTTCGAAAACGTGGACGAGTACATCAAGCGCTCGCCTGTGTTCCACGTGGAAGGCCTCAAGGTGCCGATCCTGGTGCACGTCGCGACGAACGACTGCGACGTCTTCTTCCGCGAGAACCAGCAGATGGTGTACACGCTGCGGGCGCTCAAGCCGGAGCTGGCGGAGACCAAGATCTACGTCGACCCGCCACCCGGACGCGGTGGGTGTGGTCACACGTTCAGTCGTCGCGTCGATCCGAGGACGCTGGAGCGTGAGGACTCGCCGGAGCAGATAGACTCGTGGAACCTCACGTGGGCCTTCTTCGAGAAAAGCCTGGGCACGCAGCGTCGTTGATGCAGGCGCGACCGTGGCGTGTCGTCCACGTGGCGACGCGCCACGGCGTTTCCCTGAACGCAGCGGTGGCGCGCTAGGGTTGAGGCAACCGAGCTTCGCGTACCGCGCGCCAGTTCCCGCCGCGTTTGGCGACGTGATACGCGCGTTCGAACCGCAGTCGTTCGGCCCTCGGGCCATATGGAATCGCGTACTGCTCGACCACGAGGTTGACCTGCACCGAGTCGCGTCCCAACGCGAACGGATCGGAGAATCGCACCGCATACCCGGCGCGATCGGCGGTGCAGACGAGCGCTTCGCGCGATTTCTGCACCGGGATGCTGCACGTCCCTTTCACGACGCCATTGTCTCGGAGCGCCGTGAGCAGTGCGGCCGGCATGCTGTCGCCGCCGGCCAGGCCGGCGGACCGAGGCAGCAGCAGCGGGTCTGCGAGGATCGAGAGCGACGGGTCATCGATTCGGAATGACCCGCCAAGTGCGGCGCGGTACACGCCCACGCGCTCGTTCAGCGAAAGTGCAGCCACCTGCAACCCCGGACCTCGATACGCGCGCGGCTCCTCGCGACAGCCAGTCGCCAGAGCCAGTGCACCGAACAGGAGTATCGAGCGCGCCGAGCGTGTATTGAAAAACATGGTGGTCAAAGCTGGACGGCCCGACCATCCACGTCGCAACCATTCGTCATCCACGTGCCGCGCCGTGGCCGAGGGCCTCGTTCAGCCATCGGACCAGCGGGAGCAACGCGGTGAACTCCTTCTCGAGCAGGGACGGCAGCGAGCTTGCGGTAACCTGGTTGTCCGTCAGCGACCGGCCAGACGTGAAGGACTGGTAGCGCAGCCATTGTGCTCCCGGCTGGTCCTCGGAGAATCCGCGCGGCATGCGCTTCAGCTTCGACTCGTCGCTCAGGGCTCCAAAGCGCCGCTTCAGCGCCCTGGCGACTGCCTCGACGCGTTCGGGTTTCTCTGCGATGGCGTCGCGAATCCTGTTCAATTGCGGCCGTGGCGGCATCCACAGTCCGGCGCCGACGAACGATTCGCCCGGCTCGAGGTGGAAGTAGAACCCGGCGCTGCCATCCGGGGCGTCACTGCCAACTTTGCTGGACGCGCCGCGGTGATTGAACCAGCATGCGGCGTGTGTCTTGTACGGCGACTTGTCCTTGCTGAAGCGGATGTCGCGGTAAATCCGGAACATCGACCGCTTGGGGTCGCCACCAATCTCCGGTGCGAAGCGGCGAAGCCGCGCGTCCATGTCCTCGATCAGCTCGCGCATCGGATCGCGTATCTCCCGCTCATACTCCTCGCGATGCGACTCGAACCAGGTCTTCTGGTTGTTCTTCTTGAGCTGTTTGAGGAACCGAAGGGCGTTCTTCGAGAAAGACATTCGGGCCACTCCTGCTTCAGGGCTTGCCGATGTAGCGTGCCGGAATCGGATTGTCCGGGCGCTCGCTGTCCCAGAAAACCGTCACGACCCACCAGCGCTTGCCGTCGTTGAAGAGCTGAATGCTGTTGATGCCACGGGCGAACGGCACACTGTCTGCCGCGGAGCGCTTGCTCTCATATGCGCTGAAGACCTGCGCGATACCACCGAACTGCTCGACGCGCTGGCCGATCTCCTTCTCGAAGAATCCGCCCTGTTCGAGCCGCGGACCGATGGTTGTCGCGTACTCATCGGGAGTGAGCGTCCGCATGCCTTGCGATCCGTCGGGGCGTCGTCCGGTGGGAATCAGCCGCGCGCCGGGCGCGAACAGCCCGCGAAAGCGATCCCAGTCGCGCTTCTGCCCGCCGGGGCCCGAGATCACATCATACAGCGCGGTGAGCACGGCATCGATCGACTTGACATCGCTCTCGCGTACGGTGCCGGCGGGCTGCATCGGCATCTGCGCGGCGATGGCGACCGGCGACACGGTCGCGAGCGCGGCGACGAGTAATAGGAAACGCGCGAGTGGTTGGGTCATGCATATATGGTAGAGGATCGTCGGCAAGCCCGCAGGGGCCGCTCGCGTGTGGCCTCGCAGTCGTCTAGTTTGTGCGCGCTCGCGCTCGCGCAACGTCAATCCCGTCACATGCGCAATTACGCTTTGTCCTTCGCGATCGGCGCCACGATCGCGCTGAACACGCCGTTGGTGGGGCAGGGCGCCGTTGCGACGGTCAAGCCCCGTGTCCATGTCGTTGCCACGGGTGGAACGATCGCGTCGACGAACTACTACTCGGGTGATCCGGGCAAGATCAGCGTTGCCGATCTTCTCAAGTCCGTGCCAGCGATCGACAGTATCGCGATGATCTCGGGACAGCAATTTGCGAACGTCGCCTCGTCCCAGATCACACTCGCGCAGTGGCTGGGGCTTTCGCGCGGAATCGCCGACACGCTGCGCTCCCGTCCGGACCTCGCGGGCGTCGTCGTGACCCACGGGACGGACACGATGGAGGAGACGGCGTTCTTCCTCGATCTCACGGTGGCCGATCCGCGGCCGATCGTCGTCACTGGAGCGATGCGACCGTCAGACGGGATCGGGATCGACGGCCCCGCAAACCTGTACAACGCCGTTCGTGTCGCCGGCGACTCCGCGGCGCGCGGCCGTGGAACCATGGTGCTGCTGAACGACGAGATCTTCGCCGCGCGTGACGTCACCAAGGCGAACACGGTTCGGCCGGATGCGTTCGTCGCTCCGTATCGCGGCGCACTTGGGGTGGCCGACCCGGAACGCATCGTGTTCCATCGTCTACCGGCACGCGCGGCATCATTCGACCTGACTGGAGTCGCAGAACTCCCCCGCGTCGACATCGCATACGTGTATGCGGGCGCGGATGGCGCGGCGATCGACGCGTTCGTGGCCGCCGGCGCAAAAGGAATCGTCGTCGCGGGGGCGGGCCGCGGCGGAGTGACCGGCTCGCAGCGTCAGGCCGTGAACCGCGCGCTGGCAAAAGGCGTGGTCGTGGTGATCGGCAGCCGGGCCGGTTCCGGAAGCGTGCCCGTCGGGACGGGCGTTCGCGGCGCTGGCGTCGCGCTCACCGCCAACCAGGCGCAAGCTGCCACGATCGGTGCCGGCGACCTCACGGTGCAAAAGGCACGCGTCCTCCTGATGCTCGCGTTGACACGCACGAGCGACACACGCGAGATCGCACGGATCTTCGGGGCGCACCAGTAGCTCGGACTGAAAGCGGAGACCCAGAAGTATCGACTGGACGTCAGATACGACGCGACCCACTGGTTTCCGTCGTATGTCAGCGGAGACATTCCGCGCGCGGTTGACGACGAGTTCACGCGCACCGCAGAAAACTTCGCGCGTCCGTAAGGCGGCGCCGTCCCGCCGGCAAAGCAGTCGCTGCAGTCGCTTCGCATGCGCCGAGAGCCGGTTCGTCCCGGCGCGAAGCAGCATTGTGACGCCATGCTTCGCGCGGCGGTTCTAAAACAACAACAGGGCGCCGACTGGCGCGCACTACGGCGCGACCTCATGTTGGCGTCTGCGGGCGAACATATTCGTCGGCGGCGCCGTGGCTGTTGACGTGACTCGCCCGCGTGCAATCACGGAGGCGGTATGCGAGCACGCTGCGGAATGCTGGGCCTCGTCCTGCTCATCCTGGGGGCGATGCCCCTGGCGGCGCAGGTGCGAGTTCTTCGCGGCACGGTCGTCGACTCTGCATCAGGGTCGCCCATTGCCGGCGCGAACGTCGTCGTTCGCGGAACACCATTCGGAGCGTCCACCGGCGCGGATGGACGCTTCACGCTGTCGGACATTCCCGGACGCGAGTTGACGGTGCTGGTGCGTCGAATCGGCTATCGATTCCGAACGCTCACGGTACCGGCGGCGGAATCCGAGATCCGCGTCGCGCTCTCGCTGGATCCCCTCCAGCTCGACCAGGTCGTGATTACCGGGCAGGCGACGACGATCGAGAAGCGCAACCTGGCCAACGCCGTGGCGACCGTCAGCGCCGAGGACGTCGCGCGGGTGTCGTCGCAGAGCGTGGAGCACGCGCTGCAAGGGAAGATTCCCGGCGCCGTGATCTCGACCAACTCCGGCGCACCGGGGGGCGGCGTGCAGGTGCGCATGCGTGGCGTCACCTCGATCAACGCGCAGTCCGAACCGTTGTACGTGGTGGACGGCGTCATGGTCAGCAACGTCGCGATCCCGTCCAACCAGAACGCGGTCACGAACGCCGCCGGCGGTTCCAATCCGTCGCTCGATCAGGACGCCCAGGTCAATCGCATCGCGGACATCAATCCCGCGGACATCGAAGCCATCGAAATCCTGAAGGGCGCGTCCGCGTCGGCGATCTATGGCTCACGCGCTTCCAATGGCGTCGTGATCATCACCACCAAGCGCGGTCGCACCGGCGCGCCCGAGATTCGCGCCACACAGCGCTTTGGTTTCTACCAGCTCTCGAACGAGCTCGGCGCGCGCAAGTTCAAGGACGCTGCTGAAGCTGCGTCGGTGTGGGGCGCGTCAGCCACGGCGATGTTCACCGGTAAGACCTACGACCACGAGAAGGAGCTCGCCGGCCACACGCCGCTCTCGGCCGAAACGCTCGTCGATATCAACGGCGGTACCGACAACACGAGGTACTACCTCTCGGGCGCCTGGAAAGACGACGGCGGCATCATCGACAACACCGGGTTCGCGCGCCAGTCGCTGCGGGCGAATCTGAATCAGCGGTTCACCAATCGCGTGAACCTCGACCTCGGATCCAACATCATCCGGACGGATGCACGGCGTGGCCTGACCAACAACGACAACGCCGGCGTCTCGTTCTACATGGTCTTTCCGTTTACGCCGAGCTTCCTGAACCTGGAGCCTGGCGCGAATGGCCTGTATCCGGCGCATCCGTTCCAGGCCAGCAATCCACTCCAGACGGCAGCGTTGATGAAGAACGATGAAATCGTCTGGCGGTATCTCAGCTCGGCGAAGCTCAGCATCGACGCTTATCGCGGTGAGACACAACAGCTCCAGGTGCTGGCCACCGGTGGCGCGGACTACTTCACGCAGAAGAACGACCTGTTCTTCCCGCCGGAGCTGCAGTTCGAGCCGGTGGACGGCCAACCGGGGACGTCGTTGCTGAGCAACAGCGACAATCTCAACGTCAACACGGGCCTGAGCGGCATTCACACCTTCACGCCGTCGAGCGGTCTGCTGCGGTCCACCACGTCGTTCGGGACGACGTACTCGAACCGCGACCTGAACGTCGCGCGTGTCGTGAGTCGCAACCTGGTCGGCGGTCTGCGCATCATCGATGCCGGCACCAGCATCCAGGTGCGGCAGTTCCGGCAGCGCGTCGAGGACCTGAGCTTCTTCGCACAGGAGGAAGTGCTGCTGCTGGGCGAGAAGCTGTTGCTCACCGGCGGATTGAACGCCGATCGCAGCAGCGTGAACTCCGACACGAAGAAGCTGTTCGTGTATCCGAAGGTCGCGGGGTCGTACCGCCTGGATGCTCCGTACAGCATTCTGGACGGCGTGAAGTTCCGGCTTGCATACGGTGAGTCGGGCAACCAGCCGCTCTACGGACAGAAGTTCACGCCCATGGTGGCCACGCAGAATCTCAATGGGCTGCCCGGCCTGGTCGTCGATGGCACCGTCGGTTCCACGAACCTCCAGCCCGAACGGCAACACGAGATCGAGGGTGGCGTGGACGTCACGATGCTGCGCAACCGCGGCACCCTGGAGTTCTCGCTCTTCCGCAAGGACATCTCCGACTTGCTGCTGCAGCGGACGCTGCCGCCATCCAGCGGCTTTGCGACGGAGATCTTCAACGGCGGCAAGATGCGCACGAGTGGCGCTGAGCTCGGCCTTCAGGTCGTGCCGATCATGTCGCCGGACTTCCAGTGGCTCTTCCGTACGACGTTCTTCTCCAATCGCAGCACCATCGTCAGCTTGCCGGTGCCGACGTTCCGCACGGGTGGATTCGGAACGTCGCTCGGCGCGTTCGAGATCAGGCAAGGTGCATCGTCGACGCAGATCGTGGGCAACGACTCGATCGCGGGCGACGCCGCTGTCGTCGTGCGCAAGATCGGCGACGCCAACCCGGACTTCGTGATGTCGTTCGGCAACGAGGTCACGTGGCGGCGCTTCCGTCTCTATGGCCTGTTCGACTGGCAGAAGGGCGGGGACATCATCAACCTCACGAAGTTCCTGTACGATCTGGGTCAGAACACCGCCGACTATGCCGACCCGATCACCGTCAATGGCCAGCAGACCACCGTTGGCGCGAATCGGCTCGCGGAGTTCCCACACAAGACCGCCGTCTACGTCGAGGACGGCTCGTTCGTGAAGCTGCGCGAAGTAACCCTGTCATACGACTTGCCGCCGAACCTTCTCGGCAAGCTCTGGGGGTCCGGACATCGCGCGAGTCTCACGCTCAGCGGGCGCAATCTCCTGACGTGGACCAAGTACACCGGGCTGGATCCCGAGGTGAGCAACTTCGGCAACCAGAACATCGCCCGGAACATCGACGTCGCCCCCTTCCCACCGAGCCGCAGCTTCTGGTTCGGCGCGGAAATCACTTTCTAACCGCGGCCAGCGAGGATATCACCCATGCACGGACCGCGTTTTACCCGGCTACTCCCGACCATGATCGTCGCCGGCGCTGTCGCGCTGGCCGCGGGATGCAACGCCGATCTCACGGTACCCGATTTCAACAACCCGAGTCTCGAGGAGCTTGCCGGCAATCCCAGCCCCACGACAATTGCCCAGGCGGCGCAGGGAATGCTCGTCGGCGCGCGTAGCTACATGGCCGCGCAGAACGGCTACGTCTCGCTCCTCGGCATTCTCGGTCGCGAGTCGTACAACTTCGATCCCGCGGACACCCGGTTCATTACCGAGATGCTCGTCGGGCCGTTGGACCCCGGCAGCCCTGCGTTCGGCGCGAACCTGTTCGACCTGCGGTATCGCAACATCCGGTTGGGCAATACGATTCTCGCCGCCATCGGCCCGGTGGTGGGACTGTCTCCGGAGCAGAAGGAAGCAGTTCGTGGATTCGTGAAGACCATCCAGGCGCATGATCTCCTGATGGTCATCAACACGCGCGACGTGAACGGAGCTCCGATCGACGTGGACATCGCCCCAACCGGAGCGCCCGCGCCGATTGCGACGAAGGCGGACGTCTTCGCCCGCATCGTGTCGCTCCTGAACGAGGCACAGACGCATCTGACGGCCGGCGGAACAGCGTTCCCGTTCTCGCTTGGCAACGGATTCGCCGGCTTCGATACGCCCGCCGACTTCCTCAAAGTCAATCGCGCGATCAAGGCGCGGGTGGACGTCTACATGGGGAACTTTGCGGCGGCGCTCACGTCACTCGGTGGCTCGTTCATCGACACCACCGCATCACTCGACCTCGGCGTGTATCATGTGCACTCGACGGGCTCAGGGGACGCCGAGAACACGCTGTTTGATCCCACCGGCCGCGCCATCCTGGCGCATCCGTCGATCGTGACAGACGCCAAGAACAAGGCGAACGGCCAGCCGGATAACAGGCTGACGCGCAAAGTGACGACGCTCGGTGCGCCCAAGACAGTGCAGGGCGTCACGACCGACGTGCTCTTCACGATCTATGGGTCGCCGTCGGCTTCGGTTCCGATCATCCGGAACGAAGAGCTGATCCTGCTGCGCGCCGAGGCGAACATCGGCCTGAACAACTTTGCGGCGGCCCAGACGGACATCAACACGATCCGCGTGAAATCGGGCGGACTGGCGCCGACAACGATCAACGCAGCCAACGCGCTCGATGAGCTGCTGTACAACAAGCGCTACTCGCTGCTGTTCGAGGGCGGCCATCGATGGATCGACATGCGGCACTACAACAGGCTGGCGCAACTGCCGCTCGCCGTGGCGACGCACACGCGGCCGAGCAAGTTCCCGTTCCCCGAGTCGGAATGCCTGCCGCGGAATCCTCAGCCTCCGGGCTGTACCGCGGCACCGTAGATCATTCCGCTGTGATCGGTGTAGGAACGGGCGGAGTTAGATTTCTCCGCCCGTTTCCTTTTGCACCCGCCGACAGTCTGGGCAATCACACTCGCCTGACGCGATGGTCGTTTATTGTCGTGCTCGGCTCAGCAACGCAGGTGAATTCGGGGATTAACGACTGTCGGCGGGGATCGTCAAATGTTTATGCAGCTAACTACGTATCTCAGCAACGGACTCATGGGCGCGGTTGCCGCGCTCTTCGTTGGCGGCCCCATCATTCCGGGTACCCACCACACCGCCGAGCCCGCTTCTGCCAAGGCAGTGGCTGTCGCCTCGGTGACGAGCGCGACGGAAAGACGCGCGCCCGAGTCTGTCACAGGAAAGATCGATGCAGCGGTGCGCGCATTCTCCAACGCCGTGCGTCCGCTCAGTCATCCCAAGGCGCTCGAGACCGCCTTTAGCGCATACTATGCGTACAAGTCGGCGCATCCCGAGCAGGTGAGAAAGCCCTACCTCTATTTCGTCGACTACGGGCAGCCGAGTACCAAGGCGCGTGGCTATGTGTTCGACATGAACGCGCTTCGCGTTGTCGAGGGACCGTTCACGGTTGCCCACGGGCGCGGGTCGTCCACGTCGCAGTACGGCGTTCCCACTCGATTCTCCAACTCGCACGGTAGCGCAGCCTCGTCGCTGGGCTTGTACGTCGCGCAGAGCACGTACGGCTTCACCGGCCACGCCGGCGGTGGAGTGTACCGGTCCGTCGGCCTGCGCCTGAAGGGCGTGTCGGGCAGCTACAACAGCAATGCGCTCGCGCGTGGCGTCGTCGCGCACGGGGCTCCATACGTCACCTCCAACCGCGCCGGTCGCAGCCAGGGCTGCCCCGCGATGGAACAGGGACGTGCGCAGCGACTGCTGCCCAGGCTGGCGAATGGCGGGATGGTTTTCCTGTTCGCGCCGAACTCGGCATGGATGGGGAACGATCCCTGGGTGGCGGCGGCGAACTAACGAACGCCGGCTACTCCGCGCGCAGCGTGCTCGCCGGATCCAGGCGAGCCGCGCGCCACGCCGGAACCACACAAGCCACTGCAGCAGCCACGGCGAGCAGGAGAATGACCCCGCCGTAGGTGATCGGATCGAGTCGAGAGACGCCGAACAGCAGCGACACGATCGTCTGGCTGGCCGCGAGTGCGAGGACGAGTCCAGCGAGGACTCCGCACGCGGCCAGTACCAGTCCTTCCTTGAGCACGAGCCCAACGATCCTGGTCTGTGTTGCGCCAAGCGCCGCGCGAACGCCAAGCTCTCGAGTCCGCTCAGCCACACTTCCCGCCAGCACGCCGTAGATCCCCGCCGCCGACAGCACGAGCGCGGCGAGCGCGAATGCTTCGAACAGTATCAGGGCGAAACGACGCGCTCCTGCCGACGCGGCCAGAAGATCAGGCATGGTCGCAATCCGAACGATGGGCTGATCCTTGTCCACGGACCACACGGCGCGCCGTATCGCCGGCGCGAGCATCGCAGCATCGTCCCCGTCACGCGCACGAACCACGAGTGACATGGCGTCGTCCGCGAACAGGAATTGCGACGCTGTGGTATAGACCGCGTCACTCTCGTTGAGCGCGAGTGAAAGTTGACGGACGTCGCCGACAATTCCGACGATCGTGAAGGTCGGGCTCTCCATCGGACCGATCTTCAACGTCTGGCCTATGGGATCGTCGTTGCCGAACTGCCGCCGGGCCAGCGACTCGCTGATGAGCGCCGCGCGCCGAGCGTTGGGTCCATCGCGATCGCCCAGCGTCCTCCCGCGTTTGAGCGGAATGCGCATGGTCTCGATGTATCCGGGGCTCACCGCGTACCGAAACGCGCCGTGGCTCGCGGCCGGCAGGCTGGCACCGGCAGCAAAGTGAACACCGAACTCGTCGCGGTCCCCGCTGAGCGGCAGTTGGTTGGTGAGCGCCGCCGTGGCAACGCCGGGCAATCGGCGGACCTCGTCCAGGACTCTCGAGAAGAACTGGTGGGTCGCCTCGTTGTCATTGAAGCGCTGGCCGGCCGTCTGCACCTGCAGGGTGAGGACGCCAGTCCCATCAAAACCCGAATCCTGCGAGAACAGCCGCTGCAGGCTGCGCAACAACAGCCCTGAGCCAACGAGCAGCATCAGCGCCAGCGCGACTTCGGCGATGACGAGCCCCGACCGCATCCCGCGATGGCCGCCACCCATGCGGCGCGACCCGCTTTGGAGCGCTGCGTGCGGATCGCTGCGGACGGCCTGGCGTGCAGGCCAGAGGCCGAAGACCACCCCGCAGGCCATCGCGACAGCCGCGGCGAAAACGAACACGGATGTGTTCAGGCCGATCGCTCTCATTCGCGGCAATTCCGTTGGCGCCAACGTCAGGAGGACTCGCACACCAACGGTTGCCACCGCTATCCCGAGCACTCCTCCGAGCGCCGAAAGCAGGAGGCTCTCCGTGAGCAGCTGCCGCACGAGCCTCGATCGCGCGGCGCCAAGCGCAACGCGCAAGCCGAATTCACCGCGCCGGCGCACCCCGCGCGCGAGCAGCAGGTTGGTGACGTTGACACAGGCGATCACGAGGACGAGCGCCACGGCGCCGAGAACCGCGAGAAGCGCGCGCCGCACGCTGCCAGTGACGTCGTCATGCAAGGACAGTGCGGTGAAGCGGGTGTCTGGATCGTACGAGTCGGGGCGCAGCTCCGTGAGGACGGTTCGTCCCACCGCCTCATATTCGTGCGACGCCTGCTCGACGCTGACGCCGGCCTTGAGCCGCGCGATGGTGCGCAAGTGATGACCCCACGCGCGTCCCTCGGACATTTCGTACTGCAGCGGCGCCCAGAGCTCCGCCGAGGGTGCGAGCACATTCTCGAAACGACGCGGCAGCACGCCGACGATCATGAACGGGCTGTCGTTCAACGTGATCTGGCGCCCGACGATCGACCGATCGGCGGCAAAGCGCCGGCGCCAGAGCGCGTCGCTGATGATGACGACGTTGGTGCCGTTCGGTCGGTCGTCCCCTGCCGTGAAGTCACGTCCTGCCACGGGGGTCACCCCGAGGACGCGGAAGTAGTCTGCGCTCACGCGCTGTCCGGCGAGGCGCTCGGGCTCGGCCGACCCGACGATCGTGGGCAGCCACGGCTTGGCCAGCGCAATTGCGTCGAACGACTGTGCGCGCTGCGTAAGCTCACGGTACATCCCGTAGGTCCCGTCGCTGCGCGCGCCGTCGGGGTGCGACTCCCACAGGGCGACGAGGCGATCCGGGCGAGGATATGGAAGCGACTCGAACAGGATGGGATTGACCGCGCTGAAAATGGCGGTGGTTCCACCGATTCCGAGCGCCAAGGTGAGCAGCGCGACAGCGGTGAAGGCGGGTTCGGCGCGAAGCCGACGCACCGCAAAGCGCAGATCGGACACAAAGGTGCCGATCGCATTCTCCCAGCCATAAGAGCGTACCGCTTCACGCAGGCCCGTGACAGTCCCCAGGTCGATCCGGGCGGCTCGCAGCGCGGCGTCTGGCGGCAGTCCCCTGGCGCGGTGGGCGGCCGCGGTCAACTCCAGGTAGTGTTGGACCTCGTCGTCCACGTCCCGATCGACTGCCGACCGATTCGTGAGCGCGCGAAGCCCTCGCGACAGCTGCCGCCAGAGTGACATGCTACGCCTCGGCCTTGAGGAGGCGCGCGACCGCAGCGACGCGGCGCGTCCAGTCTTCGGTCTCCACGTCCAGCTGCTTTCGACCCGCGCGGGTGAGGGAGTAGTACTTCGCTCGCCGGGAGTTCTCGGACGTGCGCCACTCCTGGTCGATCCATCCCGACCGCTCCAGGCGCTGGAGCGCGACGAGCAGGGAGCCGGGGTTCACCTTGAAGACGCCGCGGGAGATGTCCTCGATGCGGCGTGCGATGCCGAACCCGTGCAGCGGCTGGAGGCTCAACGTCTTGAGGATGAGCATGTCCAGGGTGCCCTGGATCACGTCTGTGTTTTCGTCCATGGGCTGGACGATACGCTTCACATCTTGAATGTCAAGAGGTGAGCGTCAAGTGTGGGTCAGCCGCTACTTGCCTCCGAGCGACCGATAGGTGAACTCCACCATCTGCTCAGGCTTGATGAACGCCTTGCCCCAGCGGTCGTCGAACTCCTTCGTGAGGCCGGCCGTCTTCAACTGATCGAGCGTGCGGCCGCGCTGCATCTCGGCGCGCACACGATCGCGAATCGTCGCCAGCATGTCGCGCCAGGTCTTGAGCTCGGCGCAGTTGGTGACCGGCCCATGGCCGGGGATCACCATCGTCTGCGGCGAGCACATGGCCAGCGCGCGGTCCGCGGCGGTGATGACGCCACTGACGTTCCCGCCGCTGGCCAGGTCGACGTATGGATAGCCGATCGTGAAGAACGTATCGCCCATGTGGATGACGTCGGCCTTCGTGAAGTGCACGAGGACGTCGCCATCGGTGTGCGCCGCGGGCACGTGCAATGCCACCACGTCGTCATCATTGACGTGGAACGTGACCGAATCGCTGAAGGTCACGACGGGCAGCGCGCCAGGCGGAGACGCCTTGGTGGTGCTGTTGAAGAACACGTTGAACTGATCGGTCGACATCCGCTTGCGCACGTTATCGTGTGCGACGAGCAGCGCCCCCGCCTTTCCCATGTTCTCGTTGCCGCCGGAGTGATCGCCGTGCCAATGCGTATTGACCACGAAGCGCAGCGGTTGCTGCGTCACGCTCTTGACCGCCGCGAGGATCTTCGGCGTCAGCGGAGCGAACTGATCGTCCACGAGAAACGCGGCGTCATTCCCCGTGATGAGGCCGATGTTGCCGCCTGACCCCGTGATCACGTACACGCCGCCTCGCAGAGCCGTGGCTTTGACGGTGACTGTGTCGAAGTTCTGGGCGGCGAGGATGGAGGGAAGGAGACCGAGGACGAGTGCGCGAGCGATCATCATCTGAACGGGGAATGGGGTGCGCAGAATATCGACGCCCCGGTGGCGCGCGCCAGTGCGTCCGCGGCTGTGCCGTCCTACGTCGGGTCGTGTCGTGGCTCCACGATCGAGACCTTGCCGTGCTCCACGATCGTCTCGATTGCCGTCAGCGGCAGTCGTGCCGGGCCGTTCACCACCTTGCCGTGCGTATCGAACGCGCTTCCGTGACACGGACACCGAATGAGATGCTGCGTGATTCCAGCCGAGGGGACAACCCTCATGCGTGCAGACGGCGCAACGCGCTGGCCGCGACAACCGGCACGGACTACTTTCGCCGTCATGAAGCGAGCCATGGTGGCTGGATGCTTGTTGTTCGCCTCTGCCGTGGCGGCACAGCCGCGTGTGCCGTCGCTCGTGGTCACCGATTCAGTGCACGTCCTTGGCACGCTCGCGCGAGAGCCGATGGTTGTGGAGCACCCGAGCGGGGTGCTGTTCGTCAGCGGGTACAGCGACACCACGCCGAAGCTCTGGAAGAGCAGCGATCGTGGCGCGACCTGGGCCCGCGTCAATGTCGGGACGTCGGCAGACGGTGCGATCGGCAATTCAGACGTCGACCTCGCGATCGCCCCCAACGGGACGCTGTACTTCGCGCAGATGGGCTTCGATCGCAGCGTCGGTCAAGGCACGCACATCGCGATGGGCGTGAGCAAGGATGCCGGCGCCACATGGAAATGGACGATGCTCTCGCGGGAGCGATTCGTCGATCGGCCGTGGGTCAGGGTAACGCGAGACGGAACCGCGCACGTCATCTGGAACGACACCAGCGGCGTCGCCTATAGGCGGAGCGCGGATGGCGGCGCGTCCTGGTCACCGGTGCGACGGATCAACGCGAGAGGCGGGTCGAGTCATTTCGCGGTTGGTCCGCGCGGCGAGCTCGCCGTGCGCATCGCGCCGATCGCAGCCTCCGGCAACAAGCTCGACGAAGGCGTCGACAGCATCGCGGTGAGCACCGACGGAGGTCGAAGCTGGGATGCGCACGGTACGCCCGGCGATCGCGACTGGCCGTCGCCGGCCAACCCGCGGACGACACCGCGATGGGTCGAGCCACTCGCGTGGGATGCTGCGGGCGCCCTCTACTATTTCTGGACCGAGCCGGGCTCGACCTGGCTCGCACGATCGATGGACCAGGGCTCCACATGGCAGGCGTGGCGCATTGCCCAGCCGACGGATCCCGCGTACTACCCGTACCTCGTCGCCCGCAGAAAGGGAGAGTTGGCCGCCACGTGGTTCTCGGGGCTGGGTGACACATGGCGCGCGCATGTGGCGCGGATCGACGTCGGCGACCGTACCGCGCCCGCGGTTGTCGAGACGACGATCGTTCCAGACACGTGGGGACTCACCTCGCGCCGCGAATCCCAGGATCGGCGAAGTGCAGCCGGCGAGTACCTCGCGATCATCTTCCAGCGCGACGGGAGCCTCGCCGTCGTGAGCCCGATCCAGAATGAGCGAGCGGGCCGATTCGGGTTCACGTTCTGGAGATTGGGGACGAAGGACTAGGGACTGGTCCCTGTCAGTCTCTGCCACGCGTACTGCACAGCCAGATCCGTCGTGCTCCACAGCTGGACATCCGAGCCCGTGCCATATCTGACCGGCCGCACGCGTCCGCCCGCGATTTCGTAGCTCCACAACTCGCTGTGAAATCCCGACGCGTCGACCGCGCCGCGCACCCGTTGCGCCGCGGCTCGCAGCTCATCGACATACGCGCCCGTGCCCTGCGTCGCGCCAGCGACATGATTGGCAACGCCGAGGAGAAAGAGGTTCACCTCGCGGCCCCACACCACGCGAGGTCCGTGGTATCTGTCACGCTCGAACTCAGCCCACACGGTCGGCGCAGCGTAGGCGTCGTTCGCCACCACCGGACCCACGCCTTCTATAAACAGACCAACGGGATACGCCCGAACGAACAGCCGGACATCCCGGAGAGCGTCAGCCTTCGCCGAATCGGCGGACGAAGCGCGGCGATCACCGAGGAAAAGACGCGTGGCCGGATCCGAGCTCGCCACACCGATCGTGCGGCCCTGGGCGTCGAGTGACAGCGCGAGGAACTCGAGCGTGTCTGCCGCTGCGTTCGTCCGGGTCAGCAGCGCCTCCCAGTAGCTGCGCTCTGCATCGGGAAGGGCGGCAAGCCGGGCCTGCACGCGGGTCCGCACTTCCTGCGGCGACAACGTGACCACGAAGTGACGCGACGCTGCCCACCACGCGTCGCTCGCGCGGTGAAGCGTCGATGGATCGCGAACGTAGCGTCCCAGCGCCTTGGTCGGCGCGAGCGCCGGCAATCGCCGGGCGAGCGAATCCAGCGAAAACCCGAGCGACGCGACAGAGCGGAGAATCTCTCCGATGGCGTCCAGCGCACGGGGCGCCCAGATGGCGTTCACATCCATCGCGAACCTGCCGCCCGCATACCCGGCGCCGCTGTCGCGCCAACTGGCGGATGACCAGCGGCCGGAATCGCGCGGCGCGAACGACACGAGATTTTCCGCCATCGGGTTTGCGACGTAGGCGGCCGTCATGTCCGCGACGAGCGACAGCTCACGGACCAGTCGTTCGAGGCGCGTTCCGCCGCCAGCGGCACGTCCGTCGCTCGAGTCGACGAGGAACGCGCGCTTGTGCGCCGCCGACAAGCTGGAGTCGCGCAACCAATCTGCCACGAGGACGGGGAACTGGAACTCGTCGTCAATCATGTGGTAGTTCTCGCGCACGCGCCGATGATCGCGCAGCACGGATCGCGCGCGAGTCAGATCGGCGCGGGCCGACGCGCTGTCGCCCCGTGTTCTCGCCTGGAGGTATGCCCCGATGAGCGATGCGTATTCCGAGGCGGCTTCGCGATCGGCCTGACCGCCAAGCGCTTCCTCGTGACTCACGTCGCCACGGGGCGACACCTTTCGCAGGACGCTCGCGATGGCGAACTCGGACATCTCCCCGCGCCAGATTGGTCGCATCATGAGCGCGGACACGAGCATGTCGCGGCCGAAGTAGGTGGCGTAGGCGGGAAGGCCCGCCATGAGCTTCTCGCGAGAGCTGAGCAGCTCCACGCCGCGCACCTCGCGTTCCAGCCAGCGGCCGCGCGTGGACGTCGGGTCCACACCGGCGAGGAAAGCCAGGAACTGCTTGTTGAAAATTTCCTGTCGCGAAAGCCGCCCCAGTGGCCTGCCCGTCGTGGCAATTTCGACGGCGAGCGACAGCCCGCCGTTGCGCGACGTCAGCGTGAGCGAATCCCCGTCGAGCCTGGCATCAGCCGTCGCCCGGTCGATGGAGAGCGATAGCGCGAGTGTGTCCTTCGCGTCGAGGGACGGCTGCAGGACGCGCAGCACCCACGTTTGCGCACCGCGCGACAGACTCACTTTCGGACGCAGCCGAGCGCGCAAAGTTGGGAGGTCCGCGGCATTGAGCAGTGCGAGCTGGCGTCGACGCTCGATGGGCTGCACCTGCTCGAGTGCCGTCAGCATGCGTTCGAATTCAGCGACCCTGTATGGAGCGCCGGAGAAGGGCGATCGATGCTGTCCGGAATACTGCAGGTCGCGCTCGATGCGCATGGAGCCCAGCTGAAACCAGCCCACCGTCACGCGCGGCGAGGCGGAGACGAGTGCGTGGGAAACGGCTCGCCAGCGGCCCGACGTGCTGATTCTGGCGTTGCCATCCCATTCGATGGGCGCGGGAGCCCCGGACGCGTCTCGTAGCGTGAAGCCAAGGCTCTCGTCGTCGGCGTCGGCCCACAGGTGCACGACCCGGCCTGACGCCCCTTCTATATAGATCTGCACCGTATTCCCGGCCGCGTCGCGGTAGAACCTGGTCTTGTATCCCTGGTAGGCGGCCGCGTCGTCGAGCCCGGGCTCGGGAAAGGCGAGAACCGGAGGTTGGGGCGAGCTGGCGGCAAGTTGAAGGAGGAACGCGGCGGCAATCATGTGACCTCAGTGGCGACTGGCGGGGTTCAGTGGGCGAACGATAGGCGCGGGGACGCTGGCGTCAAAATGCCCACAGACGCGAAGTCAAAATGTCACCTTATGACTTCCTTACCGCGTTCTAACGGCCTGCAATTCTTCGTCTTGCGCGATCGTTACACCGACGCTATTTCCTCGTGTGTCTTTTGTTCCTCGCGCCGATGCGAGGACAAAGTCCGGATGCTTCACGTCCGCCTCCCTTGTCAGGAGTCGTCTCGCTTTTTATAGGGGGCGCTCGCCGTCGCGGCAGCACCGATCTCCGTCATTACAGCAGGTCCCTCTTCCCACGTTTCGGAGGACAGACGTATGGCAGTGGTCCGTCGCCTCATACCCGCGGTTGCAGCCATCCTGCTGTGCACGACGCGGCTCCAGGCCCAGGAAGTTGGCAGCATTCGAGGCAAGGTCGTCGACTCGACGAGTCAACAAGGGTTGACCAATGTGACATTGCTGATCGAGGGCACTCAGCGCGGCACGATCTCGCGTCCGGACGGATCGTTCGATCTGACCGGGGTGCCTGCCGGGAGTCAGCGTCTCCGTGCGAGACGCATCGGCTATCACACCATCGTCGTCACCGTCACGGTCCCTGCGGGCGGCTCTGCGACGACAGCCGTGGCCATGGTGCCGCAGCCGGCGGTGCTCACCGAGATCGTCGCCACGGGTTACGGCAGCCAGCGGCGCGAAGCCATCACGGGGTCGGTCTCCACCATCGACGCCGGAGTTGCGAAGGTGGGCGTCGTGACCAACGCGACGGAGATGCTGCAGGCGCGCACGCCGGGCGTGCAGATCGTGCAGAGCAGCGGCGAGCCGGGCGGCAATACCCAAATCCGGATTCGCGGCGGCACGTCGATCAGCGCGAGCAACGACCCGTTGTACGTGCTCGACGGCGTCCCGCTCCAGAACGAAGCAACGGCCCCAGGTGCGGCGGGCGTTTCGTTCAATGCGGCGCTGTCGCGCAACCCGCTCAACTCGATCAGCCCGGACGACATCGAGTCGATGACGATCCTCAAGGACGCGTCGGCCACGGCCATCTACGGTAGCCGCGGCGCGAACGGCGTCATCCTCATCACGACCAAGCGCGGACAGCGCCAGTCGCAGATCGAGTATGAGACCTACATCGGCATGGCGTCGCCGCGCGCGACGCTCGACCTCGCCACGGGCGACCAGTATCGCGCCTTCGTGAATCAGTGGAAGGACTCGATCGGTGGCGCAACGGCGGTGGCGGCCCTGGGCAACGCCAATACGAACTGGGAAAAGCAGATCACGCAGAGCTCCCTGTCGATGAACCACAGCCTGGCCTTCACGGGCGGCTCCGAGCAGACCAAGTACCGCGCCTCCCTGAACTATTTCGATCAGGATGGCGTGATCATCAACAGCGGACTCAAACGCTATCAGGGTCGTCTGAACGCGACGCACGATGCGTTGAGCGGCAAGCTCCGCCTGGCGCTCAACCTGATGTCGTCGCACGTGAACAACCAGTACTCGCCGAACGAGAACGGCGGTGGGTTCAACGGCGGTCTGTTCACGAACATGATCATCTACAACCCGACCTTCCCGGTGAATTGCAGCGCGAACGTCAAGCCGTGCACTGCGGCGTCCGCGGCCTTTTACGAGAGCGGACCGACGGGCGTGTTCAATCCGGCCGGACTGGTGAATCAGGTCTCCGACCTCGCGCCGGAGAACCGGCTCCTGGGCAACTTCACGACGACGATCAGCTTGCGTGAGGATCTCACGGCCCAGACGACGCTCGGCGCTGACCAGAGCGATGCCGTGCGCCGGACGTATCTCCCCCGCAGCAGCCCGTTGGGCGGACAGTTCAACGGGTATGCCCGCCAGGTGAACAAGGCGCTCAACGAGACCAATTTCCAGCAGTTGTTGACGTACACGCCGCGGTCGTTCTCGAATCAGGAGGTCGAACTGGTCGCCGGTTACGAATACGTCTACCAGAACAACCGGGAGTTCGGCTCGGCCTCGCAGAACTTCATCTCCGACGCATTCTCCTTCGACAACATGGTGGCGGGTGGCTCGGTGCCCGCCGGCTATCCCTACTCGTGGCGCAGCGAAAGCAAGCTGGCTTCGTTCTTCGGCCGCGCCAACTGGGGATTCGCGAACAGGTATTTCATCACGGGCGTTCTGCGCCGTGACGGCTCCTCGCGGCTGGCGCCCGGACATGAGTGGGCAACCTTCCCCGGAATTTCGGGATCGTGGAAGCTGAGTGAAGAGTCGTTCATGCAGAACTTCCGGCCGCTCGGACTGTCGTCGCTCGCGCTGCGCCTCGGGTGGGGCCGGCAGGGCAACCAGTCGATTCTGCCGTATCAGACGCTGCTGTTGCTCAAGTCCGACCCGGGCGCGTTGTATCCGTTCGGCGGCGCGATCGCCAGCGGTCTGGCGGCGGCGCAGGTCGGCAACCCGGACCTGAAGTGGGAGACGGCGGACCAGACGAACTTCGGAATGGACTACAGCTTCGCGCGTGACCGCGTCACCGGCAGCATCGACGTCTACCAGAAGAACACCCACGACCTGCTGCAGACGGTGCCGGTTCCGCAGCCGGCGGTGGTGAGCAATCAGATCAAGAACATCGGCAGCATTCGCAACCGTGGTCTCGAGGCCAACGCGAACATGCAGCTCTGGAGTGCCGGCAACCGGTCGTTGTCGGGCGGCCTGGTGCTCACGGTCGAGCGCAATACCGTGACGAGCCTTGGTGATACCTCGGCGGCGTGCGTCAAGGACGCGACCAGCAAGAGCTTCAAGGACTACACGTCCGCCGGGTGCCTGTACTACCGGAGCGGTACGGTGTACGGCCAGGGCCAGTCGGATCAGTGGTCCGAGGTCATCATGCGCGGACAGGCAATCGGCACCTTCCTCATGCCCAAGTTTCTCGGTGTCGAGAACGGCGTGCAGCAATTCGCCTGCTCGACCGGGACGGCCGGTTGCGTGAACGGGAAGACGTCGGCGCCGGTGGATGCCGATCGTCAGTTCGTGGGCACGGCGAATCCGAGCTTCACGCTGGGCGTCACGAACAGCCTCACCTGGAACAGCCTCGACGCGAGTTGGCTGTGGCGCGGCGAGTTCGGCGGCAACGTGCTGAACAACACCGCCCTGGTCTATCAGACGAGAAGCGCTGCCGCGCAGGGTCGCAACATGCTCGCGAAGGCGCTCACGGATCCGGACAACATCCACGAGCCGGCGAAGCTGTCGACGCGGTGGCTCGAGGATCGCACATTCGTGCGGCTCCAGAACGTGACCGTCGGATACAATCTGCCTCGGGCGCTGCTCAAGGGCCGCACCTCCCGCGTGTTCGTGTCGAGCGACAACGTGCTGCTGTTCACGAAGTACTCCGGGTACGATCCTGAGGTGTTCGTCGCCGCCGGTCTCGCCGCGCGGGGCATCGACTACGCGACGTACCCGCCGACGCGGAAGTTCACCATTGGCGCCCGCACGCAGTTCTGATGAGCGCTCCGACATTCCTTTCTGAGGGATACCAACTCATGTTGAATTTTCTGACGAAGTCGGGGCGCCGCGCCGGGTTGAGCGTGCTCGCCGCTCCGTTTCTGCTCGCGACCGCGAGCTGCACCGATCTCACGGTGCAGCCTCACGACTCGCTGACGCCCGACAACGCCTTCAAGTCGGATGCGGAAATCCTCGCCGGCGTCGCGGGCATCTACGCCACATTGCGCGTGCTGGACAACAACGTGGGGTACATGTCCATCGAGGAAGTCACGACGGACATGACCATCGTGCCGACGCGCGGCAGCGACTGGTTCGACAACGGCCAGTGGCTCGAGATGCACCGGCAGACGTGGACGCCCAGCAGCGCTGGCGCGTCGACGTTCCTGAACTCGTCGTGGAACGACATGTTCGGCGCGATCGCGAAGGAAAACCTGATGATCGACGTCGTCACCAAGGCCAACAGCGGGGCCAAGGGCGACTCGACGCTGGCGGAGCTCCGGACGCTGCGCGCGTTCCACTACTACCTGCTGATGAACATGTTCGGCGGAGTCCCGCTGGTGACACAGTATCCGACGCCGGGACCAAGCGCGCGCGTCACGCGTGACTCGGTCTTCAAGTTCATCGAGGCGGAACTGCTGGCGGCGCGGGACAAGCTGCCCCTGAAATGGCCAGCCGCGTATTACGGCCGCCTCACCAAGGGCGCGGCGAACGCGCTGCTGGCGACCATCTACCTGAACGCCGGCGTCTTCAAGAAGGACGTTGGGCCGGCCGCCGTCACCGGCAAGATCAACCCCACCAGCTACAACAGCTGCAATGGGATCGCGGTGACGGGTGGCGATGCGTGCGCGATGGCCATCGCCGCGGCCAACGCGGTGATTACCTCGAATCAGTACACGCTGTCCGCCAACTGGGCCGACAACTTCAGCCTGACCAACAAGAACTCGACCGAGAACATCTTCGTCATCGAGCACTCGAAGGACAAAGAGATCGGTGGCAACTGGCCGATGCGGACGCTGCACTACAACCAGCTCAACACCGGCTGGGGCAGCCCTTGGAACGGCTTCGCCACGACCGCCGAGACGTTCGCCCAGTTCTCGGCGACGGACGACCGTCGCAGCATGTGGCTCTTTGGCCAGGCGAAGAGCTTCCAGACCGGGGCGAACGTCAACGATCGCGCTGGCGCCCCACTGATCTTCACGCCCACGATCGCGAATGCGGCGTCAGCGAACGAGGCCGAGGGCGTCCGGTTCAACAAGTTCCCGCCGCTGGCTGACGCGCCAAGCGGCAACGGACATCCCAATGACTTCACCGTCTTCCGTCTCGCCGAGATGTATCTGATCAAGGCGGAAGCGGAGAACGAGGCGGGGCAGACCGCAAACGCCCTCACCGATCTGAAGTTCATCCACGATAAGCACGACGCGGCGAACGCGATTACCGCCGCCACGCAGGCTCAGATCCGCGACGCGATCCTCAAGGAGCGGCTGCTGGAATTCGCCGCCGAAGGCAAGCGTCGTACGGACCTGATCAGGCACGGGAAGTTCACGACGTGGACCGAGGCCTCGGCGAACGGCGTGTCGAACACAGCTCGCAGCCCGCACCTGATCGTGTTCCCGATTCCGGCGCCGCAGTTCGCGTCGAACAACAAGCTCGTACAGAACGCGGGCTACTGATCGGAACGAGTGTCCGAAGGGACGTTAGCCTGCTCCTCGTGGAGAGGGGCAGGCTAACGTCGCTCTCAGGACGATTTGCGCGGCTTTTTGGTCTTGATGACGATTACCCCATTGGCGCCACGGCTCCCGTACATCGCCGTGCTCGCCGCGTCCTTCAGCACTTCGATCGATTGGATGTCATTCGGACTCACCCCGGAGAGAACACCGCCGGCCCCGGGAATGATCGGAACGCCATCGAGGACGTAGAGCGGCTCGTTGTTGCCATTGATCGAGCTGCCGCCGCGAATCTGCACCGCGATGCTGCCGTCGGGCGTGCGCGACACACGGACGCCGGCGACCTTGTTCCCCAGAATCTTCTCGATGGACTCCCCGGGTTGATTCTGGATGTCCTGCGACGTGACGGTATTTGGCGCGGGCGGCTCGGGACGAGCCGTCTGACCGTGCGAGCACGCCGTCGCAAGCACGGAGACGATTCCAGCCGAAAAGAGCTTGCGCGGACTCAGCGACATCGGATTACCTCCATACGTCGGGTCTCGAAGTGGACGTCTGCGTGACACCGTAGCTTAAGGCGGTCTCTACGGCACCTTAGCATAACAGTTTCTGCCAACACCTGCCTCATCATTCGCCCAGCCATGCCACTACAACAAGTACTGAAAGCCTGTCTCCTGGCGATCAGCCTCGCCGCGCCGCTCCAGGGACAAGCGGAACCTCGCGTCCAGTCTCCGGACGGCCGCAACGTCGTCACCGTCGCGATCCGCAATGGACAAGCGACCTACACACTGGCGCGGAACGGTCGCACGATTCTGCTGCCGTCGCGACTGGGCATCCGGTTTCGCGGCGCTCCGGCACTGGCCGACAGCCTCAGGATCACCGGCACCAGCCGCGACAGCGCGGATCAAACGTGGACGCAGCCTTGGGGCGAAGTGGCAAAGGTTCGCGATCATCACAACGAGCTGCGCGTGAAGTTCAGCGAGGCGTCGCCCAGTGCGCGCACCTTCGACGTCGTCTTTCGCGTCTTCAACGACGGCATCGGGTTTCGCTACGACGTGCCCGCCCAGCCCAATCTCGGCGCGTTCGAGATCGAGGACGAGCTGACGGAGTTTGCGCTGGCGGATGACGCCAAGTCGTGGTGGATTCCATCGAACCGGCCGAGGCTCGACCGTTCCGAGATGTTGTACTCGAGCTCACCGGTCAGCGTCATCGACAGCGTGCAGACGCCGCTGACGATGCAGACGAGCTGGGGAACCTATGCCGTCATCCACGAAGCGAATCTCGTGGACTATGCCCGCATGAACATCGCGGGGCACCGGCTGGAGAACCGCACGCTGCGCGCGGCGCTGGCGCCGATGCACGACGGCGTGAAAGTCCGCGGGCAAACGCCGTTCGTAACGCCCTGGCGCACGATCCAGCTCGCCGATCGCGCCGGCGACCTGGCTCCGTCGGTCATCGGTCTGAACCTGAACCCGCCGAACAAGCTGGCGAGCACCGACTGGATCAAGCCGATGAAGTACGTCGGCATCTGGTGGGGCATGCACATCAACACGATGACCTGGAGCTCGGGGCCGAAGCACGGGGCCACGACCGAGAACACCAAACGCTACATCGATTTTGCCGCGGCCAACGGCCTTGGCGGCGTCCTCGTGGAAGGCTGGAACGTCGGCTGGGACGGCGACTGGATCCAGAACCGCAACGCGTTCTCGTTCACGCAGCCGTATCCGGACTACGATCTCAAGGGCCTTGCCGCGTACGCCAGGTCCAAGGGCGTCACGCTCATCGCGCACAACGAGACGTCGGGCGGGCTGGCGAACTACGAGCGCCAGATGGACAGCGCGTTCGCGCTGTACCAGTCCCTGGGCATCTCCGCGATCAAGTCCGGCTACGTCACGGACACGCTGAGCGGCGGCGACTCGCACCATTCGCAGGTGTTCGTCAATCACTTCAGGAAAGTCTTCGAGACGGCCGCGAAGTATCACATCATGGTCGACGCGCACGAGCCGATCCACGACACTGGTGAGCGCCGCACGTACCCGAACATGATGTCGCGCGAAGGTGCGCGCGGAATGGAGTACAACGCGTGGGGTGGCGAGGGCGGCAATCCGCCGGAGCACGAGACCAACCTGTTCTTCACCCGGATGCTGGCCGGCCCAATGGACTTCACGCCCGGAGTGTTCGACATCCTCATCGAGCGCGGCACCGGCCGTCCACGCCGCCCCGAGGAGGCGCGCATCCGCACGACGCTCGCCAAGCAGCTCGCGCTCTACGTCGTCCTGTATTCGCCGCTGCAAATGGCGGCAGACCTGCCCGAGAACTACGAGAAAAAGCCCGCGTTCCAGTTCATTCGAGACGTCGCGGTCGACTGGGACACGACGCGGGTCATCGACGGACGGGTCGGTGACTATGTCATCGTGGCGCGCAAGCAGCGCGGCGGATCGGAATGGTTTGTCGGCGCCATCACGGACGAGGAGGGGCGCACGTTCGACGTACCGCTCAACTTCCTCTCCGCGGGACGGAAATACGTGGCCGAGATTTATGCTGACGGTCCGGGTGCCAACTGGCTGACGAATCCGCTGCCGGTCGCGATCAGCTCGAGACCGGTGGATTCGACGACGCGGCTCACGATCAAGCTCGCCCCGGGGGGCGGACAGGCGATTCGGATTCGGCCGGCGCGATGACGCTGGACGCACCGGTCGGGAGGGGCAGGCCAGGCGTTCGCCTGGCGGCGAACTGGCTGGGCCTCGGCCTGCTCGCGTGGGCGGCGATTCTCTACACGAATCAACTGCCCACGCCCGAACCGGCGTATTCCGACCCGCGCGATTTCTCGGCACAACGCGCGATGGGAATCGTGCAGCAAATGACGCTGCACGTGCATCCCACCGGCAGCATGGGCAACACGTACGTGCGTGGCTATTTGCTCGATGAGCTGCGCGCGCTCGGGCTGGACGGGACGGTGCAGTCCACGACGGCCATCGGCACGCGGTACCCCGCGTCCGGCCGCGTGCACAACGTGGTCGCTCGCCTTGGAGGAACACAACCGGGCGGGAAAGCGGTTCTCCTCATGGCGCACTACGATGCGGTCCCTGCGGCCCCTGGCGCCGGAGACGACGCGTCCGGAGTCGCGACCGTACTCGAGGTGCTGCGAGTCCTGAAGGCCGGACGACCGCTCACGCACGATGTGATCGCGCTGTTCACGGATGGCGAGGAAGCGGGCCTTCTTGGCGCGGCAGCATTCGTTCGCGAGCATCCATGGAGCAAGGACGTCGGCGTCGTGATGAACTTCGAGGGGCGCGGGACGCACGGACCGTCGCTGATGTTCGAAACCGGGCCGGGCAACCTCGATGTCGTGCGCGTCCTTCGCGGCGTACGTGCGGGGGCACGAGCGACGTCGTTGAGCACCGCGGTGTATCGCCGCCTGCCCAACGACACCGATCTCTCGGAGTTTGCCGCGCTCGGGCTGCCGGCAATGAACTTCGCGTTCATCGGTGGTGTCGACCGGTATCACACGGCACAGGACGATCAGCGCTATCTGGATCCGAGCAGCATTCAGCATGAGGGCAACCAGGCGCTGGCGCTCACGCGCGCGTTCGCGAACGGCCCGTTGCCCCGTCCGAAAACTTCGGATGCCGTGTTTTTCAACTTTCCAGGGATCGGTTTGGTCGCGTACCCGGCGTCCGCCGCCATCGTCGTTGCGCTGCTCGCGGCGCTGGTGGCCGTGGCCGCCGTCTACGGGAATCGTCGGGCGCTGAGAGGGGCCGGCAGCGTGGCAGTGGGTGCCGCACTCACGATCGTCGCGGTTCTGCTGAGCGCCGGAGCTGCCTACGCCGTGGGGGCCGGGCTGCAGCGGCTGCACGCAATGATGCGGACCGGAACACCCGAGCTCAGCCCAGTTTACGGACTCGCTGTCGTACTGTGCGCAATCGCCGTAACCGTCGCCGTATTCGCACTCGCCTCTCGACGGCTGGGAGTCGCGACGATTCACGCCGGTGCGCTCGTGGCGTGGACCGTGATCACGCTGGCGGTCTCCGTCGCGGCGCCTGGAGCGAGTTTCGTGTTTGCGTGGCCGCTTCTGGCGACCGCATCGGCTTCGTTGTTGGGGTTCGAGACGATGTCTGGTCGTGCAGCGGGATGGGTGGCCGTGGCGGTCGCGGTATTCATCGTGGCGCCGATCGTGTACCTGATGGCATTTGTCGCGCTGGGCGTCAATCAGGTTGGGGGAGCCGTGATTGGCGTGTTCGTCTCCGTTGCTGCCGCACTGCACGCGCGCCTGTTCCTGACGAACGACGGATCGATGCGGTGGTTCAGCGCGACGTTGGCGGCAGGCACCGCTGCCGTGCTCCTGGCGATCGGCGCCGCGACCGTTCGAACGAACGACAATCACCCGGCGGGCGCCTCGCTGGCCTATGTGATCGACGCAGATTCAGCGGGCGCGTGGTTGAGCGGCTACGGAAACAGTGGGACGGCACGCGCGACGGTGCGCCATTTCGTGCAGCAGGTCGCAGCGGCAACTCCGGGACGCCCGCAGGCGTCCCCTCCCGACTGGGTGCGTCGCGGCTTCGCGCAGGCGGGCGTGGCTCCCGTTCAACGGCTGGACCTCCCGCGCTCCGAAGCCACCGTGCTCAGCGATTCGACCGTGGGAACCGAGCGTCGAGTGGCGCTGCGCGTCCGGCCAGCGCCGGGGGTGCACACCATGATCGTCTCGGCGGAGTCCGGTAGCGTGCTTCGGGCGACCGTGGACTCCAAGCCGGTTCGCACGGACCGCTATCGCTCGCGGCAGACGGCACAGCGGTGGAGCCTGTCATACATCGCTCCGCCGGACAGCGGCTTCCATCTGGGGCTCGTGCTGCCCGCGCATAGTCAGGCGAGTCTGGCCATTATGACGCGAAGCGAAGGGATTCCGCCGCTCAAGCTTCCGCCCAGACCGCCGGGGATCGTGCCGTTCCAGATGGGGAACACCACGTGGACGCACCACCGGCTGCGCCTGTGAACTCGGCGGGGATCGGCGCTGCCTCGCACGTCGCATTCGGGCGTGTCACGTCATAGTGTTGTAGTAGCTGTTGAGCCGACGCTCTTCATTCGTCCCACCAGGAGCGTCGCCGCTTCCCCGTGTTGGTTCGCCGCCTTCGTTGTCGCATGATGCAGTCTGCCCGCGCACGTCACACGCTGTCCCTCGCGCTTCTTGCGGTTCTGGTCGCTTGCTCTGGGAGCGACTCCGTGAAGGAGCTACGGCAGCAGGGCGGTGCGTCAGATCCGAGCGCGCTGTTCACGCGGCTCCCGTCGGCAGAGACCGGCGTCACCTTCGAGAATCGCCTGACGGAGACGCAGGAATTCAACGTCTTCACGTTCCGGAACTTCTATAACGGCGGCGGCGTCGCCATTGGCGACCTCACTGGAGACGGGCTCCCGGAGATCGTGCTGACGTCCAGCCAGCAGGGACCGCGTCTCTATCTGAACGAGGGCCATTTCAAGTTTCGGGACGTCACCGCCGAGGCGCGTCTCGTCAGCAAGAGCTACTGGACCACGGGAGTCACGCTGGCGGACGTGAACGGGGACGGGCGCCTCGACATCTACGTGTGTCACTCGGGCAACGTGCCCGGAAAGCCGCGCGCCAACGAGCTGTTCATCAACCAGGGGAAGAGCGCGAGCGGATCGCCCGTCTTCACTGATATGGCCGCGCAGTACGGCGTCCGCGACGGCGGATACAGCACGCAGGCCGCGTTCTTCGATTACGACGGCGACGGCAGGCTCGATCTGTACGTCCTCAACAACTCGCCCAAACCCGTGACCAGTTTCGGCATGCGCAATACGCGCAACGTTCGCGACTCGCTCGGCGGCGACCGGCTGTACCACAATTTGGGCGACCGCTTCGTCGATGTCTCCGAGCGAGGCGGGATCTATGGCAATGCGGCGGCGTTCGGGCTCGGGATCGGCGTGAGCGACCTGAATGGCGATGGCCGCCCCGACATCTACGTCGCGAACGATTTCTTCGAGCAGGACTATCTCTACATCAATCAGGGGAACGGCAGGTTCGTCGAGTCGATCGCCGCCCAGATGCCCTACACGAGTTACTACTCGATGGGGCTCGACATCGCGGACCTCGACAACGACGGCCGGCCGGACGTCTACACGACGGATATGCTGCCGGAGAGCGAGCTGCGGCTCAAGTCCACGTCCTCGTTCGATGCGTGGGACGTCTATCAGGCGCGGGTGCGCAACGGCTTTCACTACCAGTTCATGCGCAACATGCTGCAGCTGAACAACGGCGACGGCACGTTCAGCGACGTGGGGCAGATGGCTGGAGTCGCACGCACGGACTGGAGCTGGACCGCGCTCATCGCCGACCTCGACCTCGACGGCAACAAGGACCTGTTCGTGACGAACGGCGTCTACCGTGACGTCACCTCGCAGGACTACATCGCGTTCCTCGGCAACGCGGACACGCGGCGCATGGCGACGATGGGGAATCGCGTCGACTTCATGCAGCTGATTCGCGCGACGTCGTCCACGAAGCTCACGAGCTACGCGTTCCGGAACGCCGGACATCTGCAATTCACGAACGCCACCGCGGCATGGGGACTGAGCACGCCGGCGTTTTCGAATGGAGCGGCCTACGGCGACCTCGATGCCGACGGCGCCGTCGACCTGGTGGTGAACAACGTGAACGACGAAGCGTTCGTGTACCGCAACAACGCGCGCACGATCTCCAGGCCGAACTACCTGCAGGTCAGTCTCGCGGGCCGAGGCGCGAATCGATTTGCCGTCGGCGCCAAGGTGACACTCGTGACTGGGGGAGGAGCCGAGCGGCAGTTTCAGGAGCTGCAGCCGACGCGCGGCTTCGAATCCTCGTCGGACTACATTCTGACGTTCGGCCTGGGCGCGCACCCTGCCATCGATTCGGTGATCGTGGTATGGCCGGACGGCCGCGTCAGCTCGCGCTCGGCCGTTGCCGCCAACCAACGCGTCACGCTGAGTCAGGCAGATGCGCGCGTCGTGCCGCCCGCAGCGCGGCCGCACAGCGCAACGCTGTTCGCCCGCGTCACCGGTACAGCCGCTCCGCAGTTCCGGCACCGTGAGAATGCGTTCGTCGACTTCGATCGCGAGCGGCTCATGCCGAAGATGGTGTCCACCGAGGGTCCCGCGCTCGCCGTGGCGGATGTAAACGGCGACGGCCTCGACGACGTGTTCATCGGCGGCGCCAAGGATCAGGCTGGGAAGCTCTTCGTCCAGCGGCGCGACGGAGCGTTCGTCAGCACGAACGAGAGCGTGTTCGCCAGCGATGCAGGCTCCGAAGACGTCGGCGCGCTGTTCTTCGACGCGAATGGCGATCGTCGGCCCGACCTGTATGTCGTCAGCGGCGGCAACGAGTTCGCGGACACGTCGGGCGCGCTCCAGGATCGCCTGTATCTCAACGACGGCAATGGTCGCTTTCACAAAGCGACGGATGCGTTGCCGAGGGAGACGTCGAGTGGATCGCGCGCCGTCGCCGCCGACTACGATGGGGACGGTGACCTCGACGTGTTCGTCGGCGGCCGAGTGGTGCCCGGGAGCTATGGTCTGGATCCGGAGAGTCAGCTCCTGCGGAACGACGGCAAGGGCCATTTCACCGACGTCACGTTCGCCATGGCTCCGGATCTCGTCCACGTGGGCATGGTCACTGATGCAGCCTGGCAGGATGTCGACAGCGATGGCCGGCCGGATCTCGTCGTCGTGGGTGAGTGGATGCCCATCACGGTCTTCCACAACGCCGGCGGCGGGAAGCTGCAGCGGTCACGTCCGGCCGGTCTGGAGAACACCGAAGGATGGTGGAATCGCATCGTCGCCGGAGACTTCACCGGCGATGGGCGTGTGGACTTCATCGTCGGGAATCTCGGCTTGAATTCGCGCCTGCGCGCCAGCGTCGCCGAGCCGACCACGATGTACGTGAAGGACTTCGCGAAAACCGGCTTCATGGTGCAGGTGGTGGCCTGTTACAACGAGGGCCGCAACTACCCCGTCGCGATGCGCGACGACCTCATCAAGTCGCTGCCGAACCTTCGCGACCGTTATCCAACCTTCAAGGACTACGCGCTGCAGACCATCGGAGACATCTTCTCGCCGGCGGAGCTCCAGAACGCGATCGTCAGGAAGGCGGCGACGTTCGCGACATCGCTCGTGAAGAACAACGGTGACGGGACGTTCACGGTGACGCCACTGCCGATGGAAGCGCAGTTCGCGCCCGTCTATGGGATTCTCGCGGGAGACCTCGATGCCGACTCCCAGCCGGACCTGCTGCTCGGTGGCAACTTCGACGCTGTGAAGCCGGAGATCGGCCGGCTCGGTGGCAGCTACGGCCTGTTCCTCAAGGGCGATGGGCGTGGCTCGTACGCACCGCTCCGAGCCCTGGACACGGGGTTCTTCGTGCCGGGACAGACGCGGGACATCCAGCGCGTTCGCACCGCGCTGGGAAATCTCATTCTCGTCGCGCGCAACGACGACACGGTCCTCGCGTTCCGGCTGAGGCCTGCCTCGCTTTGATGATCCGATCCTGGCGCAGCCGCGGAATCCTCGCCGCGCTGTGCGCGACAATCGGGTGCCGCAGCGAAGGTCCTCCCGCCAGTCCGCCCCTTTTCGATCTCCTCGCGCCCGACTCCACCGGCGTGACGTTCGTCAACCGACTTCCGGAAGACACCGCCTTCAATATTCTGAACTACCTGTACTACTACAACGGTGGTGGCGTTGCGGTCGGCGATGTCGACAACGACGGGCTGCCGGACCTGTATTTCTCGGCGAACGTCGGCCCCAACCGGTTGTATCGCAACCTCGGGAACTACCGCTTCGAGGACATCACGGATCGCGCCGGCGTGGCCGGGCCCCCGGGTTGGAAGACAGGCGTGACAATGGCGGATGTGACGGGCGACGGCCGCGTGGACATCTACGTGTCCGCGGTCAACCACCTCTCGATGCGTGGACGCAACGTCCTGTACGTCAACAACGGTGACGGCACGTTCACGGACCGCACGAACGAGCTTGGCCTCGAGTACGCCGGGTATTCCACGCAAGCGGTGTTTTTCGATTACGACAACGACGGTGACCTGGACCTGTACCTGCTGAACCATGCGACGCACGCGGACAGGAAGTTTGGTGGCAGCCGGCGCGCCGATGTCTATGCGAGAAACCCGCGGATCGGTGATCGCCTGTATCGCAACGATCGGGGCCACTTCACCGACGTGAGTCAGCGGGCCGGCATCTACGGGGGCGTGGACTTCGGCCTCGGCGTCGTCGCGAGCGATCTGAACGGCGACGGCTGCATGGATCTCTACGTCGCCAACGATTTCCAGGAAGACGACCTGCTGTACTACAACAACTGCGACGGGACGTTCACCGAGTCGTTGGCGAAGTCCATGGGACACACGAGTCGCTTTTCGATGGGCGTGGACGCCGCGGATTTCAACAACGACCTGCGTCCGGACATCGCCGCGGCCGACATGCTCCCGCAGCGCGAGGAGATCCTCAAGGCCTCCGCTACGTCCGAGAGCGTCGAGCTGTTCAATCTGAAAGCAGCGGCTGGGTACCATCCGCAATACGCGCGCAACACGCTGCAGCTCAATCGGGGCGTGCGGCCGGCAGCGGGCGGGCGAGGAGTGCCGACAGCGCTCTTCAGCGACGTCGGCTACCTGGCCGGCGTGTCGGCCACCGACTGGAGCTGGTCTCCGTTGTTCGTGGACCTGGACAACGACGGCCGCAAGGACCTTTTCATCGCGGACGGTGTGTATCGCCGGCCGAACGACATGGACTACATCGCGTACATCTCGAACGGCGTCGTTCAGGCGTCGCTCGCTTCGGGTATCAACGCGACGAATCTGTCCCTGGTGGACCACATGCCGAGCGTGGCCCTCGCGAATCACGCGTATCGCAATGAGGGCGGCCTCCACTTCACGGACGTGGCAACGCAGTGGGGCCTCGCGCAGCCGGGATTCTCGAATGGCGCGGCGTACGTGGACCTGAACAACAGCGGGGCGCTCGACCTCGTCGTGAACAGGATCAATGCGCCAGCCGCCATCTATCGGAACAACGCTCGGCGGCGGAACGGCAACCACTATATGCAGGTGCGCTTGCGCGGCGCGACGAGCGGCACCAACAGTGGCGGCATCGGCGCCAAGGTCATCGTCAGACAGGGCACGAGCGTCCAGCTGCTCGAGCAGATGCCCACGCGCGGCTATCAGTCATCCGTGGACCCGCGCCTGCACTTTGGACTTGGCACGTCGGCGCGGATCGATTCGCTCATCGTGGTCTGGCCCGACCGGCGGTCTCAGGTGCTCACAGGTGTGCAGGGCGATCGAACCATCACGCTCTGGCAGGACAGCGCCAACGTATCCGCGCGCCGCGTGCGCGGCGGGCGAGCGCCGCTCTTTGCGGACGTGACCAGTCAGGTGGGCCTCGCCTTCAAGCACGCGGAAAACGACTACCGCGACTACGATCGCGAGCCGCTCATTCCGCGGTTGCTGTCCACTGAAGGACCGGCCCTTGCCGTCGGAGACGTCAACGGCGACGGCCTGGACGACGTTTACGTCGGTGGCGCCAAATGGCAGTCAGGTCGCCTCTTCGTGCAGCAGAGCGACGGAACGTTTCGCAAACGGGATGAGAATGCGTTCGCGGCAGACAGCCTCGCAGAGGATGTGGACGCGGCTTTCGTGGACGCCAATGGCGACGGACACCCCGATCTCTACGTCGTAAGCGGCGGAAACGAATTCCTGGGCGATGACGAAGCGCTTCAGGATCGTCTGTACCTCAACGACGGTCGCGGTCATTTCCGACGCGACCGTGCGGCGCTTCCGAGACTCCGTGAGAGCGGTTCCTGCGTGGCCGTTGGAGATGTCAACGGTGACGGCAGTCCGGATCTCTTCGTTGGGCGACGCTCGGTGAGCGGCAGTTACGGAACGACCCCCACGAGTTACCTGCTGCTGAACGACGGGAAAGGACATTTCCGAGACGTGGCGGCCGAATCGTCCCCGGACCTTTCGAATGCCGGCATGGTGTCCTCCGCCGCGTGGCTCGACTACGATGGCGATGGCAAGCTGGATCTGGTCGTCGTCGGGGAGTGGATGCCGGTTCGCGTGTTCCACCAGGAGAATGGCCGCCTTGCGGACCGGACGTCCCAGGTTGGCCTCGCGGGCTCCAACGGCTGGTGGAGCACGGTGTCGGCGTCGGACGTGAACGGCGACGGCCGCCCCGACCTGGTACTTGGCAATCTGGGCCTCAACTCGTATATCCGAGCGTCGCAATACGAGCCCGCACGACTGTATGTCCACGACTTTGCGAAGAATGGCACGCTTCAGCAGATCCTCACCTTCTACAAGAATGGCGTGAGCTATCCCGTCGCCGGGCGCGACGAGGTCGTGCGACAGAATCCGTCGCTTCGCAGCCGATATCCCACGTACGCGTCCTTCGGCGCCAGTCGCGTGGAGGACATCTTTCCTGCCGCCGATCTCCGCGACGCGAAGGTGCTCGAGGCCAACACGTTCGGCAGCGCCATTGCGCTGAGTCGGGACGGCCGCTTCGACCTTCGACCGCTTCCGGTCGAGGCACAGCTGGCGCCCATCAATGCAACGCTGACTGGGGATTTCGACGGCGACGGGGTCCAGGACCTCCTCGTGGCCGGCAACTTCTTCGGTGTGCCACCGATCGTCGGGCGCTTCGATGCCAGCCATGGGCTGCTGTTGCACGGTACGCGGACAGCGACGATCAACTTCACGCCGGTCGATCTTCAGGAGAGTAATCTTTTCATCGAAGGGCAAGTGCGTCACATGAAGTGGCTGCGCACAGTGAACGGCCGATCGCTCATCGTGGTCGCGCGCAACAATGACAGTCTGAAGGTGCTTCGACCGCTACACGCGAAGGTGCAGTAACTCCCGCAGGTTCTCAGGCCATCCCTCACCCCAGGGCAATGAGCAACCTCCATTTGCTGGATCTTCTCGTCATCGCCGCGTACTTCCTCGTCCTCCTTTATATCGGCTACTGGTCGGCGCGGCGCGAAAAGAAGGTGAGCTCCGACTACTTCCTCGCGGGGCGAGAAGTAGGGTGGCTCGCCGTCGGCGCCAGCCTGTTCGCGTCGAACATCGGGAGCGAGCACCTCGTCGGCCTCGCGGGCACCGGCGCGGCGAGCGGCCTTGCCGTCGGCCACTTCGAGTGGCTCGCGTGTTTCATGCTGCTCCTCCTGGGATGGCTGTTCACGCCCTTCTATCTGCGGAGCGGCGTGTACACGATGCCCGAATTCCTCGAGCGTCGTTACAACTCCGCCGCGCGCTGGTATTTCAGCTGGGTGTCAGTGATCGGCTACGTGCTCACCAAGATCAGCGTGACGCTCTTTGCCGGCGGCGTCGTGATGCGCGCGGTAACGGGCATGGACATCTACACCAGCGCGGCCGTGCTCATCGTCATTACGGGCATCTACACGATTCTCGGCGGCTTGCGGGCGGTGATCTATACAGAAGTGATGCAGGCCGTCGTGCTCATCGTCGGCTCGGCGGCGCTGATGATCATCGGGCTGCACAACATCGGCGGATGGTCGGAGCTGCACGCGCGACTGCCCGCCGATTTCTTCTCCATGTGGAAGCCGTCGAATCATCCGGACTTCCCGTGGACGGGTGTCATCTTCGGCGCGCCGATCCTCGGTGTGTGGTACTGGTGTACCGACCAGCACATCGTCCAGCGCGTGCTGGCGGCGAAGAATGTGAGCGAGGCGAGGCGCGGCACGATCTTCGCCGGGTACCTCAAGATTCTTCCCGTGTTCATCTTCGTGCTTCCGGGTATGATCGCGGCAGCCTTGTATGCCGACGTCCGCGGCGGCGCTGCGGACTCGGCGTATCCGGCGCTGGTGACGCGGCTCCTGCCTGCGGGCTTCAAGGGACTCGTGCTTGCGGGAATGCTGGCGGCCCTCATGAGCTCTCTCGCGTCCGCATTCAACTCCTGCTCGACGCTGCTGACGTGGGACGTGTATCGGAAGTTGCGCCCGACCGCGAGTGAGACGCGCCTGGTGGAGGTTGGCCGCGCCTCGACGGTGATCCTCGTGGGGCTCGGTCTCGCCTGGATTCCCTTCATGAAGTACATCTCGCCGCAGATCTACATCTATCTGCAGAGCGTGCAGGCGTACATCGCGCCGCCGGTGGCGGCGTGCTTTCTGCTCGGTGTGCTCAACAAACGCTTGAACGGTACGGGCGCCATGTGGGCGCTCATGACCGGACTCGTACTCGGTGCCCTGCGCCTTGGCCTGGAGCTCGGCAAGGCGCATCTGCCGCCGACCGGATTCCTTCACTGGTTCGCGACGATCAACTTTCTCCACTTCGCGGCGCTGCTGTTCGCGCTGTGCACGGTGATTCTCATCGGGGTCAGTTACTCGACGGCGCCGCCGGGGCCGCAGCACGTGCGCGATCTCACGCTCGAGACAGAGGCGGCTCCGCTTACGGCGGACATCACGCCCAAGGATCACACGGTCAACGTCATTGGCTCGGTGGTTCTGGTGGCCATCATCGGTGTGTTGTGGATCATCTTCAGATAGTGATTCGGTCGGGCCGCCGCGCCTTCGGCGCGGTGGCCGTTGCTGTTGCGTCCATTCTCGTCGCGTGTCGCCCGGCACCGGCTGGGACGGGAGTGGCCGCGCCGAGCGTCGCCGCGAGTGTTGCCGCGAGTGTTGCCGCGCTGTACGAGCCGTCGCGCGACCTCGGCCAGCTATTCTCCGATGTTCAGTTGTCGGGGCTCTTTCCCGATTCGAAGACCTTCGCGGACGCGCGGCCGAAGAGCGCGCCGGCGGACGTCGTCGCGAAATACGCGGCCGCTCGAACCCAGCCAGGTTTCCAGCTGCGTGTGTTTGTGGACGAGAACTTCGAGCTTCCCAAACCCGTCGGCGGGGACTTTCACAGCGACACGACGCAGTCGATGGAGGAGCACATTCGCGCGCTGTGGCCTGTGCTCACGCGTCCTGCAGACCCTGTGGATCCACGATCGTCGCTGATCCCGCTGCCGAACGAATACGTCGTACCGGGAGGACGCTTCAGGGAGATCTACTATTGGGATTCGTACTTCACGATGCTCGGGTTGATCGAGAGCGGGCGCACGGATCTCGTGCGCCACATGCTCGACAACTTTGCGCACCTCATGCGCACGGTTGGTCACATCCCCAACGGCAACCGGACGTACTACCTGACGCGCAGCCAGCCACCGTACTTCGCAGCGATGGTTGGCCTGTTCGCGCGCGCGACCGACACCTCACAGGCGGTGCGATACCTCGAAGCGCTGGAACTGGAGCACGCGTTCTGGATGGAGGGCGCCGACCGCCTGGCGCCGGGGCAAGCGCATCGGCGCGTCGTGAAGCTGCAAAACGGGCAGGTGTTGAACCGCTACTGGGACGATCGCGCCGATCCGCGACCTGAGGCATACAAGCCGGACTACGAGCTGGCCCGGTCACTGCCCGAGGCCCAGCGATCGACGTTCTATCGCAATACGCGCGCTTCAGCGGAGAGCGGTTGGGATTTCTCCAGCCGCTGGATGCGCAATCCCAACGATCTCCGGACACTCGAGACGACGGACGTCATCCCGGTCGATCTCAATAGTCTGATGTACAACCTGGAGATGACCATCGCGGCGCTGCGTCGGGCCCGCGCGCGACAGGGCGACACGGCAGTCGCGATCAGGTTCGAGGCGTTGGCTGAGACGCGCCGAACCGCACTGCTTGCCGTGTCGTTCGACCAGGCGCAAGGGTTCTTCTTCGACGTTCGGTGGCGCACAGGCGAACGCATCACGGACCGTCCGACGCTGGCAGCGGTCGAACCGTTGTATTTCGGACTCGCCACGCCAGAGCAGGGGCGTGCGGTGGCCGCCCGGCTGGAGCGCGACTTCCTCAAGCCCGGGGGGTGGGTCACCAGCAACATTGCCTCGGGACAGCAGTGGGATGCGCCCAACGGATGGCCGCCGCTCGTGTGGCTTACAATTGAAGGGGTGAGGCGCTACGGCCGCGCCGACCTGGCTAACGAGGCACGCCAGCGCTGGCTTGCGCTCAACCGGCGGACCTATCAGGCGACCGGCAAGATGACAGAGAAGTACGACGTCGAGGATCTGACCAAGCGGGCTGGGGGCGGCGAGTATCCAAACCAGGACGGTTTCGGTTGGTCCAACGGTGTCGCTTTGGCGCTGAGTGCGCAGACCGCCGGGCGCGCTGCGCCGCCGCAGAGCGAGATCCCAGCACGCCGCTCGCAGGGAGTCAGGCGTTTCGCAGGCGAACTTTCGAGACAGCGGTAGTCGCGGGCCTGCCTGGGTAGGACCGATCGGGCCGTCCTGGCCTGGCGTGTTGCGCCGAAATCCGCGGCGTCGTCCGGTATTGTATGCCCCTCCGTGTGCCCGGACGCCGCCTGTCGATGGTGGCAGCGCTGATTTGCGCTGCCTCGGTGGCGCCAGCTCAGCGCTGGGAAGGGGGTCTCAAGACCGGCGTCAGCCAGGCCGGACTGACGCCCAGCGACGAGTTCGTCTGGAACAAGGCACCCACAACGGGGATGTTTGCCTGGCGCAAGTTCAATCGATTCGTGGCCATCCAGCCCGAATTGATCTACGTGCGGCGCACCGGCGTCTCGGGTGTGGTTGGATCGACCGTCACAATGACCACGGACAACGTGGAGCTGCCGATCCTGGTGAGATTCCAGCTTCCACAGGCACGCGATGGCGGAATCGCACCGTACGTGTCCGTCGGCCCAAACCTGGGGATTCGGATGCGCTGTCGGGTGCAGTTTCTGGGTGGCGGGGTCAGCACGAACGATCCGTGCGAGAGCGGCGGGGCCCAATCACGGCAGGTGGACGCCGGGGTCGCGGGCGGGGCTGGAGTCGACTGGTATCTGGGATCCGTCAGCGTGGTGACTGAAGCGCGTGCCGCGGCAGGCCTGCGACCCTATGTGCTCCCGACCGACGCATCCCAAGCGAAATCCGTGAGCTGGTCGCTTCTCGCCGGCATCTCGATGCCGTTGCGGTTCGGCGATGACCCGCGGCCGGCGCCCCGTCCTGTCTCACCGCCGCGTGTGGTCGCCACCTCCAACGGGACGCCCGCCGACTCTCGAGGGCCCTTGGCAGGTGAAGGTACTCCGGTAGTGCCTGTGATCGGTGGCGCGCGCCGCGTCACGCTGACCGTCGACCACGCCGACATCCATGACGTCGTTCTCTACGTTCTGAAAACGACTGGCTATCGGATCGAGGTACCCACCGACGTTCACGAGCGCGTGTCCGGCACACTGAGCGACATCACGCCCGAGGAAGCGGCAAGGGCGATTGCGAGTGTCGCCGGACTGACGCTGGTTCTACCCACGACGCCCGAACAACCCGCCAGACTTGTTCGAATGAGCGTCGCGACACCAGCCGCGAAGCCCATCAAACAATAGAGCAGCGATCGGCTAGGGCCGCGCCAGGCGCGCGCGCGCGGTTTCCGCTGTTCGCGAGTCCTTATACGTGGTTGCCATTCCAAGGACCTTGACCCAGAGCTCGCGAGCCTGGCTGGTCTGGCCGACCCGGTCCAGCGCAGTCGCGAGCTGATACGTCGCACCGTAGTGCAGGGGATTGCGTTGCAGAATTTTGCGGAACTGCGCAACCGCAGCGGCGGGATCCTTTTTCTGGTACAGCAGGTCGAGACCGCGCTCCATCAACGACGCCTGGCTGACGGTGTCGGCGCTGGCCAGGACCACCAAGGGTCGACCAAGGCGCGCGATGTTCTCGGCCATCCAGGCCTGGCCGGGCACCCGTGATTGAAGGGCTTCGTAATAGCGAATGCCGGCCCCGTGCAGCGCGACGTTATCGAAGTAGGGCGTCGAGATGCCCGGGATGTCGTTCAAGGCGGCCGGGCGATCGATCGCGAGCAGCGTATCAGTTTGCGCCAGCGAGCTGTCGATGAGGCCAAGGCCAGCGTACGCGGTCGCGAGTCCCTTCGCGTTGCGGTACCGCTGCAGCCCGAGCTTCATGGAGCTCGCGAAGTCGTCTCGCGCGCCGCTGAAGTCACGCTGAGCGAGACGAAACTCGCCACGCCAGGTCAACGCCTGTCCGCTGTACTGGTCGTACTGCACCGCGTGATCGTAGTGGACGCGTGCCGAGTCTGTCTGGCCAATGTGCTGATAGGCGACGCCCATGTTGATGTGCGTGTAGTACCAGAACGGCGCGAGGTCGAGCGACTGATGGAATTCACGCAGCGCGCCCTGCATGTCCCCATCCTTCATCAAGGCGACCCCATAATTCAGATGCGCGCGCGACGACGGGGCCTTGGCGAGCACGTCCGCCCAGAAACTATTCGGCGTCGCGAACACTTCGTTGCGCCGCCACGTGAGCATGCTCAGGGACATGAATACCACGGCGCCGCTCGTGGCCAGCGTCCTGCGAACGCCCGGCCGCAGCTCCAACAGCGCTCGACCGATGGGAATCACCGCCGCGAGCGAGAGGATCGCGATGGGCAGATACGGCCGATGCTCGTTCACCATCTCGGCCAGAGGAGCGATCGATGACGTGGGGCTGAGGAGCGCGAGCGACGCAACCGCGAGAAACACGAGATGCGGCGAGCGCTTCCAGTTTGCGACGAGCATCGTTCCGACGGCCAGCCAGCCGCCAGTCGAGAGCAGTACGACGGGATCCAGCCACGAGCGATAGACGGGATAGGCGAGATAGTCGGCGACCAGTCGAACCGGGGCGATCCATCGAGCGATGTAGTACCACCAGGCGGTGAGTTGCGTGGCGAGGTACGTCGACGCTCCCACGTCGGGGGCGTGACGCGTGTCGGCGAAGGGGAAGGGCGCCATCACTCGCGAGCGAATGACGAAATAGGCGATGGTGACTGCCAGCGCCGGCGCGAGTCGCACGAGGGTGCGCCGATCGAACGATGCCCGGAGGCTGCGCCACAGATTCGCGTCCGGATTCTCGCGCCCGCGCTGCCAGAGGTCGAACGCCCAGCATGCGCCGAGGGCGCCGACTGCTTCCACTTTCGTGAAGAGCGCGAGCATGTAGAGGAATGCGGCGGCCCACTGCGGCTTGCCATATCGGGGCGAGTCAGCCGACCGCATGTAGGCGATCAGCGCAGGCAGCAGGAACGCGGCCGTGAGCAGCGACGAACGGGCGTTGAGATAGTTGACCACGCCCGATGAGGAAGGATGCACCGCGACGATGGCGGCTCCGATGAACGCTATGAGGTCCGGGTTGCGCGGCTGCGAGTCGCTGCGCATCAGTGTGATGATCCGCAGGCAGAGCCCGTAAACGCCGAGCGTCACGAGCGCGTGCAGCACGATCTGAGTGAAATGCCACCACCAGACGTCATAGCCTCCCATCTGGTAGTTGACGGCGTATGTCGCCTGCAACACCGGCCGGTAGTCCGCCTGCTCGCGATTCGAGGTATACGTGCCCGGATCGGCGAAGTAGCTCGGTACGGCGCGCAGCGACCGGAGGCTCGGGTTCGAGACGATCGTGTACGCGTCGTCCAGGTGATAGGCGTGGCGATAGCCGTTCGCGTAGACGATGAACGGCAGGGCAGCGAGCAACGCGACGTACACCAGTCGCGCATTGACTCGATCCAGGATTCTCATGCTGTGACTGAGTGCCCGATCACCATCACCACAACTACCATGTGGAGCTACTGATTCGCAATCGCCATCCAGGCGAATGCGCTGGTCGCTGAGAGGTTTGCGCCGTTGCCGCAGTTGATCGGACGCACGGTGAACCCATTGACCGTCTTGGCGCTGACGGTGTAGCAGCCGCCCGTATTCACTCCGAGCGTTCCCTGGTCTGAGATGAAGACCTGGTAGTTGGTGCTCGGCATCGCGCTCGAGAACGTGATTGTGCGTGCCGCAGCGGCGTTCCACGTGCTCGCGCCGGCGCGGTAGTCTACGGGGCCGGTTGGTCCCGTGGCGCCGGTGGCACCCGTCGCGCCAGTCGCGCCGGTAGCACCAGTCGCGCCGGTAGGACCAGTGGCGCCGGTAGGACCGGTGGCGCCCGTCGGACCGGTGGCTCCGGTGGGCCCAGTCGCACCGTCGACGCCGGGCGTTCCTGTCGCTCCGGTCGCTCCAGTAGCGCCGGTCGGTCCGGTCGCACCAGTCGATCCCGTCGGACCCGTTGGGCCAGTCGCGCCGGTCGCTCCAGTCGGACCCGTGGGTCCGGTGGCTCCAGTTGCTCCGGTTGCGCCAGTTGGACCGGTGGGGCCAGTCGCTCCGGCAGCGCCGTTCGCGCCGTCATTACCAGTCGCGCCGGTCGCTCCAGTCGGACCCGTGGGTCCGGTGGCACCGGTTGCTCCGGTCGCGCCAGTGGCTCCGGTTGGACCGGTGGGGCCAGTCGCTCCAGGGGCGCCGTTCGCGCCGTCGTTACCAGTCGCGCCGGTCGCGCCGGTCGCGCCAGTCGGACCGGTGGGTCCGGTGGCACCGGTTGCGCCAGTTGCGCCAGTTGCGCCGGTCGGACCAGTGGGGCCAGTCGCTCCAGCGGCGCCGTTCGCGCCGTCATTACCAGTTGCGCCGGTCGCGCCGGTCGCGCCAGTCGGACCGGTGGGGCCAGTCGCTCCGGCAGCGCCGTTCGCGCCGTCATTACCTGTCGCGCCGGTAGCTCCAGTCGGACCCGTGGGTCCGGTGGCACCGGTTGCT
>DASTVV010000150.1:0-20815 GCA_035758925.1 Gemmatimonadaceae bacterium
TGGCAAAACCGAGCTCGCGCGGGCCCTCGCGAAGTTCCTCTTCGCCGATCAGAACGCGCTGATTCGCGTCGACATGAGCGAATACATGGAGAAGTTCTCCGTGTCCCGCCTCATCGGCGCTCCGCCGGGCTATGTCGGCTACGAGGACTCCGGCACGCTCACGAAAGCCGTGCGCCGGAAGCCGTACAGCGTCGTGCTTCTAGACGAGATCGAGAAGGCCCACCCGGATGTCTTCAACATCCTGCTTCAGGTGCTTGACGAAGGGCATCTCACCGACAACTACGGCCGAGTGATCGATTTCAAGAACACGGTCGTGATCATGACGTCGAACGTGGGTGCCCGGGATATCACGAAGAACCGGACGCTCGGGTTCAACGCCGGCGACTCGCGGATGACCTTCGACCGGATGTCGGAGAAGGTGCGGGAGGAGTTGAAGAACGTTTTCAACCCCGAGTTCCTGAACCGCGTGGACGACACCATCGTCTTCCACCCGCTCGACCGCACCCACATCTCGGCCATCGTCCAGATTCTGCTCAAGGACGTCCGGAAGCGGCTGGCCGAGGAGGAACTGGTCCTGACGCTCACGGACGCGGGAACCGACTTCCTCGTGAAGAACGGTTACGACGAGGCGTACGGCGCGAGACCATTGCGCCGGGCGATCCAGCGGTACATCGAGGATCCGTTGTCCGAGAAGATCCTCGTGGGTGAATTCTCGCGAGGTGACGAGATCGAGGTGGATGTGTCGCCCGACGGGACGAAACTGGACTTCAGGGTGATGACGCCGACCGCCCACAACGCCTGAGGGCGAGTTCTCGGCATGTGCAATCCGCCGTAACCCGCGCGTCTCAGTAGATGTCCAGAGGGGGCCTGCCGCCCGACGGCAGGCCCTCTTGCTTTCCGGAACGGCTGGCGTGAATCTCGCCAGCGATTGCCGTGTATATTTCCGCCAAATGCAAAGCGTAGCAAGAACTTCGGTCGCCCTGCTGCTGGTGGCCACCGCCGCAGCCGCACAGGAGCCCCCGGTGACCGGCGCGTGCGCAAAGCCGGACAGCGTCGCTTTCGTCGGTAACTCCCGGGTAGGAGAGGCCGCGCTGCGCGGCGACGTCGGGATAACGCCCGGTACCGCACTGAACTACCGCACGCTTCAGCGGGCGATCAAAAGCCTGTTCGAAACGACGCAGTTCGACGACATCCAGGTGCGTTGTCGGGTGGTGAGCGGCAAGTCCATCATCACGTTCGAGCTGAAAGAGCGCCCCCTGCTGGGCGAGGTCGACGTTCGTGGCGCCAACCGTGTTTCGGTCGGAACGCTGCGCGACCAGGTGGACATGCTCATTGGCCGCCCGATCGATCCTGCGCAGGTCGCCCGCGCGATCGCGAAGATGGATTCCGTGTACGCCGCCAGGGGCTTCTATCTGGCCCGGGCTCGCGCGGAGACGACGACGGTTGCGGCGGGAACCAAGATCACGTTCCTCGTGGACGAAGGGCGCCGGATGGCGGTCTCGGGCGTGAGAATCGATGGCAACGCGCGAGTCAGCGACCGCGAGATCGTCAGCTCGATGCAGACCAGGCCCGAAGGATTCTTCTGGTGGAAGAAGGGCGAGTTCGACGACAACAAGTACGCGGGAGACGTCACCGAGCGGATCCCGCAGACGTTCGGGCGTCACGGCTTCATCGACATGCAGCTGACGCGCGACACCTTGATCGTGGATCGGGCTCGCGGAAAGGCGCTGGTGGATCTCTCGGTCACCGAGGGCCCGCAGTACCGTGTCGGTGAGTTCGAAGTGAATGGTGCCCGGCGCTTCTCGAGCGACGAGCTGCGGAGATTCTACCCGTTCACGGAACGAGGTCGCACCCTGAAGGAGACGGTCGCCGACGTCGCCGGGGTGCTGACTCGTACGGGCGGCCCCAAGGACCCGCCCAACGTCTTCGACCAGACCAAGTGGGACGAGGCGACGCGGCAGGTGCAGGAGGCCTACGCGAACGAAGGCTACATCTACGCGCAGGTGCGTCCGGTGGTAGAGCGCGTGAAAGTCGGCAGGGATTCCGTGCCCACCGTGAACCTGCGCTGGGACATCGATGAGCGTACGCCGGCGATCGTGAATCGCGTCGATATCCTCGGCAACGACATCACGACCGAGTCGTGCATTCGCGATCAGATCATGATCGTCCCGGGCGACGTCTTCAATCGCGACCTGCTGCTGCGCAGCTATCAGAGCATTTCGCAGATGCAGTTTTTCGAGACGCCGGTGCCACAGCCCGACGTGCGAAACGCGAACGAGCAGGGCGACATCGACATCATTTTCCACGTGAAGGAGAAGCGGACGGGCAACGTCAACTTCGGCGCGTCCGTGGGGCAAGGCACCGGCGTCGGAGGATTCATCGGCTTCGACCAGCCGAATCTCTTCGGCTTGTGCAAGCGCGGTTCACTCCAGTGGCAGTTCGGTCGCTACATCAACGACTTCAATCTCTCGTACACGGATCCGCGGATTCGCGAGAGCCGCGTGTCCGGGACCGCGACCGCGTATCACACCCGCTCTCGCTTCATCGTCGGCAACCTGGGCCGGACCACGCGCGCAGGCGGACAGCTTCGTTTCGGCTTTCCGCTGCCCAAAACGCGCTATACGCGCCTGTTCGTGGACTACGGCGGCGAATCCGTGCGATATGGTGACGAGGGACTCACCTCGACAATCCAATGCGGCGCCGGCACCAGCTGCTTCAGGTCGAGCGTCGGTGTGGGGCTGGATCGCGACTCGCGGTATGACATGCCGTTCCCCAGCTCGGGTGCGCACCAGTCGTTCAGCTCGTCGTTCAACGGCGGTCCACTCGGCGGTACGGCGGCGTATCAGCGGTACACGGGCGAGCTGCGCGGCTATGCAACGCTCGCGACGTTCGGTGGAGGCAACCCGGGATCGCAGCCGCTCAAGATCGTGGCGGGACTGACCACCAAGGCGGGCACACTGTTCGGGAATCCAGGTCCGTTCTTCATTTACCAGGCGTTCTCGCTCGGCGGCGTGCAATACGGCGAGCAGCTGCGTGGCTATGAGGAGTTCTCGATCTCGCCCAAGGGCTACATCGGCGGCACGGGGCAGTTTCAGGCGCAGACCGAGTCATTCGGGAACGCATTCTTCACGACGTCGGCAGAGGTGGGTCTCCGCGTGAGCCCACAGTTGTATCTTTCCTCGTTCTTCGATGCCGGCAATCTCTGGGCACGGCCGCGGGACTTCAACCCGACCCGGCTGTTCCGCGGCGCGGGCTTCGGCGCAGCTCTGGTGACGCCGCTGGGGCCGCTGGGGTTGGACCTCGGTTACGGTTTCGACCGCACCGACGCGCTGGGTCGCCGGGCACCAAATTGGCAGGTCCACTTCAAGTTCGGTCAGTTCTTCTAATCGGAGCTCAAATGCGCTCGACTTTTCGCGCCGCGGCCTTGGCCGCGGCCGCGCTCGCAATCGCCGGCACCAGCGCGGCTGCACAAAACGCAACGCCGGCCCGTGTCATCGCCTACGTCAATCCGCAGGCGCTCTTCGAGGCCGCACCGGGCAGGGCCGACGCGGAAGCTCAGTTTCGCAAGGAGACCGAGGGTTTTCGCTCGGAGCTCAACAAGCTCAACGAGGCGCTGAACCAGGCCGTCTCTGACTATCAGAAGGCGGAGGCCAAGCTGACGGCGCCGGACAAGGAGAGGCGCCAGCGCGCGCTGCAGGCCAAGGAGGATTCGTTGAGAGCCCGGCAGCAGGAGTTGGAGCAGGCTGCGTCCCGCCGGCAGAACGAGCTCATGGCGCCGATCATGGAGCAGGTGCGCAAGGTGCTCGAGGACATTCGCGCCGAGGATGGCTACGCGGTGATCCTCAGCAGCGAGCCGGGCGCATCGCCCATTCTGGCGGCGGACAAGAACCTCGACATCACCGAGCGCGTGGTGGCGCGCCTGAGAACCACCGCGGCCGTGCGGACGACGACTCCGCCAGTTGCTGCGCCGAAGCCAGCCGTGGGTGCTCCCGCGAATACGCCGTCCGGCGTGACGCGGCCGAAGCCGCCCGGGGCGTGACGGCAGGGATGGAGCAGTCATCCGGCGGTGAGGGCGGCAGCGTTCTCACCGCCGCTGTCATCGCGGAGCTGACTGGTGGGACCGTGCACGGCGATGCCGGCGCGAGCATCACGAGCGTCGCGGCGCTGGACCGTGCGCGTTCGGGACAACTGAGCTTCTGTGCGTCCGCCAAGTACGCGCGACTGCTCGCCGGTACCGAGGCATCGGTGGTGTTGTTGTCACCGGACGTCGCAACCGCGGAGACGCGAGCACGGGCGCGGATCGTCGTGGAGCGACCCCAGGATTCCCTGGTGTCGCTGCTGCCACGGCTGTATCGGGCGCCCGAGCGCCGTCCCGGTGTTCATCCAACAGCGTTGCTTGGCCGCGGCGTTCGCCTTGGCTCGCTCGTAGCCATCGGTCCATACGTCCATGTCGCGGATGGCGCGGTGCTCGGCGACCGAGCGACGCTCGACGCGCACTGCAGTGTCGGCGCCGGCGTGCAGGTGGGCGACGACGTGCATCTGTTCCCGAGCGTGACGGTGTACTCCGGAACGCAGCTGGGGAATCGCGTGGCCGTTCACTCCGGCGCCGTCATCGGCTCCGACGGGTTCGGTTATGTCTACCGCAACAACCAGCACGAGAAGATTCCGCACGTCGGACGCTGCGTGATCGAGAGCGATGTGGAGATCGGTGCGGGAACGACGATCGATCGCGGCAGCATCGACGACACCGTGATCGGCGCCGGCACCAAGATCGACAACCTGGTGCACGTGGCGCACAACGTTCGTATCGGCCGGCTGTGCCTGATCGCGGCGCAAACCGGGATCTCCGGTTCGGTGCGCATCGAGGACGGCGTAGTGATCGGCGGTCAGGCGGGCCTCGCCGGGCATCACACGATCGGGAAGGGCGCCCGGCTGGCCGCGCAGTCCGGCGTCTTCGGTGACGTCCCGCCTGGCGAGACATGGTCGGGCTATCCTGCCCGTCCACACCGCGAGTCGTTGCGCGCGCACGCGGCGTTGTTCAAGCTCAGCGGCATGGTAAAGCACCTCGAGCGTCTGCTGTCCGGTTCCGACGAGGAAGGCCGCGCACGGTGAGTCGCGCGACGATCGCGCGGTCTGCGTCCCTGGAAGGCGTCGGACTGCATCTTGGCGTGCCGTGCCGACTGACATTCCAACCCGCCACGAGCGGTGCGGGGCTCGTCTTTCGCCGGACCGACCTGCCTGACGGCCCCCGAATTCCCGCGGACGTCGACGCCGCCGTACTCACCGAGCGACGCACGCAGCTGGGCAACGATCCAGTCTCCGTGCACACCGTGGAGCACGTGCTGGCCGCCGTCGGGGCGCTGGAGCTGGACGATCTGCTCATCGAGATGGACGGACCGGAGCCGCCAATCATGGATGGCAGCGCGCAGCCGTTCCTCGACGCGCTCCGCGAGGCGGGTATCGCGCGCCAGTCGGGTTCCGTACAGTATTTGGAGCTGCGCGAGCCAGTTCGCGTTTCCGACGGGGAAGCGGAGTACGAGGCGTTCCCGGCGGACGCGCTGGATCTCGATGTGACGATCGAGTTCGCGCACAAGGTCATCGGACGTCAGCATGGGCAGTATCGCGTAACGCCCGAGACGTTCGCCAATGAGTTGGCGGCGGCTCGGACCTTCGGGTTCGTGCACGAAGTGGAGTTTCTGCGGTCGCGGGGACTGATTCGCGGGGCATCGACGAAGAATGCCGTGGTGCTGGACGACGCGGGCGTGGTAGACACGACGTTGCGCTGGCCGGACGAGTTCGTGCGCCACAAGGCGCTGGACTGCGTCGGCGACCTGGCGTTGGCCGGCGGCCGTGTTCGGGCACGCATCGTCGCGAAGAAGCCGAGTCATCGCGGGACGGTGCAACTGGTGCGCGCCATGCGCGCGTCGCTCACGAGAGGAAAGACCGTGTCCAAAGAGATGGGTATCGAAGAGATCATGAGGGTGTTGGCGCACCGGTATCCGTTCCTCCTCGTGGATCGGATTCTCGAGCTGGAGCCGAAGCGCGTGGTTGGCATCAAGAACGTCACGATCAACGAGCCGTTCTTCGCGGGGCATTTTCCCGGACATCCGATCATGCCCGGTGTGCTGATCATCGAAGCAATGGCGCAGGTCGGTGGGATGCTGCTCATGGGGGCCTTCGAGAACCCGCAGAGCAAGGTGGTCTATTTCACGACGCTCAACGACGTGAAATTTCGCCGCCCCGTGAAGCCGGGCGACCAGCTGCGCTTCGAGCTGGATCTGCTTCAGGTCCGGGGCACCATGTGCAAGATGAAGGGCGTCGCCAGGGTGGACGGCGAGGTAGTGTGCGAAGCCGAGATGGGCGCGATGGTACGCGATCGATGAGCGCGGACGTCCATTCCACGGCGATCATTTCGCGCGGCGCACAGCTGGGCAAGGACGTCTCCGTCGGCGCTTTCGCGATCGTCGGTGATGGGTGCGTCGTGGGCGACGCCTGCGTGATCGCACCGCATGCGGTTCTCGAGCGCAATGTGAAGCTGGCGCCCAACGTCCGCATCGGCGTCGGGAGCGTCCTGGGCGGCGATCCCCAGGACCTGAAGTTCAAGGGCGAGGAGACCACGGTGGAGGTCGGCGAGGGCAGCGTGATCCGCGAATACTCGACGATCAATCGTGGAACGGCTGCCTCGATGAAGACCACCGTCGGCCGCGGCTGCTTCATCATGTCGTACGTGCACCTCGCGCACGACTGCCACATCGGCGATGGTGTGATCATCTCGAACACGACCCAGCTGGCGGGTCACGTGACCGTGGAGGAGAAGGCCATCCTGTCGGGTGTGTCCGCCGTCCATCAGTTCGCGCTCATCGGCAAGTACAGCTTCATCGGGGGCTGCTCGCGCGTGGCGAAGGACGTTCCGCCGTACGTGAAAGCGGTGGGAAATCCGGTGAAGCTCTACGGCTTGAATACCGTGGGTCTGCAGCGCAACGGGTTCCCCGAGGAAGTGATCCGCGAGCTCAAGCGAGCGTACCGTCTCTTCTTCAAGTCGGAGCTGAATCTCGCCCAGGCGCGTGCGAGAGCGGAGAGCGAGCTGCGTCCCATCCCGGAGGTTGCCGAGTTCCTTCGGTTCTTCGAACGCAGTGAGCGGGGGGCGGTGATCTGAGCGTTCGAATCGGCGTCATCGGCGCGGGCGCGCTCGGCTATCATCACGTCCGGTTGTTGCGCCAGCAACCCGGCGCAAAGCTCGCGGGATTCTTCGACAGCAGTCCGGAGCGTGCCGCCAACGTGGCGTCGGAGCTCGGAGTGCGGGGCTTCACGTCGCTGCCTGCGCTGCTGGACGTGATCGACGCCGCGGTCGTCGTCGTCCCGACGCAAGCGCACTACGACGTCGCGCGCGAGGCGCTCGAGCGCGGCATTCATCTCCTGATCGAGAAGCCGATCACGGCGACGCTCGATCAGGCCGATGCGCTGCTGCGTCTTGCGGGAACGAGGAACGCGATCCTGCAGATCGGGCACGTGGAGCGATTCAATCGCGCGGTGCGCGCTGCCATGCCGTACTTCGAGGCGCCGCGCTTCGTGGAGAGCGAGCGGCTGGCGCCGTACAAGGCGCGCAGCCGCGACGTCGCCGTGGTGCTGGATCTCCTGATCCACGACATCGACCTGGTGCACGCCGTGGTGCGGGACCGGATCTCCGGCGTCAAGGCGGTGGGCGTCGGCGTGCTCAATGAGCTGGACATGGCGAACAGCTGGCTGGAGTTCCAGGGCGGCGCCGTCGCGAACATCAAGGCAAGTCGCGTCTCCCGCGACGCCTCACGCAAGCTCCGCCTGTTCCAGCAGAACGGATACTTCTCGCTCGACCTGGGGGCCGGGACGGGAGAGTTCTACCGTCTGCGCGCCGACGTGGACCGCGCGGAGCTGGCCAAGAGCGAGCAGTCCATCGAGAAGTTCGTGGAGCGCGTGAAGCTCAAGGCTCCGGAAGGGGAGCCGCTCAAGCTCGAGCATGAGAGCTTCCTCGCGGCCATCCGCGGCGAGAGTCCCGTCGTCGTCACGGGCCAGGACGGCCGGGATGCGCTCGCGGTGGCGCTGCGCATCGTCGACGAGATCAACGCGTCGCTGCCGAGATTGCGGGACGCTTCGCCGACGCGGGCGATCGGGCGTGCGTGAGATCCTGTTCGTCGCCGGGGAGCCATCCGGCGATCTGCATGCGTCGAGCGTGGCGCGCGAGCTGGTTGCCAGCGGCGCTCCCGTGCGGCTGCGGGGCGTCGGCGGCGACCTCATGCAGCAGGCGGGCGTGGACCTCGACGCGCACATCCGCGACCTGGCCGTGCTGGGCTTCGTCGAGGTCATTCGACACATCCCGAAGCACTGGCAGATGCTGCGGGAGATCCGCGCGCTGCTGCATTCGGGCAACGTCGCCTTGGTCGTGCTCGTGGACTATCCGGGTTTCAACATGCGCGTGGCCGAAGCGGCGGCCGACGCGGGCGTTCCCGTCCTGTATTACATCGTACCACAGGTCTGGGCGTGGGGAGCCGGCAGGCTGGAGAAGCTGGCGCGCTGGGTGACGAAGGCGGCGGTGATTCTGCCCTTTGAAGAGGCGCTGCTGCGTGAGCACGGAGTGGATGCCACGTTCGTCGGTCATCCCTTGCTGGACCGCGCCACCCAGATGCCTGGCCGAGCGCACGCGCGAGCACAGCTGAACCTCCCTGGTGACGCGCCTATGCTCGCGCTCTTTCCGGGGAGTCGCGCCCAGGAGATCGATCGACACCTCGACGCGTTCGTCGAGACGGCCAACATCCTGCGGCAGCGGGATCCGTCGCTGCGTGTCGTCGTCAGCGCGGCTCCGCACATCGAGATCGATCCGAAACGATGTCCGTATCCATCGGTGCACGGATCGTCCGTCGCGATTCTTCGCGCCGCGGATGCCGCGATGTGCAAGAGCGGAACGACGACGCTGGAGGCCGCCGTGACCGGCTGTCCCCACGTCGTTGCGTATCGCACGCACCCACTCACGTATTTCGCAGCCCGCCGGCTGGTGACGATCCCACGCATCGGGCTGGTCAACGTCGTCGCTGGCAAGCAGGTGGCTCCAGAGTTCGTGCAGGACGCGCTCAAACCAAGGGTGGTCGCGAACACGTTGGAGCCGCTCCTGGATCACTCGAGCATCGTTCGTCAGCGCATGGTCTCGGATCTGGACGCGGTGCGCCGCCTGCTGGGGGACGCGGGAGCCGCACGTCGGGTGGCCGAGATCGCGGCCAATCTCGCTCAGCATCGAGGCCAGTCGTGAGCGACGATGGCGCGCGGTCCGGCGGCAACCCCAAGGTTGGCATCATCGCCTCGCTGGGCACGTGGATCATTCGCGCGCTCGCCGCGACGTGGCGCGTCCGATTCGTCAATCCCGACGTGTGCAAGCCGCGACGCGATCGGGACGAACCTATCATCTACGTGCTGTGGCACGGCCAGATCCTCCCCTTGCTGTGGACACACCGGAAGCGCGACATCAGTGTCATCATCTCCCGGCATCGGGATGGAGAGATCATCGCGCGGATCGCAAAATCCCTCGGCTTCAGACTCGTGCGCGGCTCGACCTCGCGCGACGCCGCGCGCGCGCTCCTGAACGCGAGCCGCGAGATCGAAGCGGGACACGATCTCGCCGTGACAGTCGACGGACCGCGCGGTCCGGCTGGTGTGGTTGCTCCCGGCGCGCTGGTCATCGCGCAACGGACGGGCGTGGTCCTCATTCCAACTGGCGCATCCGCGAGTCGAGCGTGGCGGTTGCGGTCATGGGATCGCTTCCTGGTTCCCAAGCCTTTCGCGCGGGTCACGGTGGCGTACGGCCAGCCCATTCGCGTGGCACCCGGGAACCCACGCGACGCCACGCAGCACGTCGAGCGCGTTCGCGATGCCATCGAGACCGCCATTGCCTCCGCGGATGCGGGCTGACATGGGCCTCGTGGAAGACGTCTGGTACGGAGACGGTCTCGCCGCGGGAATGGCTCGACTGGCGCTCTGGCCGCTTTCCGTTGCGTTCGGCGCGGTGAGCGCGGCACGCACGGCACTCTACGACGCGAACATTCTTCATGCCGAAGCCCCGCTCGTGAAGACGCTGAGCGTGGGCAATCTCACCGTCGGTGGTACCGGCAAGACACCCGTCGCAGCCTGGCTCGCCGAGCGTCTGAGCCACGCGGCGCGCACCACGGTCGTGTTGCGCGGCTACGGCGACGACGAAGCCGAGGTTCATCGCCGATTGAATCCTCATGTACCGGTCATCGTGGGCGCCGATCGCGCGGCCGCCATTCGCACGGCGCGAGAACGCGGCACGGAAGTGGTGGTGCTGGACGACGCCTTCCAGCATCGCCGCGTCCAACGGCAGGCCGACATCGTACTGGTGAGCGCCGAGCAGTTGGCGCGCCGGCGCCGGCTGCTACCGGCCGGACCGTGGCGCGAGCCGCTCAGCGCCGCTCGACGCGCGGATCTCCTGATCATCACCCGTAAATCGGCAACGATGGACGACGTGCGGCGCGGCTTGGATCTGCTACGAACCGTGGCGCCGTCCGCGGGTGTCGCAACGGTCCACCTCGCTCCGCTCGCGCTGGTCAATGCAGCGGACGCAACCACGCTGCCGATCGAACGGCTGCGCGGTGCACCGGTTGTCGCCATCGCGGCGATCGGCGAGCCCGGTGCGTTTCAGGATCAATTGGGACAGCTGGGTGCGCGCGTGACGATGCGGGCTTTTCGCGACCACCACGCGTTCACGGACGACGAGATTCGTGCGCTGGCGGCGCTCGTGCCGGCAGACGGCTTTGCCGTATGCACACTCAAGGACGCCGTCAAGCTGGCCCACCGGTGGCCCGGGCCCAGCCGGCTGTGGTATGTTTCTCAGCAACTTTTCGTGGAGCAGGGAGGAGGGGAAATCGATCGCCTGCTGCAGCGCGTGCTCGACGCACCCACGACCACCACGATTACCGCCGGCTGAGCTGGCGCAACGTTTCTCCCCCCAATGGCAACCGATCTCAGACTTCCCACCGAGAGAATCGTTCGGCCGGACAAGGATCGTTTTCTCAACGAAGAGAACCCATTCGAAGCCATGATGTCGCGCTTCGATCGCGCGGCAGAGCTGCTGGATCTCGAGCCGGGCCTCTACAAGGTGCTCCGGCACCCCGAGAAACAGGTGGTCGTGTCCTGTCCCGTGATGATGGACAGCGGTGAAGTCGAAGTGTTCACCGGTTACCGGGTTCTCTACAACACCTCACGTGGACCGGCCAAGGGCGGGATCCGCTTCGACATGCAGGTGAACCTGGAAGAGGTGAAGGCGCTGGCGGCGTGGATGACGTGGAAGTGCGCCGTCGTGAACCTGCCGTTCGGTGGCGCGAAAGGCGGCGTCGTGTGCGACCCCTCCAAATTGAGCGTCGGCGAGCTGGAGCGGCTCACCCGGCGCTACACCGCGGGCATCGTCGCGACGCTGGGTCCGGACTCGGACGTGCCTGCGCCCGACGTCAACACCAACGAGCGCGTGATGGCATGGGTGATGGATACCTACTCCATGCGCATGGGCCACACGGTCACGGCGGTGGTGACCGGCAAGCCGGTCGAGATGGGCGGATCGCTCGGTCGTCGTGAAGCGACGGGCCGCGGCTGCATGATCGTCACGAAGGAAGCGCTCAAGCACCTGAAGATGCCGGTGCAGGGAACGACCATCGCGATCCAGGGCTTCGGGAATGTCGGATCCGTCGCCGCACAGCTGCTGTCCAGGGAAGGGTGCAAGATCGTCGCGATCAGCGACAAGACCGGCGGCTACTACAATGAAAAAGGCATCGACATCGATGCCGCGTTGGCCCATGTGCGGAAGACGCGCAGCCTCGAGGGGTTGACGGGCGCGCAGGCGATCACCAACGACGATCTGTTGACGCTCGACGTCGACGTGCTGCTGCCAGCCGCGCTCGAGAACGTCATCACGAGCAAGAACGCCGGAAAAGTGCGCGCGAAGGTCATCTGCGAAGGCGCGAACGGACCGACGACCGCGGGCGCCGACAGCATCCTGGAGGAAAAAGGCGTGTTCGTCATTCCGGACATTCTGGCGAACGCGGGCGGCGTAACGGTGTCGTACTTCGAATGGGTACAGGACCGCGGTGGATATTTCTGGACGGAGGACGTGGTCAACCAGCGTCTCACGGAAATCATGCAGCGCAGCTTCGCGGACGTGCTGCATCTGTCGCAGCAGCACAAGGTCAACATGCGCACGGCTGCCTACATGCTGTCCATCAGCCGGGTGGCAACCGTCCACCGGCTCCGCGGGATCTACGCATAACGCGGGACCTTCGGTCGACCGATGAGACTCATCGTCGCCGCCGTCGGTAAGCCGCGCAATGCGGCGCTCGCGGCGGCGATCGAGCACTACGAGACCCGCGCCGCGAAGTACTGGCCGCTGGACGTGCGCGAGGTTCGCGAGGAAGCAGCGCGCGGAGCCGACGTCGACGTCGTGAAGAAGAAGGAGGCCGAGCGACTCGCGTCGCGAGTGGAGGGGGCGACCGTCGTGGCGTGCGACGAGCGTGGCGCGGCAATGACCTCGACCACGTTCGCGACGTTCGTGCAGGAGGCGCGGGAGCGCGCCCGCGACCTGGCGTTCGTTATCGGTGGTGCGTACGGTCTCGCGGAGTCGTTCCGCGACACCGCGCACGCACGGCTCGCGCTCGCCCCATGGACACTGCCTCACGAGTTGGCGCGCCTGGTCCTCGTCGAGCAGCTCTACCGGGCAGGCACGATCATCCGCGGCGAACCCTACCACAAGTGAATCCTCCCACGCGCAGCCGAGTCCTCACCGAGCCGCTCGGCGGATCGCCGCTGTCGCTCGCCGTGCAGACGCGGCGGCTGCCACCGGCGATCCAGCCGTGGCGGCCCGCTGGCATCGACGCCTGGCGCGAACACGTGAGCCAGGTAAGGTCGTCGAGGTCGGGATGGCTGGAGGCGCTGCGACCGGCGATCGAGCCATCGGGATCGGCCGCCACGCGGCTCGATCGCGTCGCGGCGGAGAACGGCGTGGTCGTGACGACCGGACAGCAGGCTGGCCTCTTCGGTGGCCCGCTATACACGCTGGCCAAAGCGCTCACCGCGCTCACCCTGGCGGACACGATCGAGCAGGAGCTGGGTGTGCCTGCCGCGCCGGTGTTCTGGGCCGCGACTGATGATGCCGACTTTCTCGAGGCGAGCGTTGCCAGCGTCGCGGATGCGGACGGCCTGCACACGCTGCGATTGACCGACGCGCCGCCACCGGGAATGCCAATGTCGGGCGCGCCGCTGCCGGACATGCACGCGTTGCTGGAGCAGCTGCGGCGCTCCTGCGGATCTGCGGCCTTCGCGGAGTACTACGAGTATGCGCGCGTCGCGTTCACGCGACAACGCACGCTGGGCGACGCGTACGTGCAGATGTTGCGCGCGTTGCTCGGGGAGCTTGGGGTGGCCGTGATGGACTCGTCCCATCCCGCGTACCTGCGAGCCGCGCGCCCCATCCTGTTCGAGGCGCTGCAGCGGGCCGGAGACATCAACGCCGCCACAACGGAACGCGCGGCCGCCATCCGGCAACTCGGATTCGAGCCGCAGGTGGAGGACGACCGCGGGCTGTCGCTCGTCTTCGCGCTCGAGAAAGGCGTCAAGCGTCGTCTCACGCTGGATGAAGCGGAACGCGTCGCGGCCGGCAAGCCCGACATGCCGCTCGCCCCGAACGTGCTGCTGCGGCCTGTCACGGAGCGGTCGATCTTCCCAACGGTCGCGTATGTCGCCGGTCCCGGAGAGCTGGCGTACCTCACGCAGTCGAACGTCGTCGCCGCCGCGCTGGACCGCGATCCGGTGGTGGGCGTTCCCCGATGGTCATGCACGATCGTGGAGCCGTTCGCCGAGAAGGCACTTCGCCGGCTGCGCGTCAAGCCCCACGAGCTGCGTGATTTGTCGGCACTGGAGCGCCGCCTGGCGCTGGCCGCCATACCTCCCGACGTGGCCGCCGCATGGAACGCGCTGGAGGAAACGATCAGAGAGTCGGTGAAGTCGCTGGGTGATGCCGTCCGGAACACGTCGCTCATGCCACCAGAAGTGATCGACGGTCTGCGGCATTCCCTCGAGCACAAGCTGAAGCGCGGTGAGCGGCGTGTGCTCGCGGCAGTGAAGCGCCGGGAAGATCGGGTGCGTCACGATCTGAACGTGCTCAGCGCCGCCCTCTTTCCGCTCGGACAACGACAGGAACGTGTCCTGAATTACGTGCCGATGTTGACGCGCGGCGGTCCGGATCTCGTGGACGACATGAGAGCCGCCGCTCGTGAGCACGCGGCCGCGTTGTTCCGGGCGGATCGCACCGAGCCCGTGGTCGCGCGCTAACGGCATGGCGGAAAGTATCGACATCGAGAGCGGCGCTCCTCCACGATCCCGCGGCATGGCCGCCGGCCTCGTCGCCGCGGGCATCTTCCTGTCACGCATCTTCGGCCTCGTTCGCGAATCTCTGAAAGCGCGCTACCTGGGAGCGTCCGAGACCATCGCGGCCGACGCATTCAACGCCGCGTTCCGGATTCCGAACCTCCTTCAGAATCTTTTCGGCGAAGGGGCGTTGTCTGCCTCGTTCATTCCGGTCTACGCGAGGCTGTTGGCGCACGGCGACCGGAAGGAAGCCGATCGCGTCGCGGGCGCGATCGGGGCAATGCTCGCCCTCGTCACCGCGGTGCTGGTGCTGCTCGGCGTCGCCTTCGCGCCGGCGATCGTCTCGGTGATCGCGTGGGGCTTCACGGGCGACAAACGCGATCTCACGATCCACCTCACGCGCATCCTGTTTCCCGGGGCAGCGCTGTTCGTGTTCTTCGCGTGGTGCCTGGGCATCGCCAACAGTCACCGGCGCTTTTTCATGTCGTATGTCGCGCCCGTGGCGTGGAACGCGGCCATGATCAGCACGTTGCTCTGGTACGGCCGCGGCGCGCCGGTGGACGTGGCCATCAAGCTGGCGTGGGCCTCCGTGGCGGGAGCGGCGCTCCAGTTCCTGGTGCTGTTGCCCGTGGTGATGCGCGTGGCCCCCGACGTTCGACTGCACTTTGCGCGCGGCAACACGCACGTGCGAACCGTGCTGCGCAACTTCACGCCGGCCTTCATCGGTCGCGGCGTCGTGCAGATCAACGCGTTCACAGACCAGTTCATCGCGAGCTTTCTCCCCACCGGCGCCGTGTCGTTGCTGTTCTACGCGCAGACCATCACGACGCTTCCCGTGAGTCTGTTCGGGATGGCGGTCTCTGCCGCCGAGTTGCCGGAGATGTCGAGCGCGGTTGGAAGCGCTGACCAGCAGGCGACGCACATCCGGTCGCGACTCGATTCCGGGCTGCGACAGATCGCGTATTTCGTCGTGCCGTCCGCGGCTGCGTTCCTGATGCTTGGCGATGTGATCGCAGCCGCTCTGTTCCAGCACGGACGATTCACGCCCGAGAATACGCGACTGACATGGGGCATTCTGGCGGCGGCGGCTGTGGGCCTGTTGGCCACCACGCTGGGACGTTTGTACTCGTCGGCGTTCTACGCGTTGCACGACACGAGAACACCGCTGCGTTTCGCGCTGATACGGGTGTCGCTCGCGAGCGTGGCAGGCTACATCGTTGCCCTTCACCTTCCGCGCGCGCTGGGCATTGCTCCCCAGTGGGGAACAGCCGCACTGACCCTGACCTCGGGACTGGCCGGCTGGGTGGAATTCACGCTGCTCCGCGGCCGCCTGAACCGCCGCATCGGTCGCACCGGTATTCCGCTGCGATACGTTCTGACGCTGTGGGGGGCGGCGCTTGCCGCCGGCGCGGCGTCCATCGGCGTGAAGCTCGCGACGGCGGGCGCCCACCGTATCGTCGTTGGCGTCCTGGTGCTGGGGGCCTTCGGCATCCTGTACTTCGGAATCACGACCGCCCTGAAGGTCCCGGAGGCGGGGATTCTCCTGCGGCGAGTCCAACGCGGCGGCAGATAGGGCAACCGCGGGCGCGAGCGGGGTAATATTCATTGGGCACCCGTTCACCGGGGCCGCGCCACGCACCGCGCAGGAATGAGCACGCTACCCGACTCCGTACTCGACAAAATCCCCACGCTACCGGAATCGCCGGGCGTCTATCTGTGGAAGGACGCCGACGGGACGGTGCTGTACGTCGGCAAGGCAAAACGGCTGCGCTCCCGTGTGCGGAGCTATGCCAACCTCGAGCGCATCGACAGCGTCAAGACGTACGCGCTCATGAAGCAGGTGGCGGCGGTGGAGACGATCGTGGTGCCAACCGAGGCGCACGCGCTCATCCTGGAAGCGAACCTGATCAAGGAGCACAAGCCTCGGTTCAACATCTCGCTCCGCGACGACAAGAGCTATCCGCACATCAAGGTCACGGTGCAGGAGCCGTTTCCGCGTGTGTACGTCACGCGCCGGCTGGTGAATGACGGCTCGAGGTACTTCGGGCCGTACACAGACGTCGCGCAGATGCGGCGGTCGCTGAACGTGGTGAAACGCATCTTCACGGTGCGCAGCTGCAACTACGATCTGCCGACGACGGCGCCCGATCGACCCTGTCTGGACTATCACATCGGCCGATGCAAAGCACCGTGCGTCCTGCTGCAGTCGCAGGCCGAGTACCGCGCGATGATCGACGAGGTGATCATGTTCCTGGAGGGGAAGACCGCGGAAGTGCGACGTCGCGTGCGCGAGCGCATGGAGCTGGCGTCGACGTCGCTCGACTTCGAGCGTGCGGCCGAGCTGCGCGATGCGTTGCACCACCTGCAGCGCATGGAAGAGCCGACGGTCGTCCAGGTGCTCGAGGGCGGAGACCGCGACGTGGTGGGCTACGCGCGCGACGGCGACGACGCGTGCGTGGCGCTCATGCGGATTCGCGGGGGCCGGCTGCTGGCGCGCGAGCATCAGCTGCTGGGCAACCTGAGCGAGGAGACCGACGGCGCGGTGCTTTCCGCCTATCTCGCGGGGAGCTATCTGCGCCTGGACGATCGTGCGCAGGAGCTGTACGTGCCCTTCGAGTTCGAGGATCACGACGTGTTCGAGCAGTCGCTGGAAAAGACCCGCATCGTGATCCCGCAGCGTGGGCCCAAGCGTGAGCTGGTGGACCTGGCCGAGCAGAACGCGCGACATCTGCTGGAGGAGGCGCTGCTCGAGGGCGAAGAGACCGAGGAGCGCGCGGGTGATCCGGTGTACGAGCTGCAGCGCCAGCTGGGGCTCCAAAAGGTGCCGCGCGCCATCGTCTGTTTCGACATCTCGCACGCGCAGGGCACGGACACGGTCGCGTCCTGCGTCTGGTTCCAGAACGGCCGGCCATTCAGGAGCGAGTACCGGAAGTTCAAGGTCAAGACCGTCGAAGGCGTCGACGACTTTGCGTCGATGCGCGAAGTGGTGGGCAGGTACTTTCGCCGCCGCGTGGACGAAGCGAAGCGGCTGCCGGACCTGGTCGTGATCGATGGCGGCAAAGGGCAACTGAGTGCGGCCATGGAAGCACTGGAGGCGCTGCAGCTCGGCGAGCTGCCGATCATCAGCCTGGCCAAGCGCGACGAAGAGATCTTCGTCCCGGGCCGCTCCGAGTCGCTGCGACTCTCGAAGCGATCCGTCGCGCTGAAGCTGCTGCAGCAGGCGCGTGACGAAGCACACCGGTTCGCGCTGACCTTCCAGCGGTTGCGGCGCGCGAAGCGTACGGTAACGTCCGAGTTGCTGCGGATTCCGGGGGTCGGCGCGGCGCGGCGGCGCCAGCTGCTGCAGGCGTTCGGCAGTCTCGAAGGCGTTCGCAACGCCACTCCGGATGCGATCGCCGCGCTGCCGGGTTTTTCCGACAAGAGCGCGCGACGGATTCTCGACTTGCTCCACGGCCAGTCACCCGTCGCCGCCGAAACGATCAATGGATCCGCACAGGGTCAGGAGACTGGTGAGTGAGGACGTGGCGTCTGGAGTGTTCCGCGTGTGACTACGAGCAGCCCGGCCAGGGCCTGGCGACGCTGTGCCCCAAATGCGGCCAGCCGTTTCTCGTCGAGTACGACTACGACGGTGACGCCCCACAGCTCACCGAGCTGCTCGACCGGCAGGACATGTGGCGGTACGCGCCGCTGCTTCCGCTCGAACCATCCGAGGTTCCGGTATCGCTGGGCGAGGGCGCAACGCCGCTCCTGGACGCTCCCGCACTCGCGCGCAAGCTTGGCGTGAACCGCGTGTGGATCAAGGAGGAGGGACTGAATCCCACGGGCTCGTTCAAGGCACGCGGGATGAGCGCGGCCGTGACACGCGCGAAAGGATTCGGCGTGTCAGGATTGGTGGTTCCGACGGCGGGTAACGCGGGCGCCGCACTGGCCGCGTACGGCGCCGCCGCAGGACTTCCGGTCCGCGTCTATGCGCCGCGCGAGACACCGGCCGCGATCCTCAACACCATCCGCACGTTCGGCGCCGAGCTGTATCTCGTGGAGGGACACATCGGGGACGCGGGCAAGGAGGCGCGGACGTTCGCCGCCGAGCGCGGATACTTCGACGTCTCGACGCTGCGCGAGCCCTATCGCATCGAAGGAAAGAAGACCATGGGGCTCGAGCTCGCCGAGCAGCTTGATTGGTCGCTGCCGACGCACATCATCTACCCGACTGGCGGTGGCACTGGGCTGATCGGGATGTGGAAGGTATTTCGTGAGCTCGGCGACATCGGCTGGCTGTCGTCGACCGTCCCACTGCCAAAGATGATCGTCGCACAGGCGAGCGGCTGCGCGCCCATCGTCCGTGCCCATCAACAGGGCGCCAAACGCGCCACGCCCTGGGAAGATCCTCGCACGCACGCGGCGGGGCTACGCGTCCCCGGACCGCTGGGCGATCGTCTCATCCTGCACGCCGTTCGCTCGAGTGGCGGCGACGCTGTAGGCATATCGGAAGACGACATCCGGCGGGCCACCAACACGGTGGCACGCGAGACAGGAATCGACGTCGCGCCCGAAGGCGGCTGCGCATATGCGGTCCTCGAGACGATGGTCGCCGACGGTCGCATCGAGCGAGACGCCGAGGTGGTGGTATTCAACACGGGGAGCGGGGCATCCTACCGCACGTGAGATGACGATCGCCATCCTGCACCCCTTCAGCGGCATTTCCGGCGACATGACGCTCGGTGCGCTCGTCGCCGTCGGTCTCGATGCCGACTGGCTGCGAGGGCTGCCCGACCGCCTGGGACTCGAGGGTATAGCAACCGACGTACGCGACGTGAAGCGTGCAGGCATCGCGTGCGCGAAAGTCGATTTCGCCATTCCGCCACAGCCGCACGGCCGCCATCTGAAGCACATCCGCGAAATCCTCGCGCGGTCCCAGGCTCCGGAGGTAGTGAAGCAGCGCGCGGACCGCGCATTCACGTTGATCGCCGAACAAGAAGCCAGGATTCACGGTACGACAGTCGAACGTGTGCACCTGCACGAGGTCGGTGCAGTCGACGCGATCCTCGACATCGTGGGATCGATCTGGGGCTTCGAGCTGCTCGGTGTCACCAGGGTGTACTGTGGACCGATCACCGTAGGCGATGGCGTGGTCACGGCCGCTCATGGAACGATGCCAGTTCCGGCACCCGCCACCATGCGACTGCTCGAAGGCCACGTCATTCGAACCGGGCCGACGGGATCGGGCGAACTCGTGACGCCTACAGGCGCCGTCCTCGTTCGCGTCCTTTCCTCTGGTCCCGAGCCGGAGACATACGTCCCGCGGCGAAGCGGCTTTGGCGCGGGAACGAAGGAGTTCGCCGATCGAGCCAACGCACTGCGGATAGTCCTCGCCGACGCCACTCAGGAAGGGAACGGGACCCCGGTCGAAGAGGTCCACATGCTGTCGGCCGAAATCGACGACATGACGGCGGAGTATCTCGGGGCGGCGGCCGAGCGTCTCCGCCGAGCCGGCGCGCTGGATGTCGTGCTTCAGCCCGTCGTGATGAAGAAGGGGCGTGCTGGTACACGGGTCGAGGTCCTGGCTCCGCCCGCCATGGCGGATGAGCTCGAGTCGATGCTGCTGCGCGAGACGACGACCATCGGGGTCCGTCGTTCTGTGGTGCGTCGCAGGGCACTGCCGAGGGCGTTGCGAGCGGTTACCGTCCTCGGCCATGAGATCGCGGTCAAGGTCGTGAACCTCGAGGACGGCCGCCATCGGGCCAAGCCTGAATTCGAGGATGTGCTGCGGGTTGCAGAGGCGACAGGGCGGTCGCCGCAGGATATATTCTGGCTGGCCTCGCTCGAGGCGGAACGCCTGTAATCGTCGCAGGCGGCAGCACTTAAGGATGACCAAACTCAGGAGATGTCCGAATGTCCCTTTCGAGTAGCTCGGTAATTCGCGCACTCGGCTTGACCGCGGCGCTCGCCGGCGTGGCAGGAGCGCAGGCCGCGCAGAAGGCGTGCGAGGTGAACGAGAGCAAACCCACGGCAGTGGGTCGCGCGACGCTGGCGCTGCAGGTCGCCCAGTCGTCCCAGGCACCCGAGGCAGCCGCACGGCAGCTGGTCGCGGCGGTGAAGGGGCTCACCGACAACGGCGAGAAGATGGAGAACCAGCCGGGACGCAATCTCGTCCTCGGTAAGGTGCTGACGCTTTGGTCGATGCAGCCGAACGTCGAGCTGGTCGCCAATCGCGGCAAGCTTGGCTACACGACGAACCCCACGGGCGAGATCGACCTCGCCATGGCCATCGATTCCGCGTTCAAGGTGGTCGAGACGTCGAATCCCGAGTGCATCTCGGAGACATCGCGCTGGCGCGGACAGAAGGCCTGGATCAACCTGGTCAACAAGGCCATCGAGCGCCTCAATGCCGAAGATGTCGATTCCGCCGAGCAGGTGTCGCGGA
>DASTVV010000161.1:0-17631 GCA_035758925.1 Gemmatimonadaceae bacterium
CGCGGAATTCGGATGAGGGGTTGCTGTTACTCGATGCCAGGTTGCTGCCCCTCAGGGGTACAAGAGCTCCACGCGCCAGCCGTCTCCCTCTCGCACGTAGAGCTGTCGCTCGTGCAGACGGTTGGGCCGGCCGCGCCAGAACTCGATCGTGTTGGGCACCAGACGGAAGCCCGACCAGTGCGGCGGGCGCGGCACCGCCATGCCTTCGAACTTGCGTTCGAATTCGGCCATCCGCTCCTCGACGTCCGTCGTTCGCTGCATCTGTCGACTCTGCCGCGACGCCCACGCGCCGAGCTGGCTTCCTCGGGGACGCGACGCGAAGTACGCGTCGGCCTCCGCGTCGCTCACCGGGGAGACACGGCCTTCGATGCGCACCTGCCGCTCCATCTGTGCCCAGTGAAAATTCATCGCGGCCCGGCGGTTCGCGGCGAGCTCCCGGCCTTTGCGGCTCTCGAGGTTGGTGTAGAAGACGAACCCATCGCTGTCCACGCCCTTGAGGAGCAGGATCCGCACGGAGGGCTGGTCGTCTTCGCCCACCGTGCCCAGCGCGAACGCAGTGGGCTCGGGCATTTGCTCGCGCGGCAGCGCCCTGGCTTCCGCCAGCAGGCGCTGAAACAGCTCGATGGGATCGTGGAGCGGACGGATCTTGGGGACCATGCGTTCTCGTGGGGGCGTCGCGTCGGTATCTTAGTAGTCGATGCTTCTCGAACGCTACTACGATGATACGCTCGCGCAGGCGAGCTACCTGATCGCGTGCGACCTCACCGGCGACGCGATCGTCATCGATCCGAATCGCAACATCGAGTACTACCTGCGCGCCGCCGCCGAGCAGCGCGTGCGGATCCAGTACGTCACCGAGACGCACATCCACGCGGACTTTCTGTCCGGCAGCCGCGAGCTGGCGCGCGCGGCACGCGCGACGCTGCTGCTGTCGGGCCACGGCGGTTCGGAGTGGTCCTACACCTACGCTAAGGCCGATGGCGCCACGCTCCTGCGCGACGGCGCCACGATCCACGTCGGGAAGGTGCGGCTCAAGGTGATGCATACGCCGGGACACACTCCGGAGCACATCAGCTTCCTGGTCACCGACACTGCCGTGGGCGACAAGCCCATGGGGCTCGTGAGCGGTGATTTCCTGTTCGTTGGCGACGTGGGCCGGCCGGACTTGCTCGAGAAAACCGGCAACATGATCGGCGGGAACACGATGGTCGTCGCGGCACGCCAGCTCTTCGGATCGCTGCGCCGGCTCAGCGACCTCCCGGACTTCATCCAGATCTGGCCCGGACACGGCGCAGGCTCCGCCTGCGGCAAGGCGCTCGGCTCGGTTCCGCAGTCCACGCTGGGGTACGAGCGGCTGTACAACCCTGCCCTGCAGCTCAAGAGCGAGGATCCGTTCGTCGAGTGGATCCTCGAAGACCAGCCGGAGCCGCCGAAGTACTTCGCGGTGATGAAGCAGCTGAATCGCGACGGGCCACCGCCGCGTCCGCCGCTGGCCACCCTGCCGCAGCTGGATGTGCGCGGCATCGAGATGGCGCTCGCCAAGCAGTACTGGATTCTGGACGTTCGCGGAAGCTCTGAGTTCGCTCGCGCGCACATCCCCGGCACGATCAACATTCCCGCGTCCAAGTCGCTCCCGACGTACGCCGGGTCCGTGCTCAGTTACGACCGACCGATCGCGATCATCGCGCGAACACAGAATCAGGCGCTCACGGTCGCGAGCCAGCTCGGCATGATCGGCTTCGACCAGGTCACCGGCTGGGCGACGCTCGAGGTGATGCAGCAGATGCGGAGCACGGGGCGCGCCGTGGAGACGGTGCACTTGATCGAGCCGCGAGCGCTGGCGCAGCAGCTCGAGTCGAACGGGCCGCGTGTGATCGACGTCCGCGGGCGATCCGAGTGGAACCAGGGCCATGTCCCCAGGGCCACGCACATTTTTCTTGGCGACATCGTCGAGCGGACCGCGGCGATCGATCATGACGACGCGATCGTGCTGCACTGCCAGTCCGGATCGCGGTCGTCCATCGCCGCGAGCCTCCTCAAGGCGAAGGGCTTCAGCAACGTGACGAACCTCGCCGGCGGATTCGACGCCTGGCGCAAAGCCGGTCTCCCCATCAGCAAGGACTGATGCGCCGCGTACTCGCCGTGCCCGCGTTCACGTTGGCGTTGGTGGCGAGTGATGCAGTCGGCGCGCCGACGGCGGCGGCACAGAACGTAGGAGCTCAGCCGGCGACGGCCACGGTTTTGGCGCCAGCTCGAGTCTTTGACGGCACGAGCATGCACGACGGCTGGATCGTGGTCGTGCGCGGCACCCGCATCGAGGCCGCCGGTCCCGCGGGCCAGGTCAACGCGCCAGGGGGCGCCACGACCATCCGTCTTCCGGGCCTGACGCTCCTCCCCGGACTCATCGAGGCGCACTCGCACCTGCTGCTGCACCCATACAATGAGGCGCCGTGGGACGAGCAGGTGCTGAAGGAACCCGAGGCGCTGCGGGTGGCCCGCGCGGTGAATCACGCGCGAGCGACGATCCTCGCCGGTTGGACGACCGTGCGCGACCTCGGCACCGAAGGCGCGGGCTACTCGGACGTTGGACTCAAGCGCGCGATCGATCAGGGCATCATCCCGGGTCCGCGCATGGTGGTGACGACGCGCGCGATCGTCGCGCGCGGTAGCTACGCACCCACCGGCTTTGACCCTCGCTGGGACATTCCGCAGGGCGCCGAAGAAGCCGACGGCATCGAGTCCATCACGCGCATCGTGCGCGACCAGATCAAGCGCGGCGCGGACTGGATCAAGGTGTACGCGGACTATCGCTGGGGCCCGAACGGTGAGACGCGGCCGACATTCACCGAGGATGAGCTGCGCGTGATGGTGGCGGTCGCCGGGAGCAGCGGCCGGCCGGTGGTGGCGCACGCGTCCACGCCGGAAGGAATGCGGCGCGCCATCGTGGCGGGCGTCGAAACCATCGAGCACGGGGATGCCGGCACGCCGGAGGTGTTCCGCCTGATGAAGGAGAAAGGCGTCTGCTTCGTGCCGACGCTGGCGGCGGGCGACGCCATCCAGCAGTACCGAGGGTACAAGCGCGGCACGCAGCCGGAGCCGGCATCGATCCGCGCCAAACGCGCGAGCTTCAAGCTCGCCTTGGATGCCGGAGTGACGATCTGCAACGGCAGCGACGTGGGCGTCTTCACCCATGGTGACAACGCGCGCGAGCTGGAACTGCTGGTGGATTACGGCATGACACCAGTCCAGGCGCTCGTCGCCGCGACGTCCGCGAACGCGAAGATGCTGCACTGGCAGGAGCGCCTCGGCTCGGTGAGGCCTGGACTGCTGGCGGACCTCATCGCCGTGGAGGGTGATCCCACGACCGACATCTCGGCGACGCGGCGGGTCAGATTCGTCATGAAGGACGGAAACGCATTCGTGGCCCCGCCCACTTCGCCACGCCCTTGATCCCGAGCGGGTATGGAGCGCCCGCTCATTTCGGCTCTCGGAAGCTCCACGCACCTTCGCTGGAAGTAATGAAGATTTGATCGCCTAATGCGGTGGCAGCAGTCGTGAAGGCGCCTCCCTCCGTTTTGACCCTGCCCGTTGCAATGAGAGCACCCGTTTCGCGATCATGGATGTTCAACCGCCCGTCTCTGGGCACATACACGCGTCGATCAGTGGCGAGCAGGTCCTTGGTTGCGCCCAATGGCGGCACCGACCACAGAACGGAACCATTGTCCACCCGAAGTGCCGTAAGCTGTTCGTCGCCCATTGTTGCGTATATGATGTTGCCGACCACGGCGGGGGCGGCCAGAGTCCCGTACAGATAGGCTGGACTCCGATACTTCCACGCAACTTCACCAGTGGAGCGACGCACCGCGTATAGCGAGCCCGCGATGGTCATTCCGAGTAGCAGGTCTCCGGCAAGCACCGGTCGTCGCGCGATTTCTCCAATTCCGCTGGGTTCGGCCAAGACGAGCTTCCACAGCTCGGCGCCCGTCACACGATTGAGGGCTAGAATCAGACCCTCTTTCGTTCCCCCTTTCGGATTCGTGAAATGCCATCCAGCGACGAACACGGTGTCGCCGCTAACGACAGCGCCTGCGGCGCCGGATCGGAATGTCACAGCGGCCGTGTCGGATGAAAGTCGCCCCAGCCTCCACACCCAGCGAGTCGAGCCGGTGGAAGCTGAGACAGCGCTCACCGATGCACCCCACGCGGACACGTACAGATCCGTTCCATCAGTGGCGAGGTCGGTCCCCGCCACGTTCCCAGGGAGACCATCAAGCAGCGTATCAAGCGGGGGACGAAAACGCCATCGAATTCTGCCGGTCGAAAGCTCGACCGCAACCACCTCGGACTCAGTTGCAACCACCACTGCTCCATCCGCAATCACAAAGTTCCGCCCGAGGATTCCACCGGCGCGCGACACTGCGGTGACCCAGCGCGGGGCGCCAGTTGTCGCTTCACGCGCGATCACCTGACCGCCGGGTGACCCGAAGACCACTACAGCACCGGCGACCTCTGGCCTTGCCCACGTGAAAGTGAGTCCCGACGCTGGTTGCGCTTGGAACCACAGCTCTCTTATCGCATCCCTGGGCGCATTCGAGCTGCGGCAGCCAGCAAGCGACAAGGTACCCACAAGAATCAAGAACCATCGCGAGACTGCTTTGCCACGATTTCCAGGCGTCGTGGGTGTCCTCATGGACCAATGCTCCCGTTCACCAGACCAACTCGCGCCTCAAGAGCACCAGCTACTTGGATCAATTGAGACGAAGAACTCCGCTGACGCGGTCTGCTGGTTCTGATCGGTGGCGGTGACCGCAATCGTGAAATCGCTCCCGGTATTCTGATACGACAAGGACTCCGAACTCCCACCTGATGGCACCCCGTTGACCGACCACGAATATGTGAATGGTGGTGCGCCGCCGCTTGTCGAGGCGGACCAGCTGCAGCCGACCATCGGTGCAATCGCCCCATTGCCCGTGATCGACACCGACGGCGTACTTCCACCTCCACCTCCACCAGCCGGCCTCATGCCCAGGTGAATAAGCATCGCCTCGACAACCTTGTCCGCGCCGGCAATGCGTCGATAAACGGTCATGTGGTTCGTCCCGATTGCCGCCGGTGCCTGCCAGAATTCGCCGGCACCTTGCGACGGGTACACCGACCTCTCGTTCGGCACGACGCCATCGGTTGGTATGTTCCAGCGCGGCACCATGACGTTCCAGCACCGGTAGTGCGGACCGTCCAGATACCACACCTGCCCGCACTGCTGCTGCGGCGATGATCCGCTCGCGAAGCGCTGCCAAGTTTCGTCCAGCCTGCCCAGCATTTCCTCGGCGTCCGCGCACTTTCGAGCGCCAGAAGCCCCCACCAGCGTCCACAGCATCACGTGCTTGCAAACGTTAAGTGCAGTGCGAGCCTTCTGGAAACGATCGATCAGCGACTGCTCGCTCACGTCATCCCATGCCGCTCCGACCTTCAATGGCGTGAACTTGTTGTTGTCCAGCTGGCCCACGATGTTTGCCCGGGGCACCGAGGCATCAAAGTTCCCTGAGCCGTTCAGGGCTAGCACCTGTGGTGAGGTGGTGCGCAGGGCTGGAAGCGCAGCAGCATGGAGAAGCTGTTCCGGCACTTGGACCGGGAAGTTGGTAAAGAAGTGCGACGCCAGTCCACTCCCGGTCCCCCATCCGGCACACTGCCCTGGCCCGCCACCAACCATGGTGCACAGTACCGACACGACCACGCCCACTGTGGCGTTCACGTAGGGTTTCGCATCTTCGACGCGACGCTTGAAGTCAAGCAGGAACGTTCCCAGTCGCTGGGCGCTATCCGCGAGGATCGCCCCCTGATGCAGAGTGGCGATCGTCAGAATGGCGGCGATTCGATCGCGGGCGGCCTGTCCGCCATTCAAGTATGTGTAACGCGCGACCAGCCCGCCATTGCTGTGCCCTACGAGAACATACCGTCCTGATTGGCTGACGAGTTGGTCGCGAACCTGCTGCCACTCTGCATCAAACGACGTTTGAAGGTTCCAGTTCGGCAGCCAGACGGGACCGAGATCAACGCTCGCCGCGAAATACTGTTGCGGCGAGCGGTAGCCGAGCTCCGGAGCGCCGGTTGTCCACATCGCCGAACTGCTGCCGAAGCCGTGAATGAAAGCGGTGTAGTCATACGGGAGTTGCTGCGCGGAGACGCCAGGAAAGGCCAGAAGCAGCGCCAGAAGAGCGCGCATAGTCGGGCGCGACACCTTCGGAGTAGTCACTGGTCCGCCCTCCCGGCAAAAATCAGTTGCCCGTCGAGGCGCACGTCGGTAACCATGAGCGTCGTCCGCCCAAGCAACCGCCGGCCGGCTCCGCGCGACCTGAGCTCGATCACCGTGCGGGTTCGCACGTAACCGCGGCTCGTCGGCGTCCATTCGTGGCGCGCCGCTATCTCTGTGGAATCGTCGCGGAAGTCCTCGCCCATGAGGAGCTGGATTGTGGGATGCACGAGCAGCGTGCGCTCTCCAGAAGGTCCGCTGCTTCTGAAACGGCGATAGCCCTCAGGCGAGAGTCCCGCTTCGTCCATGGACTGTACCAGCGCCCGCACGCCACGACGCGCCAATCCGTGGCGGCGGAATGACGTGTCGGGGCTCTGCTCGGCGCGAACTGCGCTCAACGAACTACCTACGCTAAACATCTCGCAGGAGACACCCGAACAATTCTCCTGGGAAACGATTCCGCAGTAGGGGTCGTCGTACGAGGCTTGTATCTGCGCGGGATCGGCGCTGAAGGTATTGAAGAGAGTCGAACCCGCGGGTTGCGACTGCACAACCGAACCCTGCTCGGCGACATACAGCGTCCCTGAGTCGTAGACGCCGTCGCGAGCCATATCATACACGCCGCTTGCCCGATCGGAGGTTCCGACGGTCTGCATGGCCCAGCGGTAGTCATTGCCGACCCATGTTTCGCAGACATCCATGGTATCCGAGCGCATGGGCCACTGATACTTGGTGGCCGTCTCCTCGTCCTCCTCGAACGTCATGATTCGAAAGGATGCGCCGCAGGGCTCTCCAAGGGACGCCAGCCGCTGCACAGTCTCCAGCCGCGCGATATTCTGGGAGGTTCTCAGTGAGTCACGACACCCGGCTGCGGTCCCTGCGAGCGCGAGAACGGCGGCAACGCCAATTCTCGTGCCTCTAAGAGCGAATCGCGCTCCACGGCGAGCGCGGACACGGTGGGTGGGTGGGTGGGTGGGTGGGTGGGACCTACGAGGCGACGCGAGCATCAGTCCTCCGGAACGGATGATCTGCTCCACCAGCGCGATGCCACGGCGTCGTGACCGTGCAAACGAGGCAACACTCAAGCCGAGTCTTGTAAACTCGCGATTCATGACATGAATACGCGGATTCATGACACGAGCACGAGGCTCACACCGCCCGACAGATTAACCGCGGATTTGTCCCACGGTTCGGAACTGCCTGAAGTTCAGCGCTCGAGGTAAGTGTACAGCAGCCTGCGATGTACGTCGGCCTCGCGCTCGCCCATCGCGACCGTCTCGTCGAGCAGGTGTGGCTGCGTATAGTCCCAGCGATTGATGGGTGTTGGCTGTGTGGGCGCGATGTACAGGCGGTGCTTCTGAATCCCCGTCACCGACGGCGGGTAGGGCCTCGACATGAAGACGATGCTGTGGCGTATCTCCGAATGACGCTCGGCAAGAAAGGCGGGGGCGTTGTCGATCATCCCGCCGTCGAGCAGCCGAAGGCCGCGGAACCTGCCGATCGGCGTGAACGGCGGCGTCGCGGACGAGGCGAGAATCAACGCCGCAAGCTCCTCCGGGCTTTCACAGATCCGCGCGTCCACGGCGACCGGCATGAACCCAAGCAGACGCGGAAGACGGGGATGCGGCGCTTTCCGAAGAGAGCGTTCCAGCGAGTACAGTCCGATGCCGAGTGCGACCGACATCGTGTGCGGCCATAGCGGGGGAAACGCGGCCGCCAGCACGTAGATGGGAAACGGTTGCTCGCGAATGCGTTCCAGGCCGCCGTCCGCAAACGTGACGAGCAGTGTGTCGCGGTAAATCTCCCCCTGCGGCGCCGGCCGCTCTCCGCGAAACAGCTTGGACCAGTCGAAGTTGCGCGTGATTCCCTGCGCGCGCCCGAGCCAGTAGCGTCGTGCCGCCTCGCGCCGGCCGGAAAGCAGCGTGGTAATCACGCAGGCACCGGCACTGCACGACGCGACAGAGGCCACGCGCGGCAGCAGCGCGTCGCCCCACCGGTTCATGAGCCCAAGCTGGTAGAACGAGCGGTTGCCGCCACCGGCAAAGGTCAAAGCAACGTCGCGCGCCACGGTCGTCACGTTGGTTGGGGCCGCGCGGCTATTCGCGATACAGGTCCTGCAGATCCAGCGCATCGAGCTCCAGGAGGAAGCTCGCGATCCGGTCAGCCGCTGCGTTCACGTAGGCCTCGCCCTTGGCTGCGCTGGCTCGCGCCGGGTTCCCGATGCCGGTGTCGTTCGTCACCTGCGTCCAGCGTCGCGGCGCCCATGCCCATCCCTCACGAATTCCAGCGAGGCGCGAAGCACGTGCCTTGCCCTGCCCCGCTTCGCTCAGGGGACGCACCTGGTCCGGCGCCAGATGCAGCATCGCGGACGTCTCGGCTTCGCCTGCGTGATCGCCCGCCTCCTCGATGAACTTCCTCACATCCACGCAGGACCACCAGTTGATCGTCACCAGAAAGACTTTCGTGCGTGGCTGCACTTCGCGGATCATCTGCTTGAAGTCGTTTCCGCCATGTCCGTTCAGGATCAGCAGCTTGACAATCCCTTGCTGCTCCAGCGATGCCGCCAGGTCATTCAAGAGCGCGGCCTGCGTGCTCGGATTCATGTTGAGCACCAGAGGGATGTCGAGCTGCGTGGTGTTCACGCCGAACGGCACCGTCGGCAGCACCACGACCCTGGCGCCGCCACTCCATGCCCGCTCCGCCGCCCGAATCGCAACGTGCTCGGCTTGCACGTTGTCGGTCCCGTACGGAAGATGATAGTTGTGCGCTTCCGTGGCGCCCCACGGCAAAATCGCCGTCGAATACGCGGTTCCGCTGACGGTCTTCCAGGTCGTTTCTGCCAGCACGTACGGTCGTGTCATGTGACGCGCGCGGGGCCGATTGAAGAAGGCCGGAAGATATCCGGTAGCTCGAACGATTGTCGCCGTCGTGATTCGTGTCTATCATCCTGCAACACCTACCCGGCGTCCACGTTTCGTCTCAGCGAGGCCACGCGATGCGATCGTCGTCCCATCTCCCGAAGCTCACACTTCCGTCCGCAATTCCCTCACTCCTGACGCTTGCCGTCCTTGCGCTCGGAGCGGCGCCGCTCTCGGCGCAACGGCCCGGCGGCCAGGCCGAGCGCAATCCCGCGATGGATTTCAAGGTCGAGCTCCAGGCGGATGATCAGAAGCTCGCCTCGCTGAAGACACAGGCCGCGCGGATGGTCGACTCGATGGCGGTGTTCACCCAGCAAATGGTCGACCAGGTCTTCTCCTTCGCCGAGCTGGGATTCCAGGAGGAGGAGACGTCCAAGTACCTCACCGGCGTTCTCGAGAAAAACGGGTTCACGGTGACGCGCGGCGTCGCGGGCATTCCAACCGCGTGGGTCGCCGTGTGGCGGTCACCGGCCGGCGCCAAGCCCATCATCTCGCTGGGGTCGGACATCGACGACATCCCGCAGGCCAGCAACAAGCCGGGCGTGGGCTACAAGGATCCGATGATCACCGGCGCTCCCGGGCACGGTGAAGGACACAACTCCGGACAGCCGGTGAACATCACGGCGGCAATCGCCGTCAAGAAGATCATGGAGCGTGAGAAGCTTCCGGGTACGATCCACCTCTGGCCCGGCGTCGCCGAGGAGCAGCTGGGCAGCAAGGCGTACTTCGTTCGCGAAGGCGTCTTCAAGGACGTGGACGCCGTGCTCTTCACGCACGTCGGCAATGACCTGAATGTCTCATGGGGTCAGTCCGGCGGTCTCGCGCTCATCAGCGCCGAGTTCTCGTTCAAGGGGTCCAGCGCGCACGCGGCCGGCGCGCCCTGGCGTGGCCGCAGCGCGCTCGATGCCGTCGAGCTCATGGACGTCGCCTGGAATTTCCGCCGCGAGCATCTCCGCACGCAGCAGCGCTCGCACTACGTGATCAAGGACGGTGGCGACCAGCCGAACGTCGTCCCGCCGACGGCGACGGTGTGGTACTACTTCCGGGAGACGGACGAGGCCGGGGTTCGCGGACTCTTCGCGCTCGCCGATACCATCGCGCGCGCCGCCGCGATGATGACATCGACGCAGCTGGATACCATCAGGATCCTGGGCACGGCCTGGGACGGCTACTTCAGCAAGCCCATCGCATTCCAGATGTTCGAGAACATCAAGCAGGTGGGCCTGCCCAGGTGGGATGAAAAAGACCAGACGCTGGCGCGGGGCATCCAGCGCGAGCTGGGTCAGCGAGTGATTGGACTCGACACGTCCCTCTCCAAGGAGCCGAACGGACCTGTCGTGAACCCGCAGGGCGGCGGCAGCGACGACATCGGCGACATCTCGTGGAACGTCCCCACGGTGACGCTGCGATTCCCGTCGAACATCCCTGGCTTGCCCGGTCATAACTGGGCGAACGCGATTTCGATGGCGACGCCGATTGCGCACAAGGGTGCAACCGCGGGCGCAAAGGTTCAGGCCATGACGATGCTCGACCTCTTCACCAAGCCAACGCTGGTGGCCCAGTCGTGGGACTTCTTCCGCTCGGTGCAGACGGCGGAGCGGAAGTACACACCGCTCATGCGCCCGACAGACAAACCGGCAATCTGGCTCAACAAGGACATCATGGCCCGGTACCGTCCGGAGATGCGGAAGTACTACTACGATCCAACGAAGTACAAGACGTACCTCGAGCAGCTCGGGATCACGTACCCCACGGTAAAGCCCGAGAAAGCGGTGCCCTGAGCCATGCGACCAATCGCTGTGGTGGCAGTCGCGTCACTCGCTTGCCTCGCGAGTCCCCTGAAAGCGCAGCTTCCCCCGAGCTGGACGCCGGAAGCACGGACGGCAGCATTTGTGGAGCTGGGAGGCAGCGCGGGACTCTACTCGCTGAACCTGGACTGGAGGCTGAGCAGGCGGTTCACGTTCCGCGGAGCGCTGGCGCAGTACACGGCGCTGAACGTTCAGCCCGAGAAGCAGTACATGCGGCTCGCGTTCATGCTGAACGCGCTTGCCGGAGGTCCGACCAACTGGCTTGAAGTGGGCATCGGTCCGATGGGTGGCAGGTACACCCAGACCATCCAGGACGTCTGGTTCGCGAGCATTACTTCGGCCATTGGGTTTCGCCACCAGACGCGCAAGGAAGGATTCGTCTATCGAGCGGGGATCGCGCCTCAGTTCCAGTTCGGCAACAGCAGGGACAGAGGCGGGGCATCGGTGTACCCTGGCGTGAGCTTCGGGGTATCGTTCTGACCCTCAGAGACCGCACGCCATCTGGGCGCGGCAATTGCCGCGCGAACCGCTCAGTCGCTAGGTCGCTTCGCTCGGTCGCGCGCTTCCCGGTCGGCGATACCAGTACGCAATCGCGAGCAGAAACACCGCCGCGACCAGATCGGCACCGATGCGAGCGCCAATTGCGTCCAGTCGTCGTGCGCCGTAGAGCGCCGTGCCAGCCGCAAGCACCGCAAGCGCCAGCCCGGCGTGCCTGAGAGTCGCGACGCTTCTGGCGCGGCCCGCGCCGACCGCCCCGACGCTGGTGGCGGCATAGTAGCTCACGCGCAACAGCGTCGCGGCCGTCTGATTGAACGCCAGGGCTATCTCCTGGTGCACCCACAGGAATGCCCAGACCAGCGCCCCGCCGCCAAGAACGCGGACGAGCCCTTGCTCCTTGCCCGCCAGACGCCAGGCCAGCACCGCGCACGCCAACACGACAACGGCCACCGCGGACTGCCGCGTCGCGAAAGGCGTGTAATCGAAGGGGGTGCGCGTGGCCAGATGACCGAGACTCGCCAGCACACCCCAGCCGAGACCGATCGACGCCAGGATTGTCCAAGACGCGGAGCGCCACGCGAGATTCGCGGCGAATGCCATCGCGCTCAGCACGGCGATGCTCGACGTGATGAGCAGTGGGTGTCCCTGCTCGAGCAACAACAGCGCAACGAGTGAACACAGCAACACGGAGAACGCGGCCGCATCGCGCAGGCTGCCCTGCGGCAGGCGCATGACGGTCACGAGCAGCGTGGCCGCCGCGGCCGCCATTGCCCATCCACTCTGCCGCGCAGATCCGTCGAGTGCCATCACCGCGGCCACCACGAAGGCCAATGGAATCACGGCGGCGTCGAGCCAGTCGCCTTCGTGCAAGCGACGCGTCGTCGGGGATGACGGTTCCACGACAGCATGGGTGCGATCGACGAAGACGAGCCAGATCACGCCAGCGCCGGCGATGAGCGACGCGATGAGCTTGTCGTCGAGCGGAAGATTGATGCCGACCGCCGAACGCACCGCCGCGAGACCGGCAAGCACGCCGAGCGCGCGTAATCGCTCGCGCCGCTCCGGACCCGCGATCCACGGAATCACACCGAGGATGCCGACAGCCAGCGGAAAACCCATCGCGTACAACGGTCCGAGCTGGCGCTCGAAGCCCGTCGCCAACGCCGCGGTGTAGGCGGCCGCGGCGAGAAGAAACAGCCGGCCCGCGACGATCCAGCGTCGTCCGCCCATCGCGTATCCGGCTGACGCGAGCACAGCCACGCCGTACGCCGCGAACAACGACAGGTTGCCTCTGCCACTCGACGTCACGAAGGGCGCGATCGCCGCACCGCTGAAGCCGACACTCCACAGGGCCTCGTCAACCTCGCCGTGCGCAAAGACGGCCAACGCGATGGACGCGATGGCTGCGAGCAGGAATGCGCCCCATTCCGGCACCAGGTGCAGCGAGGGGCCCGCACCCCACGCACAGACATGAATGACTGCCAGCGCGAGACCAAGCAGGCTGGCGCCGAAGGATCGCTCGCGCCTCCGCAACCGGATGCCCGAGACGCCCAGTCCCGCCGCGACGATGAGGCCGAGCGCGATACGCTGGGTGGGCCCGAGCAGCCCGTTCGCGATCGCCCAGCCGATGAAGGTGCCCACGGCGGCGAGCGCGCTGACGGTCGCCAGGACGAGCGTGCCATAGCGCCCGATGAGCGACTCGAAGTCCACCTGCTTGGGCAGCGGAAGCCAGTTGAACGGCTGGGGCTCGGAGGGCACTGTCATCGGCGCCGGTGGCTTCTGCGGCGGCATCACGCCGGGCCTCTGCGGCGCCGGCTCCGCCGCCGACCTCGCGACGCCGAGCCGAGCGACCTCCTCGCTCAGCGCGCGAACGGACGATTCGAGCGCCGCGATCCGCCGGGTCAGTGCCTCGATGTCGTTCGCTGAATCAGCCACGGCGTTTGACGAGTGTCAGGATCGTATAGGACGCGCACAGCTCACCGTCCTGGTTCGTCACTTCCACATCCCACGCGACGACGCCCTGCGGAATCCCGACACCAAGACCAACGGTCGGCGTCTCCTTTTCAGTCTTCTGCTTGCACGTGAGCTTCGCCTGGATGGTATCGCCGGGGTATACGGGTTTGGTGAACCGGAGATTCTCGAGGCCGTAGTTGGCGAGTACCGGGCCGGGCGCGGGATCCACGAACAGACCGGCTGCCGCCGAGAGCACGAAGTAGCCGTGCGCGACTTTGCGCTCGAAAATAGAAAGCGGGCCGCCGTCGTCCTTGTGTGCGTAGAAGTGGTCGCCGCTCAGGTTCGCAAAGTTGGCCACGTCCGCGTCGGTCACCGTGCGCGTCGCCGTGACGAGCGTGTCCCCGATCTCGAGCTCGTCGAAATGCTTGCGGAACGGATGGACGTCCGACGGCTTGCGCTCCGCGCCGGGAATGAACTGGTCGAAGACGCGAGACAACGTATTCGGAGAGCCCTGCACGGCCGTGCGCTGCATGTAATGCAGCACGCCGCGCACGCCTCCCATTTCCTCACCACCGCCGGCGCGCCCTGGACCGCCGTGCACCAGGTGCGGCAACGGCGACCCGTGTCCGGTGGACTCCTTGGCGCTATAACGGTTCACCAGCATCACTCGCCCGTGGTAGGCGGCCGTTCCCAACACCACGCGGCGCGCCGTCTCGTCGTGCGACGTGAAGAGCGAGCCCACCAGCGAGCCGCGCCCGCGCTTGGCGAGCTCGATCGCGTCGTCCACCGTCTTGTACGGCATCACGGTGTTCACCGGACCGAACGCCTCCACGTCATGCGGCGCTGTCTTGTCGAACGGGCGATCCGAGTAAAAGAGCAGCGTCGGGAAGAACGCCCCGCGCTTCGCGTCGGCGCCCACGACGTCCACCCGCTCCGGGTCGCCGAACACCAGCTCCGCGTCGGTCGCAATGCGGTCCACGTTCTGCCGCACTTCCTTCACCTGGCCACGACCAGCGAGGGGTCCCATGCGAACGCCTTCGACGCCCGGATCGCCGATCGTCGTGGTCTCCAGGCGCTTTGAGAGCGCCTTCATCACATCTTCGACCATGCCTTCCGGCACGAGCGTGCGCCGGATGGCCGTGCACTTCTGACCCGCCTTCGACGTCATCTCCTTCGTCACTTCCTTCACGAAGAGGTCGAACTCGTCGGTGCCCGGAACTGCATCTGGCGCCAGCATCGAGAAGTTGAGCGAGTCTGCCTCCTGATTGAACCGGATGCTGTTCTCGATGATGGTCTTGCTCGACTTGAGCATGCGGCCCGTGTGCGCCGAGCCGGTGAAGGCGACGGCACACTGGAGGTCGAGGTGGTCCAGCAGGTCGCCGGCGCTGCCGCACACCAGCTGGATGGCGCCCGCGGGGAAGATTCCCGATTCGACCATCATCCGGAACGCCGCCTCCGCGAGATACGACGTCACAGTGGCGGGCTTCACGATCGCCGGCACTCCCGCGAGGAGCGTCGGGGCCAGCTTCTCGAGCATGCCCCACACCGGGAAGTTGAACGCGTTGATGTGGACGGCCACACCCTCGAGCGGCACGCACAGGTGCCGGCCGACGAACGTGCCGCCCTTGGACAGCACTTCGGTGGTGCCGTCCACGTAGAACGTTTCATCGGGGAACTCGCGGCGACCTTTGGACGCGTACACGAAAAACGTTCCGATACCGCCGTCGATGTCGATCCACGAGTCGCCCTTGGTCGCGCCGGTGGCCGAGGAGGTTGCGTAGAGCTCTTCCTTGCGGCCCATGAGGTGCGTCGCCATCGCCTTGAGCATCTGGGCACGCTCGTGGAAAGTCATCTTCCGCAGCGCAGGTCCGCCCACGGCGCGCGCGAATTCCACCATTCGCTTGAAGTCCAGACCTTCGCTGGAAGCCTCACCGATCTTCTCGCCCGTCACCGCATGGAACAGGTCAGATCCCTTCCCGGAGCCGCGCACCCACTCGCCCACGGCGTAGCTCTCGAGCCGTGGACGCTTCAGAAACGGCTTGGTCGTGTGCTCAGTTATCGTGGCGGTCATGCTTCACTCCGAAAGCACAGCACAACGCAAATGACGCGGATTGAGCAGTGCTGTTGTCACTGATTGCTGCTCGTACCCTTTCTGTAGTCGAGAGCCGGCTTCGCCCGATCCAGCCGCGACTGATACACGAAGCCCGCGCCGCGACGCTTGTCGAATTCCTCACGTGCCTTTCGGACGTGCGTGGGATCACTGAAGAGGTCGATTGCCGTCAGCGCCATCGTCTTGGCCGCGACCATCATACCCTTGGCGCCGATGCTCGTGCCGCCCGCGGCCACGGCCTGCCAGCTATGCGCTGGCGTTCCCGGCACCCATGTCGCCGCCCCCAGCTGGACGGTCGGCACACGCCAGCTTACGTCGCCCATGTCCGTGGACGCATACGAGACTTCAGTGCGCGGCGGTTGAATCTGCGCCTCCGATCCGATCGGCAGCATCGGCTCCGACAGTGTCTTGCGGATCGAGTCCGCGAACCGCCGCTCCTCGGCCGTGTACGTGACTCCGCCGACGAACGTGAGGTTCTTCCGCTGGACCGCGGCGAGATAGTCGTTCGGCAGGACGTTGTAGACGGCGGCAATCGTCTCCATCTCCATCGTCGTCCCGGTTCCAAGCGCCGCGCCCTTCGCCGCGTTGACGATGCGATCCCAGATTCCGTCCAGCACGCGCATGTCCGGCTGCCGCGCATAGTAGTACACCTCGGCGAAATCCGGCACGACGTTCGGCGCCTTGCCGCCGTCTGTGATCACGTAATGAATCCGCGTTTCCTGCGGTACGTGCTCACGCATCATGTTGACCATGTTGTCCATGGCTTCGACCGCGTCGAGCGCCGACCGCGCCTTGTCTGGCGCGGCGGCCGCGTGCGCGGACACGCCACGAAACCGGAACTTCGCGCTGATGTTGGCGAGAGTGCTCACGGTGGAGACTCCGTTCTGATCCGCGGGGTGCCACGTGACCACGGCATCGACGTCGTCGAACAGGCCTGCCTTCACCATGTAGACCTTTCCGGCGCCGCCTTCTTCGGCCGGTGTCCCGTAGAATCGGATAGTGCCGGTTCGATGGTTGGCCTCGAGCCACTCCTTCACGGCAATCGCCGCTGCCGTTGATGCGGTGCCGAACAAGTGATGCCCGCATCCGTGACCGGGCTGTCCGGCCTGGATCGCATCGCGTACGGGCACTGCCTTCTGGGACAATCCCGGAAGCGCATCGAACTCGCCCACGATGCCGATGATCGGCTTGCCACCGCCCCAGCTTGCGACGAATGCCGTCGGAATGTCGGCCACGCCGGCCTTCACGTCGAAGCCGGCGGCTTGCAGTTGCGACTGCAACAGCGCGCTGCTCTTCGTCTCCTGATAGCCGACTTCCGCAAAACCCCAGATCTGTTTGGCGACGGCAGCATAGGCCTCGCCTTTTGCGTCGAGACTCTTGATGACGCGATCCATCATCTGACTGCCGCTCTGCACTGCCTGCGCGCCGAGCGATGATGCCAGCACCAGAAGCGCCGTGGCCACAGGAAGTCGAGTCATCGTATCCTCCGCAAACGTCGAAGAAGCGGGACCGGTACCCTCAACCGGTCCCCTAAATCCAGTCCCAAGTCGGTTGCCCCTGTCCCCACTCCCCTGTCCCTAAACCCTTTCCAAAACGACAGCCATCCCCTGCCCTACACCAATGCACATCGTGCAGAGCGCGTAGCGCTTTCCAGTGCGTCGCAACTCATGCGCGGCCGTCAGCACGAGGCGCGCTCCAGACATTCCGAGCGGATGGCCGAGCGCGATCGCGCCGCCGTTCGGATTGACGCGCTGATCGTCATCCTGGAGTCCGAGCTCTCGCAGGCACGCGACTACCTGTGCCGCGAAGGCCTCGTTCAACTCGATGACGTCGACGTCCGCGAGCGAAATGCCGGCCCGCTGCAGCGCCAGACGCGACGCCGGCACCGGGCCCATGCCCATGAGACGGGGCTCCACGCCCGCGACAGCGGCAGACACGAATCGCGCGAGCGGCTCGAGACGGAAGGTCTGCACGCCACGCTCGGATGCCACGAGAAGCGCAGCGGCGCCGTCGTTGAGGCCCGAGGCGTTGCCCGCGGTGACGCTGCCCTTGCCGTCAGTCCGGAACGCCGGCTTGAGCTTGGCCAGCCCATCG
>DASTVV010000196.1:0-12118 GCA_035758925.1 Gemmatimonadaceae bacterium
TCGGTCATACATCAGCCGCTACCCCACGTTCCCCACCGCGTGGCTGAACCTGGGCAACACGTTGATGCGCGATGCGCGACCGCGAGAGGCACTCGCTGCGTTCGCGGAATTCATGAAGCTCGATTCGACGTCGGGCAACGCCTACATCAACATGGCCACGAGCTACAGCATGCTGGCCAAGTACGACAGTGCGGTGCTCACCTACCGAAAGGCGTTCGCCCTGCGTCCGGACTACGAGACCTGGTTCAACCTGAACCAGGAGTACGGTATGGCGCTGGTGAAGTCGGATCGACCGGCCGAGGCGCGCGCCACGTTCCAGAAGATGCTCGCGCGTCCAGGTCCGTCGGACCAGGCTCGCGGCCACCGATCCATGGCACTGCTCGAGCTACTCGAGGGGCATGTCGCGTCGGCGGTGCCGCGCCTCAAGACCGCGACGGACATCAACGCGTCGCTCAAGGAGACCAACTCGGAGCTGCGCAACCGGCTCTTTCTCGTGTCCGCGTACGAGATGCTGGGCAACACCGGCGCTGCCCGCGCGGAGCTGGACAAGGCGACGGCGATCTACTCGAGAGTCTTCCTCGATCCCGTGTTCGTCTCTCGCCTGGCCGTTGCGCTGGTTCGCAACGGTCGCGCGGACCATGCGGCCCGGATGCTCGATACGATTCGGGCGCGCGTGTCGCCCGGCAGCAATTTCGACCGAGCCCACATGCTTCTGGCCACGGCCATGGTGACGAGCGCGCGCAGCCGAAGCCCCGGCGCCGCCGACAGCGCTCGCACGATGCTTCAGGAGGCCGCGGTTCTCGACTCGTCAGCCGAAATGCTCGCGCCGCTCGCACGGCTTCGGGCAGACGCTGGCGACGTCCGCGGCGCGATCGAAAGCGAACAACGAGTGCACCGCAACCAGATGAACATTGGCTTCGAGGCCCAGTTCAGCTGGGTCCTCACGCGATATCGTCTCGGTCAGCTCTACGAGCGGCTGGGGGATTCGACGCAAGCCCGCAGGGAGTATGAGACGTTCCTCACGGAATGGCAGGACGCGGATCAGACTCTCCCCGCAATAGTCGACACCCGGGCTCGACTCAAGAAGCTGCTCGCCCTCCGGCCGAAGCCGGAGAGCTGAGCCCAGCTACTCGGCCCTGAGCGCGTCCGCAGGATCCACCCGCGCGGCGCGCCGTGCCGGGATCCAGCTCGACAGCAGCGCGACGACCACCAGCATCAACGCCGCCGCACCGAGCGCTACGGGGTCACTCGGCGCGACGCCGTACAGGAAGCCGCGCAGGAAACGCGCGACAAGCGCGAACAACCCGACCCCGGCCACAACACCGATGGCGGTAATCGCGATGCCCTGGAGCGTCATCATCGCCGCCACCGTTCGCGGGGCAGCGCCGAGCGCCAGTCGCACGCCCAGCTCACGTGTGCGCAGCGTCACCACGTAAGCCATCACGCCGTACAGCCCAATGGCGCCCAGGAGCAGGGTGACGGCGGCCGCGGCGCCCAGGATGAGAATCGTGAACGACAGCTGTGCCATTGAAGCACGCATGACCGCCGCCATGGGACGGACGTCGAACGTCGGCAGCGAAGGATCCAGCTCGCGCAGTGCACCTTGCACCGCGCTGGTGATTGCCGCGGGGTCGCCGGCCGTGCGTGCCACGATCGCCATGGCGCGTGGCGCGTTGCCGACGGTCTCGTCGAGTTTGACTGCCTGCGGGAGGTATACGGCTCGCGTCGGTGGCGCGGCCAACGCCGTATCGCGGACGCTGCCCACCACGCCGATGACGGTGACCCACGGCATGCCTGGCACTGGTCGGAAGCGCTTGCCCAGGGCAGAGGCACCGGTGGAGTCGTTATAGAACGCCTTCGCGGTCTCGCGACTGATCACCGCCTCGCCATCACGCTGGACGCCCATACGTTCGAATGTCCGGCCGGCAATAAGCGGAATCCCCATCGCCTTGAAGTAGTCCGCACCTATTGTCGTGAAGAGCTGGAGCGGCGGAATCTTGTTGTCATACGCCGGGTCGTTCTCCGGATAGTACGGATTCTGGTTCATCCCGTACGGGCGGAGCGGCAGCCGCGACGTCAGGCCCACCGTGCGCACACCCGGCACCTGTGCTATGCGTTCGCTCAACGCCGCGTAGAACCGCACGACTGCCGAGTCGTTCGCATAGCGCGCTTGTGGCAGCGACACCCAGAACGTCGCCACGTTGGTAGGATCGTATCCGGGACGCACGGAGCTCAGGCGCTGGAAGGTGCGCATCAACAGGCCCGACCCGGCGAGTACCACCAGCGCCAACGCGATTTGGGCAGCCACGAGAGCGCCGCGAACCCGCTGCTGGGTCTTGCCCACAGTGCCGCCCCGTCCGCCCTCGCGCAACGCATTGCTGATGTGGATGCGACCGATGCGGAGCGCCGGGATCGCGGAGCACACTGCCGCGACGACGGCAACGGCAACGATCGCGAACAAAACCACCACCCAGTCGATGCTCACCTCCGCCAGTCGCGGGATCTCCGCCGGACCCATCGCCTTGAGCGCGCGAACCGCCAACGCCGCAACGCCAAACCCCACTGCACCGGCGATCGACGTCAACAGAACGGACTCGGAGAAAAAGTGCGCCATCACGCGAGCACGCCCGGCCCCGAGCGCTTCGCGAACCGCAAGCTCGCGCTGACGACCGTCGGCGCGAACGAGAATCAGGTTGGTGACGTTGGCGCAGGCCACGAGCAGCACGAGTCCAGCGGCAGCTGCCACGATCCAGAGCGTGCGCGCGATGCCGCCGGTGACGTCGTCACGCATCGGCACGAGCACCGGCCGCGGCTTGGCCTGATCCATGAGCATCTGTTGGGACACACCCTTCACGAATTGCGGATACAGCTCGACCATGCGTGGCAAAACGGCTGCAAAGTCACGCTGAGCGTCGGCGACCGACACGCCGGATTTGAGACGCGCGACGGAATTGAGGCTGAAGCCCTCGCCTGGTCCGTTCGGGTCGAGCTGCAACGGGAGCCAGAGCTGGGTCGCAGCGTCGGGAAAACGGAATCGCTGGGGCATGACGCCGATGATCTGGCGCGAACGGCCGCCAACGTCGAGCGTTCGGCCGATGATCTTGGGGTCGGCGCCGAACCGGTTGCGCCATTGTGCCTCGCTAATGATCACCACATACGGGCCGTTGGGCAGGTCTTCCTCGGGCAAAAAGACGCGGCCCAGCAGCGGCGGGACCTGCAGGACCGGAATGACCTCGGCGGACACCCATGCCGACGTCAGTCGTTGGGGCTCGCCAGCGCCACCAGGTTCCGACACGTTGACTGCACCGTCCTGGTAGACCCCAATGCCTTCGATGGTGCGCGCCAGCCGGCGATAAGTGAAGAAAGTGTGGTTCGTCTGCTGGTTGTGCATGAGCCCGAGCGGAGGCAGGTCATGCCAGGCACCGACCAGGCGGTCCGCATTACCGTATGGAAGCGGACGGAGCAGCACACCGTTCACGACCGCGAAGATCGCGATCGCGGCGCCCAGCCCGATGACGAGCGTCGTCCCCGCGGCGATCGTGAAAACCGGCGTGCGTCGGAGCGATCTCCAGGCGTGGCGAATCGACATGGCGGTAACTCGGCGATTGGGCTTCCCGGACGTACGGCGTTGCCTGACTATCGGTTTCGAGAACGCGCCGTGACGCATGGCACAGGGGAAGCTCGCCGCCAAGTCGCACATTCCCGTGCGCACTTCGCGTGGTCATATTGGGCCGGCTCTTTTCCGTCCCAAATCGGGGAGGCAACGTGGACGCCAGTACGGCGAAGTTTCGCTATCACGGAACCGGCGGCTCGCTCTTCGGCCTGATGCTTGGCAATGCCCTGCTGACGATCATCACGCTGGGCATCTATTCGTTCTGGGCGCGGAACAGCGTCCGGCAGTTTCACTACAGTCACACCGAGGCAGACGGCGATCGCTTCACGTATCACGGCACGGGCGGCGAGCTCCTGCGGGGATACCTGAAGGCCCTCGGCATCATGTTCGTGCTTGCAATGGGTTTTGGAGTGCTCAGCGCAGTCCTTGCACCGGGTCGGTCACAGGTCGCCCAGGTCATCGTCGTGATCGCTTTGTATGTCGCCATCTTCATGCTGAGCCTCGTGGCGATCAATGGAGCGCGACGGTATCGCATGAGCCGCAGCTCGTGGCGTGGCATCCGGTTCTCGTTCCACGGCAAGGCTGAAGACTTCGTCCCGATGATGCTTCGCGGAACACTCTTGTCGATCGTGACGCTGGGGTTTTACTCGCCGGAATTTCAGAACCAGCGGCGGGCGTTCCTCGTGACGAACGCGCGCTTCGGCTCCGAACCGTTCCTCTATGACGGCGAGGGCCGCGCGTTGTTCGGCGAGTGGGTCAAGGCGCTGCTCCTCACGATTCCGACGCTGGGCTTCTCCTGGATCTGGTACGTGGCGTTTCAGCACCGCTACTTCTGGTCGCACACCGCGATGCGCGGCGCGCGGTTCCAGTCGACCGTTACCGGCGGAGATCTGCTCTCGCTGTCACTCACGAACGTGTTGCTCGTGTTCCTTACCCTCGGTATCGGGGCCCCATGGGCGATGACGCGCGCACACCAGTTCTGGACCGAGCGACTCAGCCTGCATGGCACCGTCGAGTGGGCCACGATCCAGCAGCGCGCACAGGCCGCGGACGCCACCGCGGAAGGACTCGCGGACAGTTTCGACATCGACGTTGGAATCGGCATGTAGGCGCCTCGCGTGACCACACGCGGATGGGCTCGAGAGGGCGAGTGGAGCGGCGTCTATTACGACGGTCGAACGGCGCAGCGTGAGCAGGTCACCGTCACGCTGACCGTTGCCGGCCTGGCGCTGAGACGACCGGACGGCCACACAACGCTCTGGTCGTACGACGGCGTGCGGCAGACGCAGGGCCGGTTTCCCGGCGAGCGGCTGCGTCTCGAGTTCGGCGCGGACCCCGGAGAAGCGCTGCTCGTTGACCAGCCGGGTTTGGCGGAGGCCATTCGACGCAGCATTCCCAACGCGAACGGCACGCTCCGTGGCCCCCGGTCCACGACTCGTTTTGTTGCGCTGGGTATCGGCCTTCTGGTTGCCGCCGCCGCGCTGTATGCCTGGGGAGCACCGATCGCGGCGGACTGGATCGCGCCGCGTGTCCCGACCGAATGGGAGCGCGCCATGGGACAGAGCGTCCTCGCGCGGATGGCGCCCGCCGACAGCCTGTGTGGCGATTCCAGGTCCATCGCGGAGCTGCGCGCGGTTCTCGACCGCCTGGTCTCGGCGGGACCGACGCTGCCGTACGACTTTCGCGTCGCGGTGGTGCGCGATCCGACGGTGAACGCGTTCGCGGCTCCAGGCGGCTTCATCGTCGTAAACAGTGGCCTCCTGGCCGCGGCGAACACCCCCGAAGAGCTCGCGGGCGTCCTGGCTCACGAGATCCAGCACGTCGCGCGGCGGCACTCTACGCGAGCGATGCTCCGCGAGGTGCCGCTTCGCATCGCCCTTTCGACGCTGTCCGGAAACAGCGGCGTCGAGCCGGCTGCTCGAGTCGTCGGCACACTTGGCGCGTTGCGATACCGCCGGGATGACGAATCGGAGGCGGATCGCGAAGGGCTGCGGCTGCTCGAAGCAGCCAACGTCGATCCGTCGGGAATGGTGACCTTCATGCGGACCCTTCAGAGCAAGGGCGCCAACACGCCGCAGTTGGTGCGCTATCTCTCGAGTCATCCGCGAACGGCGGATCGCGTGGCCGAGCTGGAAGCGCTCGCCAGCCGCGCGCACCCTGAATCCCGTCCGCTGCTCGACTCGGCTGAGTGGGCGCGGCTCCGAGGCGTCTGTTCAACGGGGAACGCTTCCGCGGTACGTTGAGTCATGATCGGTCTCGCGTCGTTGCTCGCCGCGCTGGCCCTGGGGGTCGGCGACTCGCTGATGGTGGCTGGCATATCGCACGACCTGGCACTGTATCGCGCCGCGCACATTCGCGCCGTCCGGTACGACCTCGACCTCGACGTCACACGACGAGACACCGTGGTCGGCAGCGTCCGGGTCTCCTTCACCCGCGTGAACGGCGGCGACGTCATCCTGGATTTTCGCGGCTATTCCCTTTCCTCCGTGAAGGTCAATGGGGTGGCGGCCAAGGTCGCGACTGACGGCGCCGGAACGAATGCGGTGAGCTACAACGGCGCCCATCTTCGCATTCCCGCCGCGCGACTTGCTGACGGGGTCAATGTGGTCGCTTTGGACTTTCTGTCGCCCATCGCGCCGTCCGGCGCGAGCGTCATCCGCTTCACGGACGACACCGACAAGCGCGACTACCTGTACACACTGCTGGTTCCGTCGGACGCCAACCTGCTGTTTCCGTGCTTCGATCAGCCGGACCTGAAAGCAGTTTTCGCCGTCGACATCGCGGTGCCGTCAGGCTGGAGCGCCCTTTCGAATGGGCCGGGATCGGTGGTGGGAGATGTGGGGTCGCCCTCCAACCTCACACCCCGCCCCCCAGACCATTCGGTCCGATATCGCTTTACACCAACGAAGCCCATTTCGACCTACTTGTTCGCCTTCGCCGCGGGACCGTACACACAGCTGCGCGACGCGAAAGGCGACATCACGCTGTGGGTGCGCGCGTCGCGGGCGCGCGAGGTGGAACGAGACACGCTGATCGCCCTCAATCGCGCGGCGAAGACCTGGCTCGCGCAGTACTTCGGCGTGCCCTACCCGTTCGAGAAGCTCGACTTCCTGCTCGCACCCGCGTTTCCCTTCGGCGGCATGGAGCATCCCGGCGCGATTTTCTACAATGAGGAATCCTTCATCTATCGCGAACCGCCGACGCTGAACCAGCGACTCGGCCGCCAGGCGACGGTGAATCACGAGATCGCGCACCAGTGGTTCGGCGACTACGCCACGATGAAGTGGTTCGACGATTTGTGGCTCAAGGAAGGCTTCGCGACCTACATGGCGGCTAAGATGCAGGCCGCCACCGGCGACTCGACGGCATGGATGTCGTTCTATCTCCGGAACAAGCCCGCCGCGTACGACGTCGACGCCTCAGCCGGCACGACGTCCGTCTGGCAGGAGCTGGCAAACCTGGACCAGGCCAAGAGCAACTACGGCGCGATCGTCTACAACAAGGCACCCGGTGTCCTCAAGCAACTGAACCACCTCGTGGGTGAGACCGCCTTCCGAAAGGGGGTGCACGACTTCCTCGTGACGCACGCCTACGGCAATGGCACCTGGCAGGAGCTTCTTGCGTCTGTCGGGAAGGCGGCGGGGCGAGATCTCGGAAGTTGGGGACAGTCGTACTTCGTGAGGCCCGGCATGCCCATCGTCGAGCAACAGCTCACGATCGGCGACAACGGGAGGATCCGGCGCCTGGCCCTTATCCAGCACCCCGCGCAACCGTTGTCCGGCAAGGGTGTCTGGCCGATGAAAGTGGACGTCCGGGCTCAATACGGCGGGGCCCAGCCCGTGATGCTCCCCGTGGAGCTCGCCGCGGAGACGACCGTGGTCGCGGGCGCCGTGGGACTTCCCCGGCCCAACTTCGTCTATCCCAACGCCGGCGACTACGGCTACGGCCTGTTCATGCTGGACACCCTCAGCACCGAATGGCTGCTGCGGAATGCCGTCCCCGTTCCCGATCGCTTCCTGCGCGCGATGATCTGGGGATCACTCTGGGACCTCGTGCGAGATGCGCGACTGATGCCCGTGCTGTACGCCCAACAGGCGGTCAACATGCTCGCCATCGAACGTGACGAGCAGATTGCTTCGCGATTGATGGGACGGGTCGTTCGAGTGGTGGACAGCTACATGCCGGATATGGGGGCCGATCACGAAGGGAACACGCCCCGCCTCGAAGCGAGTCGCCAGATCGAAGAACACTTCCTTGCAGGCGCAAGGGATTCCGCGCGTTCGTACGGCCTGCGCAAGAACTTCTTCGACAGTTTTGTCTCTGTCAGCCGCTCGCGCTTCGCGCTGGCACGGCTCAACGCGTGGCTCGATAGTACATCAGCCGCTGGCATGCCCCTCCGTCAGCCGACGCGCTGGTCCATCGTGACCGCGCTCATCGCGCGCGGCTTCCCCAGCGCGGAAGCACGGCTGACGACCGAGACCAGGCGCGACACGACGACTGGGGGCAAGCGGCGCGCATTCATGGCCGCCGCTGCCTTCCCTCGCGCCGAGACCAAGCGAGCATACTTCGACAGGTATTTCGCGGATTCGACGCTCAATGAGGAGTGGGTCACCGCCAGCCTCGGCGCCTTCAACGCCGCGGATCAGGACGCGCTCACGCTTCCCTTCCTCCGTCCCGCGCTCGACACTCTTCCGTGGATCCAGAAGAACCGCCGGATCTTCTTCCTCGGCGCGTGGCTGAACGCGTTCATCGGCGGACAGCGGACGCCGCAGGCGCTGGCGATCGTCGACCAGTATCTCGCGGAGCATCCGGATCTGCCGAGAGACCTGCGGCAGAAGGTGCTCCAGGCGCGGGACGATCTCGAGCGAACCGTCCGGATTCGCGCGAGGTTCGGCGGCTAGCGCGGCAACGCGCGCTCGATGCCCTGCACGATCGCGCGCGCCATGAGGGCCTGGCCTTCATCGCTCTTGATGAAGTCCGCGTCGTGGCGATTACTCAGCGTTACCATCTCGATGAGCACGACGGGCACGTCCGAGAAGATCGAGCCGGTGAGCGCACCCTGCCGCGAGCCCACGAGAGTTTTCGAGTCGCCGCGAACGCCGCCGTCCTTGAGATGGCCCGTGAGGATCGGCGCCATCCCGGCGTGAAGGGATTCTGCCGCGATTCGACTGAGGCGCATGATGTCCGGCGCCGGTCCGGTGCGCCCCTCTACCGTGCCCTGCCGATCCGGATGGTACAGTGCGAACCCGCTGTCGCTGCTCGCGTCGCAGTGCAGCCGCACCGTCAGCGCAGCGTTGGAACGATTGCCGATCTCGGCGCGCTCACGGTTGGTCACGAGCTGCCGTTCACTCGATTTCGTCAGGACGACGTCGTAGCCGCGATCGCGAAGGAGCGCCTGCACTCGCTGGGCGACCTCCCACGCGATGTGGACCTCGGTGATCCCGTTCTGAACTTCAGCGCCGCTGCTCGTCTCGGAGGGATGTCCTGGATCGATCGCAACGATTGGCCGAGATCTGCTGGCTGGCGCGGACACACACGCGCCGATCGCGAGCAGCAGTACGACTCCGTACCGTGACCAACGCACAGAGATGTCCCCCGGTTTGAACCGGAGGACATCTCTGCAAGACAACAACCCTGCTGCCGGCGTTCTACTTGTGCGGCTGGTCGAAGTGCGCCTGGATGTTCCCGTTTGTCAGGTCCTGGAGCGGCACATTCAGCACGACGGTGTTATCCGGAGCGATGACTTGGATGGACGCGCGATCCGGTTCGCTGCTGGGCCGCTCGCCGTGATCCTCGAATCTGATGACGGCCCGATATCCCGGCACGCCGTTCAATGTGCCTAACCCATCGCCAATGTAGGTGTCGACCGGAGCGTCCGGCGGCTCGGGCGCATAACCCGGATCGTCGAGGCACGTCACGACGGTGAAGGGCTTGTCCGTGTGCCACTTGTTACCGGGCCAATTGATCTCGAGGTTGTTCGAGAGCAGCACGTCACAGTGCAGCGTGAAGCCGCGCGTGACGTAGACGTCGCCGATCGCGACTATCTGACCACCGCCGCCGGTGAAGCGACCGGTCAGGATGCACTCTTCTTTCTTCGGGTCCGAGCACGGGTCGGACCCACCGCCGCCCGCACCACCCCTGGCGAACGCCGAGGACGATACGCGCGTGAGTGGCGCGCTGGGCTGTTCGCTCGCACAACTCGAAATCACGACTGCCAGAACTACGAGACCTGCCGCCGCGTGCATCCGCATACCATCCTCCTGACCGGTGAAGCAACGAGAGAATCGGGGCGACTACTCTTACATCGCAATTATTCTGTGTCAAGAATCACTAATGCGTTTGCATCGTGCGTGATGCGAGACGAATCGACTCCTCCGCCTCCGAGTTGCTGCATTCGCGCATCGACTGCCGCGGGAGCGGCGAGGTGATGCATCGACGCCACGACACGGACGCCACACTCGCCTCGCGGTTGCATCGTCTGATCGTGGGTGGGGCTCGAAAGAGCGCACCAGTCGGGCGCAAACTCGCCGGATCGCGCAATATCACGGGGCTTGGCTCTTGCGGTGCGCCGTGGGATATTCGTGGCCCGAAATTGACGCGCGGTGCCGCGCATCCAACCGCCCACCCCACCCCGAGGCAAACAATGAGGATGTCCCGCAAGGCCGCGGCGGCCGCCGTGATCGCCGCGTTTGTCGCGTGCGCCGCCCCAGACGCGACGACCAGCGTGACGCGATGGACCGGCAGCCCGGTGTCCGCCCACGACCCAGACCACGAAGGAATGCCTGACCTCATCGTCGACGCCCCGACGCTGGGATCATCCTGGGTCGTATACAACGAGACCGTTCCGGAGGGCTGCACCGCGGAAGAGGGTGAGGTCGTGCCGGGCGATCACCGAACCCTGCGCTTCAGCGTCAACACGCCCAACATCGGCACCAGGGACGTCTTCGTGGGCGACCCGAACCAGCACTTCGATCCCAACGGTGACGGCAATCCAGCCGACGGGGACGGCCTGTTCGAATTCGCGACCTGCCACCGTCACTATCACTTCCGTCACTACGCGACGTACGAGCTCATCCCCGTCAACGCGGACGGCACGCTCGGCCAGGGCATCGTCGCCGCGAAGCGCGGCTTCTGCATGATCGACATCACGCCCTACAGGAACGACAATGCGCCACCAAAGGCGTGGGTCTATCGCGCCTGCGGACGCCCAGCCATACCCGAGCTCGGGCTGCCGGCCCTCCCGGGCAACCAGGGCATCTCAGTCGGCTACGCCGATCAGTACAACAAGGCTCTCGCCGGCCAGTTCTTCGTCGTAGACGACCTTCCTGGCGGCAGATACCTGATCCGTATCCACGTCAATCCGCCATTCACTGCGCAGAACGGCGAGCCCTGCCCCTTCAAGGACCCGGCCGGCTTCTGCCACATGCTCGAGGAGAGCAACTACTCGAACAACGTCGGCCAGGTAGTCATCACACTGCCCGAAGGACGCGCAGGCAAGAAGGGTTGGGGGCCCGGCGGCGGCGAGGAGCTTCCCTCGGACATCTATGACTTGGACCAGGACGCCTTCAAGATGGGAGTGAAGGTCAAGAACATGGACCACTAGGCACGCCGTTCGAGGATGAACATGAAGCGCCGCGGACTCGACGCCCGCGGCGCTTTTCCTTTTCGCGCTTGACAGGCATTCGTGCCAATCTTATACTGAACCATATGGTTCAGTATTTGGCCCGACTCGACAGCGCCTTCAGTGCCATTTCTGACGGGACCCGTCGCGGAATCCTTGAGCGACTTGGCCGCAGTCCTGCGTCGATCACCGACCTGGCAACGGCCTTCGACATGACCCTGACGGGCATGAAGAAGCACGTGGGTATCCTCGAAGAAGCCGGCCTGGTAACGACGAAAAAGGAAGGCCGCGTTCGCAGCTGCATGCTGGGCCCGCGTCGGCTCGAGGACGAATCGGCGTGGATCGATACCTACCGGCGGATGCTGGATGACCGCCTCGACCGTCTCGGGGAACTCCTCGAGCGCACGAAGGAGACACCGTCATGACCGCAGCCACAAAGCCCGCTCCGTTGAAGCTCACGACCCCATCCGACCGCGAAATCCGCACGGAGCGCATCTTCGATGCGCCGCGCGACCGAGTCTGGCAGGCGATGACCGACCCGAAACTCGTCGCCCAATGGTGGGGCCGCGGCAACAAGCTCGTCATCGAGCGAATGGAACCGGTGCGCGGCGGCCATTGGCGCTTCGTCGAGCACGGACCTGAAGGCGTCAACGGATTCGAGGGTCGCTATCGCGAGGTGACGCCACCCGAGCGCGTCGTTCAGACCTTCGAGTGGGACGGAATGCCCGGTCACGTCATCGTGGAGACTGCGACCCTCGAGGATCTTGGCGACGGCCGTACGAAGCTCGTGAACATCTCCCTCTTCCACACGACCGAGGAGCGGGACGGCATGCTGAACTCCGGTATGGCCGGAGGAATGGAGCAGAGCTACGCCGCGCTCGACA
>DASTVV010000199.1:0-4950 GCA_035758925.1 Gemmatimonadaceae bacterium
GAGCGAACGGCGCCATCTGGACTACGGGTACGCGATCACGAGCCACAGCAGCCAGGGGCAGACCGCAGGGCGCGTCCTGGTGCACGTCGACACGGACCGTGCGAACGAGAAGCTGGTCAACCAACGGTTGGCGTACGTCGCGGTGTCACGCGGGCAGTGCGATGCCCGGATCTACACCGACGACAAAGCCAAGCTCGCACGTGCTCTCGGCCGCGATGTCTCTCATCGGTCGGCGTTGGAACGAACAACCGAGCACGTGTCGCGGCAGAGCGCGCCACAAGAGATTGCTCGGAGCGAATCGACCGGTCGCACGATGGCCGTCGGTTCTGCATGAGACCACGGTGCTCAGCCGTGTCAAGGGTCCCCTTCGGCGGCTCCGCCGCCCTTGACACCGCTTCCGCGCCGTGTGTCACGTCGGCTCTTACCGACGGCCAGTCTGTGCAGGCCCCCGCGTCGTTGCAGTGGTTCGCCCTGCCCCGACGGTCTTACGGCACGTCGAACGCCGTCGCCGCGAGATACGAGTAACCGCGGTTGCGAGATGCACCGATGCGGCGGATCGCGCAGCGACTCCGAAACACGAGCCGTCGATGGCGTTTCCGCTCGGACCGATCGGAAGACGGGGCAACGGCAGTTGTCACCCGCAGCGACCTGTCTGACGCGCATGACACATTCAGGCCGGATTCACGGTTCCGCGCGGTGGCATGGCGCGCGCCACTCGGCGACGCGTGGCGCAGCCATCGACCACGTACGCACCGGGCGATCCCACGTCCACCGTCCTGTAGGGGATCGTCCGAGACCATTTCGAGACCTTCCGTGCCCAGGCCGCGTCGCTGCGTGACGGCGAAGGCCTCCCGCGCTTTGTGGAACAGGAGTTTCGCGACTTCCTCCGGTGCGGCTGTCTGGCCGGCGGCTTCGCCCGCTTTCGGTGCGCGGCCTGCGGGTTCGATCGACTCGTCGCCTTCGCGTGTAAGGGCCGCGGGTTCTGTCCGCGGTGCGGCGGCCGCCGCATGGCGGAACGCGCGGCACATCTCATCGACCACGTCTTTCCCGACGTGCCAGTCCGTCAGTGGGTGCTTAGCCTGCCGCATCGGCTGCGGTACCTGCTGGCGGGGGATCATGACCTGTGCCGCGCGGTCAGCGGCGTGGCCATCCGCGCCGTGCTCGGGTTCCTCCACCGCCGCGCGCGCCACGAGGGCGTCGCCGATGGGCGCAGTGGCGCCGTCCTGGTCGTCCAGCGCTTCGGTGGGGCGCTCAATCTCAACATCCATCTGCACGCGCTGGTGCTGGACGGCGTGTTCACGAACGATGATGGCGCCGTCCGGTTTCACGCGGTTCCGCGGCTGACGCGCGAGGAGGTCGGGCAGGTGGTGGCGCTCATCGCGCGGCGCATCACGCGGCTGCGCGAGCGCCGCGGGCTCTCTGGCCGTGCCGATGACGGGGAGATCTCGGACCCGTGGTCGGAGGAGGCGCCGGTCCTGGCGGCGGTGGCGGCCGCATCGGTCGACGGGCGCGTGGCCATGGGGCCGCGAGCGGGTGGGCGCATCCGCCGGTGCGGCGACCCGCCGGAAGACGTCGCGCCGACCACGCTGGGGCCCTGTCATGCGCGCGTCGACGGGTTCGATCTGCACGCCGGACTCGTCGTTCGAGCTGGCCACCGCGGTCGGTTGGAGCAAGTGTGCCGCTACGCGTTGCGCCCGCCTCTGGCCCAGGAGCGGCTACACCGGACCCGTGACGGCGAGATCTGGCTGACGCTGCGGCACCGCTGGGCGGATGGCACGACGCATCTGCGCTTCGATCCGCTGGAGCTGCTGGAACGGCTGGCCGTGTTGACGCCACGGCCCCGGGTCAACCTGGTGCTGTACTACGGTGTGCTCGCGCCGCGTGCCCTGTGGCGCGGGGCGATCGTTCCGGGGACCGCAGACGGAGTCGATGTTCGGGAGGCGGCAGCCCCGGAAGACGGGAACGCGAGCTGCGCAAAGCCCCGGGCTGGCGCGTATCAGTGGGCCGAGCTGATGCGCCGGACGTTTGGCGTCGACGTCGTGGCCTGTCCGCGCTGCGGTGGGCGACTGCGCCTCGTGGCGCTGACTGACCAGGCGTCGGTGATCCAGCGAATCTTGCGACACCTCGGGCTCCCCACCGATGTCCCCGAGCCGCGCCCTGCCCGGCCACCACCCTGCGCCGTTGGCCCGATCGACTATCAGGCGCAGGATGTCCCCGAATTCGACGCCGCCTGGTGAGGGCATGGTGTCCCGCCGGGAGGGGTGTCGGCTCGGGGCGCTGCCGTGCTTCCTCACCGATCCTTTCCCTTGCCATCTTCTGCCAGCCTGCCCAAATCGAAGCCGACGACGGTCTCATCCGCGCTGTCGAACGGGGAAGGGGTTGAGCAGAGTCCGTGAAGGAGCGTTATGCTAACCGCAACACCGGCCTAATGTTGCCTATCGTCCCGCATCGTCGTGCCCCTCCAGTCGCGGACCGGCGGGATCTGGCTGATGCGGTGAGCGCCGGAAAGTGCCGCGCGCTCTGTCGAAGGGGGCGCTGCGCTGTGCACACTTCATGGGGAATCGAACAAGAGATTCAGGAGATCAACTGACAGTGGAGCCGGACCGGGCTAATCGGATCTCCGATCTCTATCACCGTGCGCTCCAGCTCGCGACAGAGGAGCGGCGCGCATTCCTGAACACTGCCTGCGACGGCGACGAGGCACTTCGCCAGGAAGTGGAGTCCCTGCTTGCCGTCGAATCCCCGTCATCGCAATTCCTCGAATTGCCAGCCGTGGATGTCCTCGCGCGTGGGCCGGCCAGTCTGATCGGCCGTCGCGCTGGCTGCTACGAGCTTGTCGCGCCGCTCGGAGCGGGCGGGATGGGCGAAGTCTATCGCGCGCGTGACACGAAACTGGGACGTGACGTGGCGCTCAAGATCCTTCCGGCGCACTTCACCGCGGATCCCGAACGCCGCGCCCGCTTCGCACGTGAAGCCCGCGCGCTCGCGACGCTGAATCATCCGCACATAGGCGCGATCTACGGACTGGAAGACGCCGACGGCCTGACCGCACTGGTGCTGGAACTGGTCGAAGGCCCTACACTGGCCGACTGCCTGGAGCGCGGTCCGCTGCCGCTGGCCCAGGCGCTGGCCGTCGCTCGAGACGTGGCTGACGCCCTCGAGGCCGCGCATCAGAAGAACATCGTCCATCGGGACTTGAAGCCGGCGAACGTCGTGGCGCAGGGGTGGACAGCTGGATCGAAGACCGTCTCCGGCGATCCCCGCGCCAAGGTGCTCGACTTCGGGCTGGCCAAACTCATCGCCGCCGAAGGGAACGAGGACCAGGGGACGAGGCGGACTGACTCGATTGGCGGCACGGTGCAGGGGCGCATTCTGGGCACTCCGGCCTATATGAGTCCTGAGCAGGCCCGCGGGGAATCAGTCGACAAACGGACTGACATCTGGGCGTTCGGGTGCGTGCTCTTCGAGATGCTGACGGGACGGGTGCCCCTGGAAGGCAAAACCGTAAGCGACACGCTTGCGGCTGTTCTCGAACACGAGCCGCCATGGGCCAGATTGCCGGAGACGACACCTGAGACGGTCCGACGCCTGCTGCGCCGGTGTCTCGAGAAAGATCACGCGCGGCGGCTGCGGGACATCGGAGATGCGCGGCTCGAGATCGAAGAGGCCGCGACACAGTTGTCATTGGCATCGGTTGATTCGCTGGAGGCGCGCGGTTCAGCTGATGCCGCACGACGTTTGGACAGGAGCCGTCTGCGCGAACGAGTCGCCTGGAGCCTGTCAGCGGTGCTTGCGCTCGCCGCTGCCTCGGCGATCCTGTTCCAGAGCCGCTCGGTGCCGGCTCCGCTGATCACCCCGAAGCAGTTCGCTGTACGGCTTCCGAACCTCCGATATGTCGTGCCCGAGGGTCGAGGGTTTTCCCTCGTTCCCGACGGCAGCGCCATCGTCTATCTCGCCGCAACGCCCGAGGATGGGTGGCGGATCCATCTGTACACGATGGCCGATGGCGTCTCGCGCGCGCTCGGCGGGACCGAACGCGCGCTGCTCCCGACAGTCTCGCCGGACGGCAAGTGGGTCGCATTCTATCGATCGAATCGATTGATGAAGGTGGCGATTCCCGGAGGTCCGCCCATCGAGGTCTCTGCTGTCCCATACCTGTTTGGCATCAGCTGGTCCCGAGACGACTGGATCGTGTTCGCGACGGGATCCGGGCTCGCGCGCGTCCCTGCCGCTGGCGGCGAAGCCCAGACACTCACGACGTTGCAGGCCGATGAATTCCGCCATGTCTCACCGCACGTCCTGCCGGACGGAAAAGCCGTCCTCTTCACGGCGATCAGCCGAAGCGGCACCATGGAGGATGCCGCAATCTGCGTCGTGTCCGTTTCCACAGGTGAGCGGCGGACGCTGTTGAAAGGCGCGGCAGATGCGCGGTACTCGCCCACCGGTCATCTCTTGTACGCCCGTCAAACGGATCTGCTCGGCGTGTCGTTCGATGCCGATCGTCTTCGCGTCTCCAGCACGCGGTTTCTCGTCGCCGCGTCCATCCATATCAAGCCACAGCAGCTCGCCGGCTCCTTCGATCTCGCGAGGGACGGCACGCTGGCCTGGGTCGCGTCCGGTCCGTCCACCCGAACGCTGGTGTGGATTGATCGGAGTGGCGTGAAAACCACGCTGCCGATCCCGGCGCGGCCGTACATTCATCCGGCTCTGATGCCGGACGAGCGCAGCGCGATTGTCGAGATCGAGGCCACGCCGCACAACCTCTGGCATCTGGACCTGACGAGCGGCGCGCTCACTCAGCTCACCCACGAGGGCGCCAATCATCGTCCCGTGGTGCGCCAGGACGGGCGCTTCTTCGTCTTCAGTTCCGATCGCACGACCCCGCGCAGCCTGTTTCGACTGTCGACGGATGGCAGCGGCGCGCCGGAGCTTCTCGTGAACGCCACGTCG
>DASTVV010000236.1:0-22090 GCA_035758925.1 Gemmatimonadaceae bacterium
CGATGCCGCTGGTAAAGCCCACCACGACAGGATGTGGCACGAACTTGATCACGGCTCCCAGTCGCACGGCGCCGATGACCACCAGGAAGACGCCCGCGATGGCGGTGGCCACCGCCAGGCCGTCGTATCCGTAGCGCTGGATGATGCCGTACACGATCACCACGAACGCCCCGGTGGGACCGCCGATCTGGACGCGCGAACCGCCGAGGGCCGAGATCAGCAGGCCGGCGACAACGGCTGTCCAGAGCCCGCGATCCGGTGTAACGCCACTGGCAATCGCGAACGCGATCGCGAGTGGCAGCGCCACGATCCCTACGATGACTCCGGCAGTCAGGTCGCTCGCGAACTGGGCGCGGGAATACGACCGTATTGTCGCGAAGAGCTTCGGAACGAGCATCAGGAGTGGGGAACCGGCGAACGATCACCGAGCGCGGAGAGGCCGCCGCGATGGGGCATTCAATGATCGCATCTTGACGTTGAACGCTGGTTCAATATATAAAGCCTCCATTCCACTCGCACAGTCCTCTTCCGGGCGATCGGTGCAGCTCAATCTCCGTCAGGCCGCGGGTTACCTCGGAGTCAATGACATGACCGTCCGACGCTGGATCGGTCAGCGCGGGTTGCCGGCGCACTCCGTCGACGAGCAGCTGTACTTCAATCCCATCGAGCTCTGGGAGTGGGCGGTGGAAGCAGGCGTACCCGTATCCCGAGCGCTCCTCGAGGATGCCCGGCGAGCGGATGACGAAGTGCCGGCGCTCTCCGCCCTGCTGCGAGACGGCGGGATCTTTCACGACGTCGCCGGCACGACGAAGCACAGGATCCTGGCCGAGTTCGTGGAGCGCCTTCCGCTTCCGCCGGAGCAGGACCGTCAGTTCCTGCTGGAGGTGCTCGAGGCGCGCGAAGCACTCGGCTCCACCGGCATTGGCGACGGCATCGCCATCCCCCACGTGCGAAATCCCATCGTGCTCCACGTCGTGCGACCCTTTGTGGCGCTTGGCCTCCTGCGCCATCCGGTGGAGTTCGGTGCCGTGGATGGCAAGCCCGTGCACGCCCTGTTCATGGTGGTGAGCCCCACCGTGCCGATGCACCTGCGAATCCTGGCGCGACTCGGCTTCGTTCTCCGCGACGAGCCGCTGCGTGCGCTGCTCCGCGTACCAGCGGACGCGAACGACATCCTCGATCGCCTCGATCTCATCGAAACGACACGGAACACGGGGTCGTTCCAGGCGCAGCGCCGGCAGTCCGCGGAATGATCGCTCTGTTCGCCGGACTGGCCCTGCTGGTGAGTGCCGCCGTGGCCGCAGTCGTGCTGCGCGAGCATCGGCGCACCGCCCTCGTCTTTGCGTCCCTCGTAGTCGCCGGGTGCGCGATGGCAATCGTCCCGGCCATTGGCGTGCTGGCTTCCGGTCACGCCGTCCACGTCGCGTTCCACTACAACCTGCCCGGCGGCGATTGGGTCTTCGGCATCGATCCCCTCTCGGCGGTATTCCTGGTGGCACTGTTCAGCGTCGGCAGCGTGGCGGCCGTCTACGGCACAGGCTACATGGCACTGGGTCGGACGGCGGCATGGCCCTGTCATGCGGTCTTCGCACTGGAGCTCGCCGCATTGGCCCTGGTCTTATCGGCGCAGGCCGTGGTGCCGTTCATGGCTGCATGGGAGCTCATGGCGATCGGGTCGCTCCTGCTGATCCTCACGGAGTATCGAGTTGCCGAGGCGCGCCGGGCGGGACTGATCTACATCGTGGCGACGCACGTGGGGACGCTCGCCTTGTTTGCCCTGTTCGCGCTCCTGGCACGGACCGGGAACGACTGGTCGTTTCGCGCGCTCGCCACCGCCGCCACGAGCCCGGATGGGGCGGACTATCGCAACGCCGTGCTCGGGCTTTCGCTCGTCGCGTTCGGCATCAAGGCCGGGTTGTTCCCACTGCACTTCTGGCTACCGCCGGCGCACGCCGCGGCACCGTCCCATGTGTCCGCGCTGTTGTCCGGGGTGGTCATCAAGATCGGGATCTACGGCCTGCTGCGCGTGATCACGCTCCTCGGCGGTGCGCCCGCGTGGTGGGGATGGTGCGTCCTTGCCATCGGTCTGGGGTCCGCCGTGCTCGGCGTCCTGTGGGCACTCGCCCAGCACGACATCAAGCGGCTGCTCGCGTATCACAGCGTCGAGAACATCGGCATCATTCTGATGGGATTGGGTGCCGGCGCGCTGGGCGCGGCGTACGGGCATCCGCTGGTCGCGACGCTCGGCTATGCCGCGGCACTGTTGCACACGCTGAATCACGCGCTCTTCAAGAGCCTCCTCTTCCTTGGAGCCGGCACCGTGTATCGAATCACGGGCACGCGGAACCTCGAGCAGCTCGGCGGTCTGGCGCGCGCGGTGCCTCTCACCTGGTTGGGGTTCTTGGTCGGCTCCATCGCCATCATCGGCGTCCCTCCGCTGAACGGCTTCGTCAGCGAGTGGCTCGTGTTTCAGGCCCTGTTCCGCGCCGGACACGCGAACGACGCGCTGCGTCTCGCGATTCTCGTGATGCCCGGGCTTGCCCTGGCGGGCGGTCTCGCGCTCGCGTGCTTCGCTAAGGTCGGTGGGGTGGTGTTCCTCGGAACGCCGCGCGCGCCACGCGAGCTCACGAAATCCCCGCAGCTTGGTACGCTGGAGATCGCACCGCTGGCGCTTGCGGGTGCGTGCGCGTTCATCGGCCTGTTGCCCTTCGTAGTTCTCCCGGCGATGCTGGGGGCGGGCGCATTCGTGGCGGGCATCCAGCTGCCGAGCGTGGAAGCCCGCGCGACGGCAACGATGGTGGGCGGGACAGCGATTACGATCGCGGCGATCACCCTCTCGCTCCTCGCGCTGGCGATCTGGTTTATCTCCCGCGGCTTGCGCAGAAACGCTCCGGTTCGGCTCTCGCAAACGTGGAGCTGCGGGTACGCGGCGGTCACGGCGCGCATGCAGTACACGGCATCGTCCTTCGCGGCGCCACTCGTCGATCTGTTCGGCCGGCTGAGCGGCGTTCGGGTGCACAAAGGAGCGAGCGTCTTTCATTCGGAGCCCGTCGATCTCGTGCTCGATCGCGCGGTGAGCCCGTGGTGGAACGTCATCGTTCGCCTCGCGCTTCGACTGCGCCCGCTGCAACAGGGGCGGCTGAGCCGCTACCTGGTGTACGTGATCGGCACCGTCGTAGCGCTGCTCACCTATCTCGTCGTGCGCGCCGGCGGGGTGCCGAAGTGATCGGCGCGGAGCTCGTTCAACGCGCGGCCGCGCTCGCGATCGTGATGGTGTTCGCTCCCCTGATTCCCGGCGTCGCCAGTCGCACGCGCTCCTTCCTCACGGCACGGCGGGGCCCGCCAGTGTGGCAGCTGTACGCAGACCTCGGGAAGCTCGTGCGGCGCGGCGTCGTCTACTCGCGAACCACCACGGGGATGTTTCGTTTCGCTCCCATCGGGCTGCTCGCGTCCGTGATATTGGCCGCGTCCATGCTGCCGCTCGATGGCGCGGCGGCATTGCTGCGCTTCCCCGGCGACGTATTCGCGTTCGTCTACGTGCTCGCGCTCGGGCGATTCGTCCTCGTCCTCGGCGCCCTGGATACCGGATCCAGCTTCGAGGGCATGGGCGCCAGTCGCGAGGTCACGTTCGCCGCGCTCGTCGAGTTCGGCCTTTTCATCGCGCTGGCGGCGCTGAGTGTCGCGTCGCGCGAGCTCTCCTTGAGCGGCATGCTTGGCTCCGCCGAGATTGGCGCCACGTGGACCACGTCGGCACCCGCCATCCTCCTGGTCATCGCCGGCCTCTTCGTGTTGCTCCTCGCCGAATGCTCCCGCGCTCCGGTCGACGATCCGACCACGCACCTCGAGCTGACGATGATTCATGAAGTCATCGTCCTCGATCACAGCGGGCCGGATCTGGCGATGATCCTGTATGCGAGCGCCTTGAAGCTCTCGATATTCGGAGCGCTGCTCGTCGGCGTCGCCGTGCCGACCACCGGGCAACCATACGCGATGCGTTTGGGTGTCCTGCTCGCGGGACTCTTCACGATCGGCGTCTTCATTGGCGTGGTCGAGGCCATGATGGCGCGGTTGCGGCTTCCGAAGGTGCCGCTGTACATCGCGGGCGGATCCGCGCTGTCCGCGTTCGCGCTGATTCTCCTCCTTCGATGACGGCCATGGACACGCTGGCCGAGCTGCTGCTGCTCCTGATCGTGCTGACGGATTTCGCAGTGCTCGGAATCTCCCGCCTCAGCGGGTGCATTCGCGCGATGGCCATTCAAGGCGTGCTGCTCGGTGCGCTCTCGCTGATAATCGACGACCCGCGCACGGTTCACGCCATCGTGATCGCCACGGGCACGGTGCTGATCAAGGGCATCGTGCTGCCCTGGTTCCTGCGCTGGGCCATGCGCGAGGCGGCGGTGCGGCGCGAAGTCGAGCCGGCGATCGGCTACATGGCCTCGCTGTTTCTCGGGGCGGCCGCGGTGGGCGGCGCCTTCGCGCTCGCGCAGCGCCTGCCGGTCGTGACGCGCGTGGAGCTGCTGGTCCCCATCGCGTTCGCGACGGTCATCGTTGGACTCCTCGTGCTCGTCACGCGCGCCAAGGCGATCACTCAGGTCGTCGGCTATGTCATGCTGGAGAACGGAGTCTACCTGTTCGGTCTGACCCAGCTGAGCCGCGTCCCTTTCCTCGTGGAGATCGGCGTGTTGCTGGACGTGTTCGTGGGGGTTTTCGTGATGGGCATCGTGGTGTTCCACATAAACCGCGAATTCGACTCGATCTCGGCCGCGAACCTCGTGGAGCTGCGGGAATCATGAGCGCGACTTCCGCATCCTGAACGCGCATGCTTCTCCTGGCGATCCTGCTTGCGCCGGCGGTAGCCGCGGGCGTGGCGTACGTGATTCCGCTGCGCGGGATGCGCCTCGCGATTCTCGTGACGACGAGCATCATTCACACGACGCTCATCGGTATCCTCTGGACGAAGCCATCCGCCAGCGCGCTCCGCGGCTGGCTGGAAGTCGACCCGCTCGGTCTGGTCGTCCTCACATTGGTGAGCATCCTGTTTCTCGCCGCCTCGGTATACGCCGTCGGCTTGCTGCGCGAGGAGAGTCCGCGGGGCGGACGGCTGTTCGTGTCATGCCTCCTGGCGTTCCTGGCCGCGACATCGCTCGTGACGCTCAGCCAACACTTCGCCCTGCTGTGGGTGGGCATGGAGTCCACGACGCTCGCGGTGGCGCCGCTGATCTTCCACCGGCACGACCGCCGGTCGCTGGAAGCCGTGTGGAAGTATCTCGTCCTCTCATCGGTGGGCATCGCGTTCGCGCTTCTCGCGGTGTTCCTCCTGGCCACCGCACAGCCGGTCCTCGCTGGCGTGCGGGCGCTCGTGCTGGGCGACATCCTGGCCAACGCCGCCGCGCTCGAACCGTCGTGGCTGCGCGCGGCCTACGTGTTCGCGCTCGTGGGCTTTGGCACGAAGATGGGGCTCGCGCCCCTTCACGTCTGGAAACCGGACACCTATGGCGAAGCTCCGAGTCTGGTGGGCGCGCTCATGTCCGGAGCGCTCACCAGCTGCGCGTTCCTTGGGCTCGCGCGCTTTACCGAGGTCGTCGTCGCGGCCGACCTGATCGATTTCGCGCGACCGTTGTTGATTGGGTTCGGATTGGTGTCGCTCGTGGTCGCGGCCGCGTTCATCATCGGCCAGGCGGACGTCAAGCGGCTGCTGGCGTATTCGAGCGTCGAGCACATGGGGCTCCTGGTCCTTGGATTGGGCGTCGGGGGCATCGGGACCTACGGCTCCGTGTTGCACGTGCTGAACAACGGGATCGCCAAGGGGATGCTTTTCCTCGTCGTAGGCAATCTCGTTCTGGCCACCGGATCATCGATTGCCACCGACATGGGAGGCATGCTCAAGCTCCGCCCGTGGTCGGCCGGCTTGCTCCTGTTCGGGCTCTTCGCCGTCACCGGTTCGCCGCCGTTTGGGCTGTTCGTGAGCGAGTTCAGCATCGTGAGTGGCGCGATACGGCAGCACCACTGGTGGGTGGCCGCCGCGATCCTCGTGTTGCTGGCAATCATTTTCGTGGGCATCGCCGCAATGGTGCTTGGAATCGTGTTCGGCAAAGCGGTGCCGGGAGCGGCCGACGAGAAGGTGGAAGGCGAGGGCGCCTTGATGCTGATCGGGCCGCTCGGTCTGGCGGCGCTCGTGACAATGCTTGGCCTCTACATCCCGACTCCACTGCAAGCGTCCCTGACGAACGCGGCAAAGTTGCTTGGTGGCGCGGCCCCATGACCACAGAGCTCCTGCCGCTCTACAACCGGCGCTGCGTTCCGATCGATGATGTCCCGCTGCTGTCGCCCGACGACCTGTCCGCCACGCTCACGGGCTCGGTGGGCCGCGGGTGGCGGATCGTGGCCCTCTTCGGAATGCCGGAGGATCAACGTGTCCTTCGGCTCTGTGCGATTCTCGCGAACGACGACGCCGGTCAACTCGGGGCGGCGTGCGCCCTGGTGCACCAGCGGGAGTACTCGTCGATCTCGGGCTCCTGCCGGCAAGCCGCCCGCTTCGAGCGCGAGATCGCGGAGCAATGCGGCGCGAAGCCCAGAGGCCATCCGTCGCTCAAGCCGCTGCGGCGCCATCCGCCCGATCATTCGCCGCCCGGTTGGGCCACTGCCCCGATGAGCCGGGACGATTTCCAGTTCAACAGCATCCGCGGCGACGAAGTCCACGAGGTCGCCGTCGGCCCGGTGCACGCCGGCGTCATCGAACCCGGCCACTTTCGTTTCCAGGCGCACGGTGAAGAGGTGCTGTCGCTCGAGATCATGCTGGGGTATCAGCATCGAGGCGTCGAGCGCCTGCTGGAGTGCTCGGAGCGCGACCGGGCGGTGCTGGTGGCCGAATCCATCGCGGGAGACACGGTCATCGGCCACGCGAGCGCGTACTGCGGCGCCATCGAAGCGCTGGCCCGGAGTCACAAACCTCCGCGCGCCCAGACGATTCGAGGCATTGCGCTCGAGCTCGAACGCCTGGCGAACCACATCGGCGACCTCGGCGCCTTGTCAGGCGACGTCGCGTTTCAACCGGCGGCGGCATTCTTCGGCCGACTGCGCGGCGAGTGCCTGAACCTGCTCATGACCATCAGCGGGAATCGCTACGGTCGAGGTCTGATCCGGCCCGGCGGCGTGCTGTTCGACATTCCATCGGACATGTCGGCCGAGGTGTATCGACGCGTGGACCGGCTGCGCGACGAGCTGCAGCCGGTGGCACGCATGCTGTTTCAATCCGCGTCCGTCCAGGCACGGTTCGATGGCGTGGGCATTGTGACCGGAGAACAGTGCCGCGCCAACGGGTATGTCGGCATCGTGTCGCGAAGTTGCGAGGTGGCGCGGGACGTGCGCCACGACTTTGCCTACGGCGTCTATCGCTACGCTCAGATTCCCGTGGCCACCGCGTGGAAAGGCGACGTGTACGCGCGGGCGCTGGTCCGGTGGCTCGAGGTGCAGCGATCGATCGAGTTCATCCTCGAGCAGATCGCGTCACTTCCTCGCGGCGCGGTGCAGGTACCGTGCGGTGAATTACGGGCTTCGGAGCTCGTCGTGGCACTCGAGGAAGGGTGGCGGGGGGAGATCGCGCACGTGGTGATCACTGATGCCGCCGGCCTCGTGCGGCGTCACAAGGTGGTGGATCCATCGTTTCACAACTGGAACGCGCTGGCTGCCGCGATGCCGGGGAACCAGATCTCGGATTTTCCCCTGTGCAACAAGAGCTTCAACCTGTCGTATGCCGGCCATGATCTCTGAGCATCGAGCCGCTGCATCGCGGTCACGGCGAGCAGCGGCGACGCGTCCAGCGCCTCGCGGGAGCGTCTAGTGCTCGAGTTCCTCAGGGCGCGCCTGCGGCAGCGAGTGGCTCCGGCATCGCTGGATCCCGGTGAGAGCGGATTGCCTGCCCGATTCCGGGGCCGGCCGGTGGTCGCGCAAGGACCAGCCGCCGTGGTCGGCGACGACGCGTCACTCGGTGCCGGGTTGCCCGAGCGTGCCGGCCGGAGACTACCGATCGTGGATCTTGGCCGGAGCGTCTTTGCGCCCGAGCAGGCGGAGGACGGCGAATCGTACTCGCTCCGTTTCACGCAGGACTACCGAATGGCGACGAGACGCCGGGACGCGTTGCTCACGTCCACGGGAGAGATCGAGCTCGCGCGAGCGCTCGACGTCACGATGCGGCGGCTGCTCGGGCGATCGCTTCGGCTTCGTCAGGTCGCCGCCGGGAGCTGCGGCGGCTGCGAAGCGGAGCTCGTCGCGCTCGGCAACGTGGTGTTCGACATGGCGCGATTCGGGATTCAGTTCGTCGCGTCGCCGCGACACGCCGACGGCATCCTCGTCACCGGCGCCATCAGCGCCAACATGCACGACGCCCTCCTCAAGACGTACGAAGCCGTTCCGGACCCGCGGATCGTCGTGGCCGTGGGTGCGTGCGCGATCTCCGGAGGCGTTTTCGGGGGGAGCGCCGAGGTACTTGGCGGCGTTCCCGCGCAGATTCCGGTTGACCTCTGGGTGCCCGGCTGCCCTCCACACCCGTTGACGGTGCTGGACGGCCTGCTGCGCCTCCTGGGACGCGTGGAAGGATCGACAGGGTTGGATGGACCACAGCGGACGTGACTAACGTCGGCAGCGCCGGCCGCGCGGAGTGCGAGCCTGCTGGCGCGGCATGGTCCCGCGACTAGCTTTGCAGCATTGAACGTTTGGTCAATGTGAAGAGGTGAGGTCGACATGCCGGGACAGAAAGCGTCGGAAGCCGAGCGGCAGATACAGATTCTCAAGGCCGCGTATGACGTGGCATCGCGCAAAGGCCTGGACGCATTGACGGTGCGTTCCGTTGCGCAGCGGGCAAAGTTGAGCACCGGCCTCGTGCTCTTTCACTTCACGACCAAGGCGCAACTGATCACCGCGCTGCTCGACTACGTGCTCGAGACCACGACCGTGCTGCATGTCACCGGGGACATCACCGACATTCCCGTCGCCCTCGATCGGCTCCTGGCCCTGCTCCGCCGGGAAATGAACCGTCTGGCCAGCGAACCCCGGCGCATTCGACTGTTTTTCGACTTCTGGGCGAAGGGATTCACACACGGGCGCATCAGGTCGAAGATGCAGGCCGAGCTGGACCGCTACCGCGAGGCGTTTCGACCGATCGCGCATGACGTCCTCCAGGCCGAGCCGGAACGTTTCGCGGGAGTGACGCCCGAGGGTCTTTCGGCCGTGGCGGTCAGCTTCATCAAGGGCTGCGCCGTGCAATCGATGATCGACCCCCAGGGCTTCGACATCGAGGAGTACCTGGCGGCAACCAATGGCCTGCTGGGCCAGTTGGCAGTCGGGGCGACGACGTAGGCGTTATTGAACTACCGTTCAATTGCGTTTCGCGATACGTTGAACAGCCGGTCAACAATGGCCGGAACCTCCCCGAGCCTCCGTCCCATGCCAAGTCAGCCCGGTTCTGCGGGCGAAGCGGATCCCCGCACGCGCGACACCGACACGCCGCTGGAGATGCCATCGGTCGAACGCGCCCTGCTGTTGCTCGCTCGTGCGCTGCTGCTACGATGTCCGCACTGCGGCAATGGGCCCGTCCTGACGCGCGCGGCCAACGTTCGGGAACGGTGTTCGGGATGCAATCTCCGCTTCGAGCGCGGTCCGAAGAACTACTTCTCCGGCGCCATGTTCTTCGGCGTGATGCTGGGCGAGTTGACCTTCGTGATCACGTTCGGAATCGTGCTGATCCAGATGTGGCCGAACGTTCCCTGGAAGTTCATGACGTACGGGTTTCCGATCGGAACGGCGCTGATGGTGCCGCTGCTGATTCCGTTCTCCAAGGTGGTTTGGCTGGCGGTCGACGTGATGGTGCGGCCGGTGCAGCCATACGAGTTGCTCTAGGAAAGAACAATTCGCCGGAGGTCTGCGGTTGGCCGGGGATTGGGTCTTGGGCCAATGCCACGGCATTCGGAAGAAGGGCTAGGCTACCTCTACGGTGAGAGTGCTCGTTCCGCTGGACGGTTCCGACAAGGATCAGCGCGCCCTGCTTGTTGGCGGTGCACTGGCGGAGCTGTCGCACGGTGAGGTCCGCCGCGTTCACGTCGATGACGGCGACGTGGCCGACGAGCTCCTGCGCAAGGCCAACGACCTTGCGTGCGACCTGATCGTCCTGGCGACACGTGCCCCCGGGACCCTGGCACGCGCGTTCTTCGGCAGCGTCGCTGACGAAGTCGTACGCAAGGCATCGCTCCCGGTCGTCGTCGTTCCTCCGGGTGCCATCTACGGCAGCGAAGGCCACATCGAAATCCATCGCGCCCTGGTCCCGCTGGACGGTTCGTCCGCCGCGCTCGGGGTCATCGATCAACTCCGTGCCCTCGTGCCCACTCGCGGTATGGAGTACGTGCTGATGCACGTGGTCCATCCGGAAAGCACTGGCGGCTACATGTTGCCCGAGCCCGTGCCGCCCTTCACCGTCGGCGATGTCGCGACCTCGCGCGAGGCCCGCGCCCTGCACGTTCAGGTGGAGCACGCCGAGCTGCACCTGCAGGAGCTTGCCGAGCAGCTTCGCGGGAAGGGCGAGTCCGCGACCGTCCTGGCCGTGGAATCGACCGATCCCGCCGCCGCGATCATCGACGCGGTTCGCGAGCAGCTGGTGGATCTCATCGCGATGTCCACGCGCGGCGCCGGGGGGCTCGAGCGCCTCTTGCTGGGGAGCGTGGCAAATCGTGTCGCGCGTCTGAGCGAGGTGCCGGTGTTCCTGGTTACTCCGCGATCGTCCTGACCTCGTCGATCACATCACTGAGCCGTATATCCGCCATCGATCACGAGCTCGGCGCCGGTGACGAACTTCGACTCGTCGGACGCGAGATACAGCACGCCGTACGCGATGTCGTTCGGCTCACCGATGTGGCCGAGGGGGTGTAGCGAGGCCAGCCGCGCGCGCGCGGCTTCCGCGTCGCCAGCCGCCTGAGTGTAGGCATCCACCATCGGCGTCCAGATGTAGCCCGGGTGCACGGAGTTGACGCGGATGTTGTAGCCTGCCCTGGCGCAATGGAGCGCCGCCGATTTCGCGCGTCATGGTCTCATCGATCACGCGCGTCCAGTCGGCTTCGCGGGACACGTCCTGTTCGAGGAAGACCGCCTCGCCACCAGACGCATGCTCGTCGCCGTGGCGCACCCGGCCGATCCTGGTTACTCCGCGATCGCGCCTGGTTTGGAGGGGTGGAGGTCGGCGGCGTAGTTCCGCCACACTGCTGGAGGCACCAGGAGAACGGGAATCTCGAGCATGCTGGTGACCGCCGCGGAGACGGACCCCAGCTTCGTCGACTCGTCGACGGACAGTCCGCGGGTGCCAAGCACCAGGAGCTGGATTTCATGCTCACGGGCGTAGGCGGCAATCCCCGTTGCCGGATCGTCGCCCGCGACGGTGACTCCCTCGACGACCACGCCACCCCATGCCCCAGCAACCCGACGTATACGATCGAGCTCATCGTCCACCGACCGGGATGCAGGTGCGCCCTGCATTGCGCCCGTCGACGCAACATGCAAGACGATCAAGGTGGGCGCCGCCGCCGCGAAATCTCGCGACCGCAGTCCGGATGCCCACGAGACAGCCGCCACGACCGCCCCCCGCGCCGCCTCCGAATGGTCGATCGTCACCAACATCCGCGACGCTGGAACCGCGAGCGGACGCATGACGGCCAGGCACGGCACGTCGCTGCCGGTGATGACGGCGTAGGCGGTGCCACCAACCGGCCGTGGCGTCGGCAACTGGCCCTCGGCATGGCGTCCGAGCACGATCACGTCCGCGGAAATGCGGTCCGCGAGACTTGCGATCGCGTATGGCGCGTTACCGCTGAAGATGTGGTTGTGCCATGGACACCGAGCGACGCCGGCGCGCCGCATGCCATGCTCGATCTCGCGGGCATACTTCCAGCTCCGGCCGGTATGCGAGATGGGCGCTTCGCGGTCGCGTGTCACGTGAACGACATGGAGCGCCGCTCCAGCGGCAGTGGCGAGGCGTCCGGCGGAGAGGAGGGCCGCGTCCGACGTCTCTGTGAGGTCGGTGGCGACGAGGATCCTTTTCAGAGTCAGCAGCCGCACGTTTGGACGGATTCGGTCGCGCAAGTGCCGCGGTATGACGATGTGGCCAAGCATCTGTGGCACGACACGCGCCAGCGAGGCGTGGCGCAGTCACGGAGTCGGGACGGCCACTCACGGAGTCAGGGGTTCCCTCATCGAGGGCTCCTTCCGTACCGACAGACGACCGGAGCGCGGCGGACGATCTTCCAGAACGATCCGCGCGACGCGCGCGGCGTAGCCTCGCGGAGATCACCATGACGACGTCTCGGATGGCGCACCCTGACGTTCTGACGATGCCGGGGCCGGTTCGGAGCCGAAGCCTGGTACGACGAGGTTTGCTCGCGTTGGCCTTTGGTGTCGGCGTCCATCGGGCGGCGGGCCGGAATCGAGCGTTGCGAATCGTGGGAGCCTTGGTGATCGGATATGCGGCTCTCGGATTCGCGGGCCCCACGCTGTTTCCGATGCACCAACGCGGTACTGAAGCGAGCGACCTGACGGTCATCGTATTCGGTGCGTTGACCGTCCCGTACGCCAAGCGGCTCGCCACGGGCCAACCCACGCCGGGATTCGGCATCATCGAACGCATCGACATCTACTCATGGTTGCTGTGGGTTGCCGTGTTGGCCGTCGCCCTCCGGCGACGTGCAGAGGACGCCAGCAGGACAACGACCGTCAATCCATGACCTACAACGAGGAGACGCCCATGCAGCCCCTCAGACTCTTCAGCATCGCCATCTTCGCGGTACTCGCGTGCAGCGACTCGCTGGCGCCCTTTCAACCCGAAATTGCCAACGCGACGGACAGTTTCCAGTTGCAGGCCACTGGCGTCAGGTCCGTCACGAACACGTTCGAGTACACGTGGCAGAACACCGGGACGACCGCGAATGTGAACCAAGCGACCGTCGTCATTGCCGGGACCGCCACCCTCACGATCCTCGACGCTCAAGGCCAACAGGTCTACGCGAAGGACCTGGCGCAGAATGGGACGTTTCAGACGAGTGCCGGGAACGCCGGAGCCTGGAAGATTCGTATGGCACTCACGAACTACAGTGGGACGTTGAATTTTCGAGTCCAGAAGCCCTGATTCTGTCCACGTCGTAACGTTTGGAGAGCACTCCCATGAAAGGATTCGTCGGCAACATCGAAGACAGCACCAGCAACAACAATGATTTCCGCCGTGTGCTGTACACGGGACACCACATGCAGTTGGTGCTCATGTCGCTCACACCGGGCGAGGAGATTGGCGAGGAAATCCACCCGGACCGCGACCAGTTCTTCCGCGTCGAAGACGGGAAGGGCGAGGTGTGGATCGACGGACACAAGACGGCGATCGAGAGCGACATTGCCATCGTCGTTCCAGCGGGCGCTCGACACAACGTGAAGAACACGGGCGGCACGCCGCTGAAGCTCTACACGCTGTACGCCCCGCCCGAGCACGAAGATGGTACAGTGCACGTGACGAAATCGGATGCGGAGGCAGCCGAGGAGCATTTCAGCGGCGCGACGACTGAATAGTCAGCGGCCACACGCGGCTCGACGCGTCGTTGGACCAGCGTCGCCTGGCCGTCAGATGTTGGCGATTGCCGGCAGCTGCTCGGCGACGCTCGCCGCGTCGAGCAGATCTGCCTTCGCCGGTATGACCAGCGGACGCCGAAGCAGGACCGGGAGATCGCTTGCCCGCAACACCTTGTCCGCCACGCTGCCGAGCAGCAGTCGCGAAGCACCGCGGCCGTGCGTTGCCATCGCGATCATGTCCGCCTCGTGCGCGCGGGCAAAATCGATGATGGCTTGCGCTGGGTGCGTGTCGACGACGACGTGTGTCTCGACATCTCTCAGCCCCTGCAGCGCAAGCGAGTGTTCGACCGCCGCCAACTCCTGGTGCGCGTCCTCGACGAGTTGCCTCGTCGCCACCTCGTCCGGAACGAGAGACGAATAGGTCGCCCACGTGACGTCGGTGGCGGCCGGGATGCGCGGCACGGGCCGCACGATGCGCAGCAGGAAGAGGCGCGCCCACGTGCAGCGCGCCAGATCACTGGCCGGCTCGACGATGTCCGCCGCCAGCGCGGAACCGTCGAGCGTGACCACGATGCGGTTGAACAAGCGCGTTCCGCGCGGCACGTGGCTGTCGGCGGCACGGAGCACGAGTACCGGCTTCCTCGCCTGTCGAACCACGCCATCGGTGACGCTTCCCATCCACGCGCGACTGATGCCGGTGCGGCCGTGCGACGTCATCACGATCAGGTCGGCGTCGATGTCGTGCGCCCGCGACACGATGGCGTCGACCACATTCCCGCCGAGGATCGTGTGCGAGGCGGGGACGCCGGGGCTCGTCTTCAACTCCTCGACGATCCCCTCGACGTACCTGTCCTCCGCCTGCCACTGGGCAACAGCTCTCTGCTGGCCGCGAATCGCCCCGAGGGGCAAGGGTTGATGCACCAGAACGAGATCGAGATTCGCTTCGGATGCTCGCGCGATCGCGCCCGCGACTCCGAGTGCCTGCTCTGCGAGCACCGAGCCGTCGAGCGGAACCAGCAGTTTCTTGAACATGAACGCCTCAGGCGAACGATTCGCATGAATGGATGTCGTCCGGGGAGGCATCACGCAGTCAGCGTTTGTACCGCCCGCCGTGCGTCTTTTCCTGATGGGCAGTGAGACACCCGCCGGCGCCGTCCGTCCGTTACGCCCCCGACGTGGCTGCGGACACCATGGTCGCTGGCGCACGGACGGCGATCACGTGGGCGTGGGCGCATGTCGTCGTGTCCGCGATCACGTCCACCTCCACGGCGACCTTGCGCTCGCCGACCGCTGTTGGCCGCGCTCGCAGCACGAGCTCGGGGCCCAGCGGAGTCGGGCGGAGAAAGTCGACGTGGAGCGACGCGGTCACGAATCGCAGCGTCGGGTCGCGCCCCGGCACTGCACCGGCGGCAACCATTGCGGCCGCGGCGGCCGTCGCCATCGCGTGGCAGTCGGCCAGCGACGCGATCAGCCCGCCGTACACGAACCCCGGCAGCGCCATGTGGTAGGGCGCCGGCCGAAAACGGGCGACGGCTTCGCCATCCATCCATTCACTCTTGACATGCAGGCCATCCGCGTTCAACCGCCCGCATCCGTAACAGTGAGCGAAGTCGTCGGGATACAGGTCCTGAAGCATCATGCCAACGAACCTACCCGCTCATGGGTCAATGACAACCGACCCGCGCATCGTGCTGCGGCGCGCGGCCCTGGGCGCGACCAGTGGCGTGACTTCTGCGCCTTGGGGACCCGATCCCGCCCGAGGAGCGCTCGGCAGCATGGCCGCGACGGACCTCTCCCTCCAACGTCAGCCGGAATTCACCGAAGAGCAGGCTGTTCGGCGCATCGAGGACATCGTTCGTGAGCTCGCGCTGGAACTGAGCGGCGATCGCGCCGCGCGTGCGGTGACGCCCACCGCATCGCTGGAACGCGACGTGGGTCTCGGCAGTCTCGAACGCGTCGAGCTGCTGACGCGAATCGAGGCTGCCTTCCAGCGCGAGCTGGGCGACGCCATCCTGCTGCTGGATACCGTGCGCGAGATCGCGCGTGCGCTGATGCAGGCGCCCGCGCTGGTTGGCCTTGCCGAGAGGACGCCGTCCGTCGCGGCGCTCCCGCTGCCTGCCGCGACGAGCGTCGATCTCGGTCGGGTTGCCACGCTCGTCGAAGCGCTCCAACGCCGCGCGACGGCGGAGCCGACGCGGGTCCACGTCCACGTGCGTGTCGATTCACGGCTCGTGCCGCTCTCGTACGCGGAGCTTTGGGACGGCGCCCGGCGCATCGCTGCCGGACTGGCCGCGCACGGCGTTCGGCGAGGAGAGACCGTCGCCATCATGTTGCCCACGGGCATCGACTACCTGCAGGCCTTCATGGGCGTGCTCGCCGCGGGTGCGCTGGCGGTTCCCCTGTATCCGCCCGCGCGCCTCGATCGCATGCAGGAATACCTTCAGCGCCAGGGGCGCATCCTTGCCAACGCGCACGCGCGTCTGCTCATCGCGATGCCGGAAGCCGGTCCGGTGGCCCGGATGCTCCGCGGCGTCGCGCCGGCGCTCGCCGAGATCGTCACCGCCGACCAGCTGCGATTACCCGGCGACATCTCGGCTCCGGCGACGCCCGATGCCAGGGATTTGGCGCTCGTGCAGTACACGTCGGGCAGCACGGGCGATCCCAAGGGCGTCTCGCTCTCGCACGCGAATCTGATCGCGAACATTCGCGCGATCGCCGAGGCCATCGCCCTGCGGCCGACGGACGTCGCCGTGAGCTGGCTGCCGCTGTATCACGACATGGGTCTCATTGGTACATGGCTGAACGCCATGGCGCACGGCATCCCACTGCTGCTGATGTCTCCGCTCGCGTTTCTCGCGCGGCCGGAGCGTTGGCTCTGGGCGATTCACACACGTCGCGCGACGCTGTCGGCAGCGCCGAACTTTGCGTACGAGCTGTGCCTGCGGAAGGTCCGCGATGACGCGATCGAGGGGCTCGATCTCTCCTCATGGCGCTGCGCGACGAACGGATCCGAGCCCGTCAGTGCCGCAACGATCGAGCGATTCACGCAGCGCTTCCGGCGCTATGGGTTTCGTCCCGAGGCGATGCTGCCGGTCTACGGTCTGGCGGAGAGCGCGGTCGCATTGACCTTTCCGCCGCTTGGTCGGCGGCCGCGCGTGGATGCTGTCGCGCGCGACACGTTCGCAACCGAGGGACGCGCAACGCAAGCGCCTGAGGGCGACAAGACGTCGCTGCGCTTCGTGTCCGTGGGGCGCCCGCTGGCGCGGCACGAGATCCGGATCGTGAACGACGCGCAGTCGGCGGTGCCGGAACGCGTCGTCGGCCGCGTGCTGTTTCGCGGACCATCGTGTATGAGCGCGTACTACGATAATCCGGCGGCGACGTCACGCGCGGTGCTCGCGGACGGCTGGATCGACAGCGGCGACCTCGGCTACCTCACGGAGGGTGAGCTGTTCGTTACCGGGCGTGTGAAAGACCTCATCATCAAGGCTGGACGCAATCTCGTGCCGCAGGAGATCGAGGAAGTCGTCGGCTCGGTGGACGGCATTCGCAAAGGCTGCGTCGCGGCGTTCGGCGTGGCTGACGAATCCGGCGGAACGGAACGCCTCGTCGTGTTGGCCGAGACACACGCGCCCGCGGAGGAGCGCGAACGGCTGGAGCACGAGATCGTCGCGCGCGTCGCAGCGGATGTGGGAGTCCCGCCGGATGTCGCGCGCGTGGTGCCGCCCGGCGTGGTGCCCAAGACGCCGAGTGGAAAAGTCCGCCGCGCGGCCGCTCGCGACGCTTTCGCAGCGGGATCGCTGTCCGGCGTCCGGCGCGTGCCGTGGCGCTTGCGGCTTCGCGTGCTTGTCGGAGCCGCGCAGGCCCGAGTGGAATCGGCCGGACGCGCCACACTTCGCGCGCTACAAGTCGCTTACCTCGTTCTCGTGTGGACCATCGCGCTTGTGCTGCTCGGCCCCCTCGTCTGGGTGTTGATGCACCTCTTGCCCGCCGGCCGCCCCGTTCGTGCTCTCGCGCGCGTCGTCTCACGCATCGCACTGGCCATCAGCGGCTGTCCCGTCGACGTCGAGCACCGCGACCGACTGCCGCGCCGCGGCCCGATGGTGCTCGTGACGAACCACCTGTCGTACGCCGATACGCCGGCGCTCGTCGCGGCGCTTCCGATCGACGTCGTTATCGTGGCCATGAAGGAGATCATCGACTGGCGGCTGATCGGCACGTTTGCACGTCGTGGACGGCATCCGCTGGTGGACCGCTGGCATCTCAAGCAGAGCCTCACCGATGCAGCCGAGCTGGAGGGACGGTTGCGCGGCGGAGAGGCCATCCTGTTCTTCGCCGAAGGCGGGTTCACGAGAGCCAGCGGGCTGCGGCCCTTCAGGCTGGGTGCGTTCGAGATTGCCGTCGCCGCGGGCGCGCCAGTCGTACCTGTCGCGCTGCGCGGCACACGTCAACTTCTTCCAGCGGATACGCGCGTGCCGCACCCCCGACGCATTCACGTGTGGATCGGCGAGCCTCTGCGCGCCACCGGCACCGGCTGGAGCGCGGCCGTCGATCTGCGCGACCGCGCTGCGGATGCCGTCGCGCTGCACTGCGGCGAGCCACGACGCGATCCGGTGGCCGTGCACTAAGCACGCGCGTCGCGCGGCGCCGCCGCCGACTCCCCGGCGCTGCGCGCGAGGATCGTGCGAACGTCGTCGTCGGTGAGCTGCGGAAAGTGGTCGTACCACACGCCGATGGCATACAGGTCGGCGGGCGCCAGAACGTAGGCGAGCTCGTCGACCTCGTTCGCGAGGGTTTCGGCCACCGAGGCTTGCACCACGGGGACCGCGAGGACGAGGCGGGCCGGTTTCTGCGCGCGCACCACGCTGATGGCGGCGCGCACCGTCGCGCCGGTCGCGACTCCGTCGTCCACGAGCACCACGACGCGGCCGTGCAGCGGCGGCGCTTCGCGTCCGCTCCGGTACAGCCGCTCGCGGCGGTCGAGCTCGAGCTGCTGCAGCTTCGTCACCTGATCGAGGTCCTGTTGCGTGACGCCGGCGGCCATGATGACGTTCTCGTTCAACACGCGCACTCCGCCGGTGGCGATCGCGCCCATGGCCAGCTCCTCGTGCCATGGCACACCGAGCTTGCGCACGTTGATGACGTCGAGTGGCGCGCGCAGAGCATGGGCGACCTCGTAGGCCACCGGCAGGCCGCCGCGCGGAAGCGCGAGAACGATCGCGTCCCGGCCGCGGAGGTGCGTGAGCTTCCCCGCGAGGCTGCGCCCTGCGCTGGCCCTATCCCTGAAGCGAGTCGGCATCCGACTCTCCAATCGCATCGCACTCAATATCGGCGTCACGGGCTCTCCCGTTTGTCGGGGAAACCCGGAACCCCCAGCGACCGGAAACAGGGAAGCCCGACGACAAGCCGCGTGGGGGTCGCCGTCTAGCCCTTGATCACGCCCAGCGGACGAAGCCGCGCGACGCGACGCGCCAGGCCGGCGCTCTCTACGACGCGCGCGACGGCATCGACGTCCTTGTAGGCAAACGGCGCTTCCTCGGCCAGTCCGGCGTTGCTGGGACAGCGCACGACAATGCCCTGCCCTTCGAGCTGGTGACGCAACTCCGCGCCGGTGACCTGACGCTTGGCCGCGTGTCGGCTGAGCGTGCGGCCCGCTCCGTGACACGCGCTTCCCCAGGATTGCCTGGCGGACCGAGCGTCGCCCACGAGAACCCATGATGCGGTGCCCATGCTGCCCGGAATGAACACGGGCTGTCCAACCATCCGATACTTGCTGGGAACGTCCGGGCTCTCCGGCCCAAACGCGCGCGTCGCGCCCTTGCGGTGCACGCACAACTTTCGCGCGCCGTAGGTCTCGACCTTCGCGATGTTGTGGGCGACGTCATAAACGGTACGGACGTCCTCTGCGCCTACCCCCAGCCGCCTGACGGCGACTGATCGAACCGCGTGCGCGATGCGCTGCCGGTTGCTCCAGGCATAGTTCGCGGCGCACGCCATGGCCCCGAGGTAGTCATTGCCCTCCGGTGAATTCACCGGCGCGCAGGAGAGCTGTCGGTCGGGCAACGTGATGCGGTTGGTTGCGAGCTTGCTGTCCATCAGCTTCACGTAATCGGTGCAGACCTGGTGTCCCAAGCCGCGCGAGCCGGTGTGAATCAGCACGGTGACCTGGTCCTTCTTCAGGCCGAACGTTTCCGCGACGAGCGCATCCTCGACGCTCTCGACGGTCTGCACCTCGACGAAATGATTCCCCGAGCCCATGCTGCCAAGCTGGCCGCGGCCGCGCTCTTTCGCGCGGACGGAGACCTTGGACGGGTCCGCGCCCTCCAGACAGCCGTGCGATTCCGTGTTCGTCACGTCCTCTTCCGTGCCGAAATCGAACGTGTTCACGACATAGGCGCTGCCGTGCTTGAGCACGGCGTCCATCTCGGCGTTGTCCAGCCGCCACTCGCCGCCGCGTCCAGTGCCGGACGGAATCGAACGGGACAGGTCGTGCACGAATGACTCGAGCCGCGCACCCACCTCGGCGTGCGTGAGTGGCAGGGCCATGAGGCGCACGCCGCAGTTGATGTCGAACCCGACGCCGCCCGGCGAGATTACACCGTCGGGCATCCGCGTCGCCGCGACACCACCGACGGGGAACCCGTAACCCTCGTGCATGTCCGGCATGCCGTACACGCGCTCCGCGACGCCGGGAAGCGTCGCCACGTTGACGAGCTGGAGCAGCGCATCGCCCTCGATCATGGGAGCGAGCAGATCGTCGTCGGCAAACACGCGCACCGGCACGCGCATATCCTCGCGCCATCCGGCGGGAAGCTCGAACGCGAAGTCTCCGACCGGCTCGAGATCGTCTCGCGTCGGCTTGCGGTGGACGCCAATCGCTTCGGTGCTCATCTGTTCGTCGGCAGGTTCGCGGTCAGGTTCGCCAGCAGGTCCGGCGTCGGCTTTGCCGTCAGGTTCGCAGGCCGGTGCGCTGTTGAGTCGTCTCAGACGTCGAACAGCACGCTGGCTCGCCACCCCTTCATCGCAGGTTCAAGACGCGCGCCGTGGTACGTGGCGGCTTTCAGTGGCGAACGCCACGCGGCGACCGGCCGCCCGCGCACGCGAGCGCGGAAGCGGAGTTGGGCGTCAGCGTCGATCACGATGTCGCGCACTTCGTCGTATGCGCGGCGCTCGATCTCGCTCCGGCCCACCAGTTCGTTGGCATAGTCGATCAAAAGCCCCTCACGGTCGCGCGATTCGACGTCGATCTCCTCCCACGGTCCGTACGATTGCGAGACACGGCCGGCCGCGCGCGCGATGACGCGCGCGAGCTCCTGGAAGATCTCCTCCAGACTGTCGGCTTTCAGCTCCACACGCCACTCGCCGACGTGCTCCACCGTTCGCGAAGACGCTCTCATTTCGCCAACACACCCGTTCGCGGGATACGTTCGCTCGCACGCGGGCACGTCGCCACGATGGCTTCCGCGGCGTTGGCTCGTTTCCCGCTCTACGTCGCGCGCGCTTCGGCCAGGCGATAGCGGAGTTGGGCAGCCATGCCACCGCGCGCGTCCAGCGCCGCAGCCGCGCCTCCGGAGACTTCTTCCACGATCGCGCCCTGGTCAAGCGCGGACCGAACCGATGCTTCGGTCTCGAGCGCATGATCCAGCAAGTATCGGCGAGTGATGTAGAGCTCGCGGACGCGATGCTGGTCGAGCGCCGCGCGGCTCGCGGCCGGTCCGACCGCTCCCTGGCCGCTTGCCGCGGCTTCGTCGGATATCTGCGCGATACGCTTGGCATCGACGGTGTCGCGCAGCATGGACGCGGCGGCTCGAGCGAGATCCGCGATCCTGGCGCGCGACGCGTGAATGTCGAGCTCGGGCACCTGGAGCACGCGATCGCGCCTGTGGCGTGAGACTTCGCGCGTCAGCGCCGCGCTCTCGCGCGGTATTCCGCCGATCACGATCCATCCGTCCTCGCCGGCTGTGCGGCCGAGCAACTCGGCGGCTTCGCTACGCATGCGATCAGTTCCCTCGAGCAGGCTGCGCTGCGCCTCATCGCGGCCGACGGCGCCTCGCGTGCCGGAATGAAAGCCGGGGGATGCAGCATTACCCATGTGTGAGGGTTGCATGACCGCGTGATGGGCACGAACGGTCTCAACCTTCTTCAGCTCGCCTACACGATAGGCGTACACGTGAGCCTTGGTCGCATCCACCACGGCCACCGCGACGGGACGGCTCTCTTTCAACGCCCGCATGTATGGCGCAATGCACATACCAGTGCTCCACACGGCACGCGTGGGTACAGCGACCGGGAGCGGTGCCGCTTGGTGCACGTGACCATCGCTGATGAAAGCGACCCACCCGCGGCCGCCCAGCGCGGCGCCGCTCGGCAGCGTCGTCTCCAGCAGGCGGATGGCCGCTTCCAGTTCCTCGCGTTCGCCATGGGACGAGCCGTCAAGCCACTCGCGCAGGTCCTTCAATTGTTGCTGCAGCTGCACTCGCCACGTCCGCCTCGACGCCGG
>DASTVV010000028.1:0-31293 GCA_035758925.1 Gemmatimonadaceae bacterium
AGAATCCCGTTGAGTTGTCGACGAGTGGTTGGTCCTAATGTGGCGCCGGGGCGGCCGCGCGAAAGGGGTAGAGACTTGGGCTGGTAGGGCAAGACTGGCGGTTCGCGGGGACGTCAGGGAGGGGATACATTGGCCCCGCGACCAAGAAACTAATAAATGACCAGGGGCCAAAGGGTATCCGAAGCCATCGAGCGGTCGGTGAGCGGGCCAGTGTGGCACGGACCGGCGCTCGTGGACCTCGTCGAGGACGTGGCGGCGCCGGACGCGGCGAGCCACCCGATCGCCGGTGCGCATTCCATCTGGGAGCTGGTCCTGCACGTGACCGCATGGGCCGAGATCGCGCGCCAGCGGCTCAACAGTACGTCGCCGGTGGAGGCCACTCCCGAGGAGGACTGGCCGGCCGTCGGAGAGACGTCCGCCGATGCGTGGCGAACGGCGATCGAGCGACTGAAGGACGCGCACCGAGCCCTCGCAGCCGAGACCGCGGCCCTCGACGACGCAAGACTGATCTCGCGCGTGCCGGGGCGCGATCACGCGGTAATTGTGATGCTGCACGGCATCATGGAACACGACGCGTATCACGGCGGGCAGATCGCGATCCTCAAGCGGGCGCTGGCGGAGCGATAGCAACTCCTGGTGGCGAGCCGGGTCCGGCCCGGCTAACGTCACGGCGATTCCCCTTGGCACCAGTTTCAGGAGGTTCCCGTGATGAGACCACTCGCGCTTCGAGCGGTGGCTGTCGCCGCCGCACTGTTCCCCCTGGCGCTCGATGCACAGGGATCGCCGGCCCTCGAGGCGGCGGCCAAGGCGATGGGAGGCAGGGACCGCATCCTCGGCGTCCGCACGCTGTCCCTCGAGGGTCGCGCCGACCAGCTGAACTTTGGACAGAACAACACGCCAACGGCCGACACGAAGTTCGAGGTCACGTCGTTCAAGCTCGTCCTCGACTTCGCCAACAAGCGCTGGTTTCAGGACATCACGCGCGAACCGCGCTTCGTTACGGCGGTGACGGCTCCCCAGCGTCAGCGCAACGGCATCGACGGGGACGTTGCGTACAACGTCGCCCCCAACGGCAACATGACTCGGGCAGGCGCGCAGGTGGCGACGGAACGCTCCTGGGAGTTCCTGTTCCATCCCATCGGCTTCATGCAGGCGGCGCTCGCCCCGGGCGCGGAGGTCTTCGACGATCCGGCCCCGAACAACACGCGGATCATCCGCATCACCCCCGGCGGCAACAAGTTCGCGATGATCGTCGACACCAGAACCAGCCTCCCGGTGCGTGTCGAGCGCATGATGGATCAGGCCATGCTCGGCGACGTCACGCTCATCATCGAGTTCTCCGACTGGCAGGATGTCGGCGGCATGAAGATGCCGATGCGGTTTACGCGGAGATACGAGAACCTCGCCACCCTGGTGGACGTGAGGCTCACCGCCGCGAAGGCCAACGAGGACGTCGGCAACATCGCCGCGTCTGACAGCATCCGTTCAGCAACGGTTGCCCAGGCCGCACAGCCCGCTCCCACGATCGTGGTCGACACGTTGGCGCCGGGCGTCTGGCTCATCGGCGGTCAGACCCATCACACCATCGCCATCGAACAGTCGAAGGGCATCGTGCTCGTGGAAGCACCGCAGAGCGACGCACGCGCGCTGGCCGCGATCGCGAAGGCGCGTGAGCTGCGGCCGAACAAGCCGCTGACCGCCGTGATCAACACCCACCACCACTTCGATCACTCCGGCGGCATTCGTGCGGCCGTGTCGGAAGGGCTGCCCATCATCACGCACGAAGCCAACAAGGACTTCTACGAGCGCGTCGTGTACCGGCGGCCGCACCTGATCCAGCCGGACGCGCTGTCGAAGAATCCCAAGCCGCTGCGCCTGACGGCGGTGCGCGACAAATACGTGCTTCGCGACAGTGCGCGAACCGTGGAGGTGTACGAGGTGACCGGCAACCCGCACGCGGGCACCATGCTCATGGTGTATTTGCCCGCCGAGAAGATCCTGGTGCAGGCGGACCTGTACAATCCGCCGGCGGCAAACGCGCCGCCACCGCCGTGGTTCCCGTTCGCGGCGAACCTGGTGGAGAACATCCAGAAGCGTGGCCTGCAGGTTGAACGCGTCGTGGGTATTCACGGGCGCCCGGTGCCATTCACCGAGCTGCTGACCGCGGCGGCAACGCGCGCTCCGTGATTCATTGCAGTGTCCCGGGGGGTGGGGGGCGAGGGGCGGGACCGAACCAGCACAGGAGGAGGCACATGGCAGTCAAGCTCGAGAAATCGATCAAGCGTGAGCTCGACATGGACGGGAAGGCCTACACCGTCGTTATCGCGCCCGAAGGAATCAAGGTGACCGAGAAGGGCAAGCGGAAAGGGCGCGAGATCAGCTGGCGCGCCATCATCAGCGGCGACGCCCAGCTCGCGGAAGACCTCAAGATGTCGATCGAAGCCCTGGGAGGCTGACGAGCCTCACTCCTTCGGTTCGGAACGCTCGGGGCGCCGGATCAACACTCGCCGGCGCCCGCTTTCTGTCGAGAGGGGCGCGGCGACGTCGCGCTCGCGAAGTTCCAGCGGCAGCTGCGACGTCGCGTCGTCCGCCGTCGCCAGTTGCTTCATCTGGTGCACGTAGCGCATGAGGCGCAGCGGTGCGCGCATGGTGGACGCCTTCGCGCGCCGGAAGAACTCCATCTCGTCAAGGATCGCGCGCGGCAGGTGCGACGACAGCCGCATCCGCATCAGCTTGTCCAGCGCCTCGATGTCGCGCGCGATGCAGGCGTCGGAGAGGCGCTCCAGGTACGCGAGGAAGCGCTCGCTGGGGCGCTCCCAATCCATGGGTTCCGTCGGTGGGCGTCGTTTCATGCTGCGGCGTCTCCAGAAATCCCAGGAAGCCGATTGGGGCGGCGCATGCCCGAGGCCCACAAGTCGCCGACCCGCTTCAACCGCTTGGGCACGTTCTCGATGGTGAAATCGCGCGGATCCAGGTCATTCGTCAGCTCGGTCCACTTGAGCGGTGTCGACACCGACGCGTGCGTCTCGGCGCGTGCCGAGTACACGCTCGCAACCGTCTTGCCACGAATGTTCTGGAGATAGTCGACGTACACGGCGTCCTGCGGCCGCGTGCTCACCGCGCGTTTGACCGTCGTTTCCTTCGGATGCTTCTCGTTCACCGCGCGCGCCACCAGCTCGGCCAGCGTGCGGGACAGCTCGTACGACGCGCCGGGCGGCAGGGGCAGGACGATGTGAATCCCGCTGGCTCCGGAGGTCTTGGGAACCGCATGAAGGCCGAGCTCGTCGAGCTCCTCCTTCACCCAGCGCGCCACCTGCACGACGCGCTTGAACGTCGCCTTCGGCCCGGGATCGAGATCCACGATCGAGTAATCCGCGTCCGCGATGCTCTGCACGCGCGAGTGCCAGGGATCCGTGGACACCGCGCCAAGCTGAATGAGATACAACAGCGTGGCGAGGTCGCCGCCGATCAGCCGGCGCTGCGTGTCGATACCTTCGTCCGCGACTTCCTCGACGCGAATGCCGGGCGGCACCTTGTCCGGCGCCTTCTGCTGGTAGAACGCATCGGCCAGGATGCCGTTGGGCCACCGCTTGAGTACCAGGGGGCGATCCGCGAGCGCGGGCAGCAGATACGGTGACACCTCCGCGTAATACTGCATCAGCTCACCCTTGGTCACCTTCGCCGCGGGAAAGAAGATCTTGCCGAGGTTGGTGATCGCGAGCCTGGTGGATGAGTCGATCTGGAGCGACGCCTGCGCGGCGTCGGGCGCCGCGCGCAACTGCGCCACGACGGTGGCGGACGTCGCATGCCCACCCTCGGCGTGCGGGTACGACGCGCGGGACTTCTTTCCACCCGTGCGTGTCCTTGCGCGCGGCTTGACCGGCGGATCGTCCGCCGGGTCGGGAGCGTCGGCCGCTGAACGCCCTGCTCGTTTGGACGATGATTGAGTCGCGCTCAGCGGCTCGCGCACCACGGACCTCGGGTCCTTGTCGTCGCGCAGCCCCAGGAAAATGGGTTGGCGCAGCATGCCGCTCGTGGTCCACTCGTTGAACTTGACCTCCGCCACGTAGCGCGGCTCGGTCCAGTGCGCGCGCTCGTTGGTCTTCGGCGTGGTGCTGAACGGCGACTGTTTGCGCTCGATCTTCTTCAGCTTCTTGCTGATCTCGCCGAGCAGCGCGTTCGAGAACCCGCCGCCGGAATGGCCGGCGTAGATCAAGTTTCCCTTGTCGTCGTAATAGCCGAGCAGCAGCGTGCCGAAGTGCTGACGCGTCGCACGCGGCTCCGTCCAGCCGCCGATGACGAACTCCTGACGATTCTCGAGCTTGAGCTTCTGCCAGTGACGCACGCGACGCCCCGGCTCGTACTTGGCGTCGCGTCGCTTGGCCATGATGCCTTCCCAGCCGTGCTCCTCGGCTTCCTTGAGCATCGCATCCGGCTTGCGCTCGGCGACAACCGAGAGTCGCAGGACCTGTTTCGCGGACGCCGGCACGGCGCGCATCACGCGCTCGAGTCGCTTGCGACGCTCGTGCCACTCCTCGTCGACCAGCAGCTCGTCCCCATCCACGAGGATGTCGAAAACGACCAGCGCCGCGGGCGCCGCGCCCGATCGATGCTCGACGGCGCTTTCATCCAACAGGTGCATGCGGCCCTGCAGCTCCTGAAAGCGCGCGGGCTCGCCGTGCGTGTCGAGCGCGACGATCTCACCGTCGAGCACGAGATTGCGCGAACGCTTCCTCGAGAGCTCGCGCAGCCCCTGAACGATCTCGGGGAACTGGCGGAACTTGTCGATGCCGTTGCGGGTGAGGAGGGCCAGCTGGTCCGGCGTCACGAGGGCGATGATACGAATGCCGTCGTACTTCGGCTCGAACACCCAGTCATCGCCCCCAGGCACTTCCTTGCCCGGGGACGCGAGCATCGGCTGGAACATTCCGGCAACCGGCCGGTTCATGCGGTGTCGGCTCCGCTAAGCCGTCTTGCGACGCTTCTTCGGTTTCTGCGCAGGCGCGGCCGGCTCTTCCCCCTTGGGAGGCGGAGCCTCCGCCGCTTCACCCGCCGCGGCAGCTGACGGCTTCTTCGCCTTCTTCTTGCCCTGCGCGAGACTCTCCTGCAGCCGCGTCATGAGGTCGAGCACGTTGGTGGGCTCGGGCTCCGCCGGTTCCTCCACGACGATCTTCTTGCCCTTCAACTTGTCGTTGATGATTCCCATGAGATTGTCGCGATACTCGTTGGAGTATTTCTCGGGCTGGAAATCACCCGCGAGCGTCGCGACGAGTTGCTCGGCCATCGCGAGCTCCGCCGGTCGCACGTTCTCCGCGGCGGGAAACGAAAAGGTGGACGTGTCCACCAGCTCGTCGGCGTAGCGCATGATCATCATCACGAGCGCGTCTTCCACCACTTTGATGCCGATGAGATGCACGGCATTCGAGCGCATCGTCACCTTGCCGATGCCGATCATGCCGGTCTTGCGAATGGCCTCTCGCAGCAGCGCATACGCCTTGTCGCCACCCTTCTGCGGCAGGAGATAGTAGGGCGTCTCGAAGAAGCGCGGATCGATGTCGCTTTCCTTGACGAAGTCCTGGATATCGATGGTCTTCGTGGACTCGATGGCGGCGGCGCGAAAATCCTCGTCCTCCATCACGACGAACTTGCCCTTCGTGTACTCGTAGCCCTTCACGATCTCGTCGTATGGAACGGCCTTCTCTTCCTTCGCGCAGACGCGTTCGTACTTGATGGTCGAGTGGTCCTTCTTGTGGAGCAGTCGAAAGCTGATGCGCTCTTCGCTGCGTACGGCCGTATAGAGCTCGATGGGAATGTTGACGAGGCCGAACGAGATGGCGCCTTTCCAGATGGAACGCATTGATCGGTGCCGGATCCGGGTGTGGGGGACGTGGACCGCAAGGATGAGCGCGCCGGTGCGAGCGTGCAAGTCACGCATCCGCAACGCGAAACGGAATACACGCGCTGGCGATCGCAACAAATGCGCTACCAACAAATTGTGAACAAATCGCTGTGGAATACCCGCCCTTTGTCCACTTCGGCGGGTGTTTTTTTCACAGTCGTGGCGGTGAATGAGAGCCGGAAAATTGCGTTCTTTTGCGCCGAACTCCGCTCCTCGTGATGTGTTGGTGACGATCGTCGCAACGAATTTTCAGCGCGAGTTTTTCGCGCCAGCGTCTGGAGCATTTATTCGCATTTAAGCCAGTTATTCCGGACGCGATTCTTGCGACTATCCACGATTGTACACACAGCTTTTCAACGCGATTTCGCGATCTCATCGCATTGAAAGTTCAGCTACTTAGCGCACTCTCCACACTGGTCCACATACGCTATCCACATAATTGACAACAACTTAGGGGAACACTCGCTATTGCGCGCGGAATGCACCGGTTCTAAGATGCGCACCCCGCGACGAAATCGGTTCGCGAAAAAACAATTTCGAGATCAACGCCGCAGACGCCCCCTTCGACGTGCATCTCTCTCCCTGCAGTCCTCCTCAAGGATCGCTGGAGTCCGCGCCCCGGACTTCCCTGCGCGCAGACACACCGCACGAGTCCTGGGACGGCTTCTGGTGCCTGGCCGATGAAGGCTACTACACGCGCTGCAGACGCAGCGACGGCACCGAACAGTGGTATCGCATCGCGGAATCGCGCGTGCGCGTCGTACCGGACAGTGCCGTTCTGACGCTCCGGCCGCGTTCGGCGCGCCACGACAACTCCAAAATGATGCTGGTGCGGCCGAGTCACGGCCGCGTTCCGATGCTCATCGGCACGTCACGCCGTGGGTCGCGCTCGCGGCCGACCGACCGCGCGGGAGCGCGCGGCTAGTGACGCGACGCCGTACGCGCCGCCGGAGGCGGGAGCAGGTCGAGCTGCGGCGTTCGCCGCGCGACGATGCGGACCGCGGCCTCGTACAGCCAGTCGAGCGCAGCGTGAATGCGCGCGTCTCCAGCCGTCGCTTCGCCGGCCAGAGAGAGCGCGACGAACACGCGCTGGCGGATGTCGGGCGGCTCTCCATGCAGACGGAACAGCAGGAGCTCCGTGGCGGCGTCGGTGAGATGATGCAGCGCGAAGAAGTAAAAGCGCAGCGACATCTCGGTGGATTCCTCGGCGTCTTCCAGCTCGGCGCGCTCGCGATCCGTGCGGTTCTCGCGAATCGACGCGACCAGCTCCATGGCGTGATCGAGGCCGGACGGACCCGAATTCTCGAGCACTTCGGACCACAGCTCGACGACGTTGCGCAGATACTCGGTGGCCCAGTCGTCGTCGGCGTTGCGCTCGAAGAGTCGCGCGCGATGCGGCGACAGCCAGGCGCGGAACTCGGTGTCGCGGCCCGCGACGGTCGCGAGCCCGGCGAGCAGCAGCGCGTGATAGAGTGCGCCGTGGTCGTCGGTGTCCGTGAGCGGAATCGCGACGGCGAGATCGAAGGATCGGCGCGCGCCCAGCTCCAGAAAGCGCGCACGATCGGACCGCTGCTCGGCGCTCGCCGTGCTGTTGGGATGACCGGCGCCGAACAGGTCGAGGCGTTCGCGGGCAGCCAGCTCGTAGGCACTCGACAGTGGCAGGAGCTGGCTCGAGACGGGGCTGTCCGGCGTCCAGCTGCCATTCAGGATCTGTCGGCGGACGTCTTCCGCAAAGGCGAGCAACGCCTTGCGGTCGGCGGGCTCGAACACCGCGACCGCCCAATGCGAGTCCAGCGACTCGACGGCGTCGTCCAAAGGAATCACTACGATGGGAGTATCCCTAAACCATCGTGGGAGATGCGTGCTGTCAAGCGGTTGACGCACAAGGGGAAGCGCCGTCACAGGCCTCGAACCGCCAGGGAGGGGGCAGCGACCCATGGGCTATGAACCGAATGCGCCCGCGCGGCTGCGCCTCCTCCTCGACTCGACTTCCGATCGCCTACTTCGAAACGAACTCCAGCTGGTCTTGGAAAGCTCACAGATGCCTTTTGTCCCAAGCGTGGGTCTCCGGAACGTGATTGCGGGATGCGACGCATGCCGCGCCGACGGGATCGCTGCAATCGATCGCGCGCTGCTGTGCGACGTTCATCGCGCGCGCTACAACCTCGAGATGTGCGCCGATCGGGCCGCATTGCAGGAGGGTCCGGTCGAACACCTCGATGAGCTGATGCGCCGGGCGATGGCGTCCGGCGATCTGGGGACCGAACTGTTCGCCGCGTTCCGGCGCCAGGCACGCGCCCTGGACTCCGTATGGGAGGCGTACCGCCGCGGCGCGGCGGATCTGCCGGACGGAGTCGCGGCGTCTGTCGAGCACGCGCTGGTGAAAGTGCCGCGCATCCTCGGCGGGGCGCCCGCGCGCGAAACATCCATCGCCTGAGCATTCACCGGAGATTCGTCGCCATGAGCTTGCGCAGCGCAGTCGCCCGCAGTGGCGCTTCCCTTCAGCCGGAGTACGTCCGTCGCGAAACCGCGACGCGGGCGGGCGGACGCGATCCGGTGTTCCGCTTCTCGGTGCCTGTGCTCCGCGTCGCGGACATCACCGCCACGATTGCGTGGTACCGCGGAATCCTGGGATTCGCCGCTGAGTCGTTCCCCGAGCGCGCGCCGCACGAGTGCGCCATCCTCGAGCGCGATGGCGTGCAGATTCTGGTGCGTCAGCAAAAGGGGCCGAGCCGGCGCAAACCGGACGGCCACTCGGGCTGGGACCTGTACATCTGGGTGGACGGGCTCGACCTCGAAGACCTGGAAACGACGATGACGCGCTCGGGGGACATCGTGCGTCCGCTCTCGCCGATGGGCACGAGCATGGCCGAGCTGGAAGTGCGAGATCCCGATGGCTACGTCCTCTGTATCGGTGGGCCCACGCCCGCGACCGCTGCAATGGCTCAGAACTGACCTGCTCAACCGACCATGATCACCAATACGGAAACGGGTCCGATCTTCACGCTCGAGGACGTGCTGCGCCTGCAGCGCCTGGCCGCCAGCTTCGAGTTCCGCGCGCGCACGACGCGACATCTCGAGGAGGCGCAGGACGCCGAACGAGTCGCGAATCATCTGCACGTGCTCGCCGACAAGGTCGCACAGCATGTCGTAGCCTAGAGCGGGGACCAGGGACACGGGGAGACGGGACAGGCTCACGACCTGGGGAACGGAAACAGGGAACGGCCCATGGAAAAGAAAAGGGGAACGGTCGCCCGTTCCCCTTCTCCGTTCCCCTCCCCCAATCCGCAGTTGTCGTTGACCCTGTCGCTGGTCCCCAGTCCCCGGTCCCCCGGTAGGTCAGTACATCTCCGTCCAGGCGCGCTGCTTGGCCTGAACGACCTGCGCCGACCCGCGCATCGCGTGCTCGAGCGAGCACTGCGAGTAGTTGATCGAGATGTTACCCAAAATGGTGCTCATCGGATCCGTCAGCGTTGCGTTGCGCGACATCACCGCGCCATAGATGTTGGCGTTACCGTTGCCCTTCAGGATGTCGTCGCGCGCCACGATCAGCCCATACCACTCGAACTGACCTTCGAATTGAACGTCGCCCTCCACGAGCATGATGCCTTGTCCGCGGCCATTCTGGAGATGAGCGGTCCCTGTGATGTAGATGATCGGGAAGAATTTTTCACAGGCGGGTACCGTACCGGGACCGCGCCACGGCTCACCCCAGTTCCTGGGATTCGTCTTGTTGCACGACCCGTCGGCGTTCGTGGTCGGTTCCGCGTCCGGGATGTTGCCACCGGGAAGCGTGAAGTTGGCCTGGGACGCCAGCGCGTTCCACGTCTCGTCGCCGTAGCGGACGTAGGTGTTGGAGTCCGCGGCCAGCGGGTCTCGCTCGAGCTGCGGATTGCCGACCACACCGCTGGATTTTCTGATGTCGATATTCGCCGTGGGCCCCGCGACGATACCTGCTTTGTCCGGCGCGGTAACGTCGCAGCCGGTCCAACCCGTGGGAAGGGTGTTGTAGCCCGACACCAACGATGAACCGCCGGTCGTAATGTCACCGGCGGTCGTGATGGCGCCGTTGGCCCGAATGGTCGGAATACGAAGACGCAGGATGGCGCCCACACGCTTCACAGACGTGCGCGCGGCATTCGTGGCATTGCCCGCGGAGGCGCGACCCTCGGAGACGATCCAGAACGTCTCGTTGTTGAGGCGCGTGTAACGCACTCTGCATATGCCCTGGCCCGCGATGTTGTAGCTCGTGTCGAACGATGCACCGTTCGCCATGTTCAGGTTGGGCGTCTTGTCCCAGTCCGCCTGAATCTTGTTCAGGCCGTATTCGGCGATCGTGAAGGCACGCGAGCTGACGATCGAGTTCTGCCCCAGCCGCGTCTCCTGCAGCGTGATGAACGTGGACGCGGCAATCAGAACCGCGATGATGACCAGTGTGCCGAGCGCCATGAACATGGCGAAGCCCGGACGCGCCTCGAGACGGAGGCGGCGAACGGCTGGGGAACGGCCACGGCGAGCGCGAAGCATGTCAAACTCCTCGAAGGAGTGGGTCTGCGAAGAGGTGATAACTGAGGACTAGATGCGATTCCGGATTCCGACGACGAAGCGCAGCGAGTCGCCTCCGGCAAAGCGTGTGTTGCTGGCGGTTGCCTGCCGCAGGGATTCAGAGGTGGTGCGAATCCCCACGCTGATCCTGGCGATGGAGCCCGCCTGGAGGGGATCCGTGATGCGGTTCCCGTCTTTGTCGTAGTACACGAAGAACAGGCCGCTCGTGAGTGTGTCGGTGGTCGCCGGAAGGACGGGTCCCGCCAGCACCTCGCGGTTCGAGCATGCGCCCGGCAGCGTGGGATTGGCGTTCGGGACGCACTTCTCGTAGCCGACGTAATACTGGTTGTCGGCAGCCTGATAGATGCTGTAGCGCACTTCGCGGGCAAACCGGATCGGGGCGCCGATATGGATTTGCGCCTGGTTGGGATTGGCGTTCAGGGTCAGGCGATACCGGCGCGCACCAGCGTCCGCCAACGTCGTGAACGGCGGCACGTTGGTGGGCGGGCACCATGCGGGGTTCACGGCCGACGTCGTATCCGTGATCGAGAACGCCGTCCACGAGTCGTCCGCGTTACCGGCTGTCGTGCTGTCGTTGTAGAGATACGCGATGTCGCCGGGCGCCGGCGGAGCGATCCAGGCCGTGAGCACGTTGCGCGACGCCAGTACCCTGGGCGGCACCTCGATGATGTTGACCGCGCCGTATTTGCACAGCACCGCGGCGCCCACGAACGCGCGGAACTGCATCGAGTTCACGTCCATCGTGAGGATGTCGCGGCCCGCGGTCGAGATGCTGCGCAGGTCCGTCGGCAGGATCGTCGCGACGTCGCGCATCCGCGCGCGCGAATCCGCAACGCTGGCGACGGCGCGATGGAAGCGCTGCTGCCGCATCAGGATCGTGGACAACAACGTCCCGATGATGCCGAGCAGCGTGATGGTGATGAGCAACTCGGGGAGCGTGAAGCCGCTTCGGCGCCGCGGCACACGAGCGCCGCGCTGTGATTCGCCCCGGACACGATTGGTCATGGCAGTCAGGCTCCTGGACGGCAAGGAAGAAGCGTCGTGAACGTCTGGCGGCGTTGTCCCTTGCGCGTGGTCCACCAGACACTGTCGGTGATGGAGCGGATGTTGTTTCCCATGTCGATCACACGGTACTTCTCGGTCACATTGCGATTCGTCGCCGTGGTCCACGTGTTGAGCGCCATGGTTGTGCACGACATTCCCGCCAGTTTCTCGAAGCGCGACTGCGCCGCGATGGCCGCGAGATTGTCCGAGCGCGACTCGCCGAGGGAGCGGCTGACGCTGCCGCTCACGCCGACGATTGCGAGCAACCCGATCGCGAGGATGGTCGTGGCGACGAGGAGCTCGATGAGCGTCACGCCGGCACGATTGCGCGTGGAAGTGGGCATTTCGGTCGTTGGCGTCATGGGCACCGATCCCGGATCGTGTTGCCAAGCCTCGACACACAGAGCGAGTCCACGAGGCCACTGATGGTGTGCTTGAACGCGAATACCTGCTTGGACGCCTGCGCCGACACACCGCGCGGGTCGTATTCGATCGAGGTCAGTCCCGTGGGGGACATCACCGTGACGCCGTAGAGGTCGTTGAGATCCTGCACGGACGTGATGACGACGGAATCGGAATTGACGCCCGTCGTATCCACGATGACCCAGACGGTGCTGTTTCGGTGCTTGAAGTAGGAGTGCTTACCGCGCTGAATCGCGACCTGTCGCGCCGCCATCACGGCGCGCGTGAAGCGCGTGGTGGCGCTGGAGAGCTGCCCCTGGTATCGCAGCCTGGCCAGCCGCGGCAGCGCAAACACGGAGAGCAGCGCGATGATCACGATGACGGTGAGGACTTCCACCATCGTGAATCCTGACCTCGTTTGGCCGCGAGAAGGCCGCATTCACAGCTCCGATAACGGGTGACGGACTGATGCTTTGGCACGAACCAGTCCGGAACGCATGTTTTTGCAGTAATGCCTGCATTGACAGTGACTTACATGGAAGTCGCCGTCGGCAGATCCGTGGGCTGAGGTCGCCAAAGTACGCAAAAAGTTGCAATTACGCGCACTCTTTGCAGTGCTGGCGATGCCGGCGGGCCGACGACCCTTGCCGGAGAAATGACGACGGAGTGCGGCCGCAGTGACGGCCGCAGTAACGACCGCAGTAACGACCGCAGTAACGACCGCAGTAACGACCTAGACGCCGCGCTTCGCCGACGCGAGCACCTCGGCCACGGCATCGGCGTGGCCGCTGGGGTCAACCTTCTCGAAAACGTGCGCGATACGCCCGCCGGGATCCACGACGAAGGACGAACGCGCGATCCCCATGCGCTTCAGGCCAAACACGTTCTTCTCCACCCACACGCCATAGGCTGCCGCGATCGCGTGATCCTCGTCCACTACGAGCCGCATGGGCAGACCGAACTTCGCGCGGAACTGCCGATGTGATTCAGCGCTGTCAGGACTGATTCCAAGCACCACCGCGTCGAGTCCCTCGAACCGAGGGAAGGCGTCTCGAAACGAGCACGCCTCGATCGTTCAGCCAGGGGTGTCGTCCTTCGGATAGAAAAACAGCACCACCCACTGGCCGCGATAGTCGGCGAGCTTTATCGGCTTTTCGTCCTGGTCCACCGAGGCGAACGCCGGTGCGACGTCGCCTGCCTTGGGCATCGTCACGAGATCGCCTCGCCTCCCATGAGTACCGCCATGATGGCCTTCTGAACGTGCAGGCGGTTCTCCGCCTCGTCCCAGACCCGGCTTTGCGGACCGTCGATGACGTCCGCCGCCACCTCCTCGCCGCGATGGGCGGGCAGGCAGTGGAGGAAGATCGCGGATTTGTCCGCCTTCTTCATCAAGGCACTGTTGACCGTGAAGCCGCGGAAGGCCCGCTCGCGCTGCTTCTGCTCGTCCTCCTGTCCCATGGAGGCCCAGACGTCCGTATTGATGACATGCGCCCCCTTGGCTGCCTCCGTCGGATCACGCGTGATGACGACGTTGGCGGACTTCCGGGCTCGCTCGAGAAGATGGTCGGCCGGCTCGTAGCCTTCGGGACAGGCGATGCGCAGCTCGAACCCGAAGCGATACGCGGCGTTGATCCACGAATTCGCCATGTTGTTGCCGTCGCCGATCCACGCCACGACCAGATCCGAGAGCCTGGTCGCAACGTGCTGCCGCACCGTCAGCAGGTCCGCAAGCACCTGACACGGGTGGACCAGGTCGGTGAGACCGTTGATGACCGGGATGCCGGCGAACCGGGCCAGCTCCTCGATATCCTGGTGCGCGAACGTACGGATCATGATGCCGTCCACGTACCGGGAGAGCACGCGTGCCGTATCGGCGATCGGTTCGCCGCGTCCCAGCTGCACATCGCGCGGTGAGAGGAACAATGCGTGGCCGCCAAGCTGGTACGTGCCGACCTCGAACGACACACGGGTGCGCGTCGACGATTTCATGAAGATCATCGCGAGACTCTTGCCGCGGAGTGGCTTCTTGTCGTACGTGCCGGCGCGCATGCGCTCGGCGAGCTCGAAGAGCGCCACGAGCTCGTCGGTCGAGAAGTCCGGGATCTGGAGGAAGTCGCGGTGCGTGTGCATTGGAGAGGGCCGGAATTTCGCAGCGGAAGCTAACGGCGTCGACTAGAGGATGTAGCGGCGCAGATCCTCGTCATCGACAATCGCCTTCAACCGGTCACGCACGGCGGCGCCGTCCATGGTGATCGACTTGCCGTTGCCGTCCGGCAGCTCGAACAGTGTCTCCTCGAGCAGGGTCGTCATGACCGTGTGCAGCCGCCGCGCACCGATGTTCTCCATACGATCGTTCACCAGCGCCGCGATTTTCGCGATCTCCCGAACGCCGTCTTCCGAGAAGGTGAGTTTGGCGCCCTCGGCCTCGACCAGTGCGACGTACTGCTTGGTGAGCGCGTTCTCCGGCTCGGTCATGATGCGGACGAAATCCGGCTCGGTCAGCGGCTTGAGCTCCACGCGAATCGGGAAGCGTCCCTGAAGCTCGGGTATCAGGTCGCTTGGCTTCGAGACATGGAAGGCGCCCGCCGCGATGAAGAGGACGTGATCCGTCTTCACCATGCCATACTTCGTCATCACGTTCGAGCCTTCGACGATGGGCAGCAGGTCGCGCTGGACGCCCTCGCGCGAGACGTCCGGCCCACCCATCTGCGAACGCTCGCCGGCGATCTTGTCGATCTCGTCGAGGAAAATGATCCCGAGCTGTTCGACACGCTCGAGCGCGTCGCTGGTGACGTCCTCCATGTCGATGAGCTTGTCGTACTCCTGGTCGAGCAGGATGCGGCGCGCCTCACTCACCTTCACCGAGCGCTTTTTCTTTCGCTGTGGCAGCATCTGCTTGAGCATGTCGCTGAAGTTTTCCATGCCCTCCGGCGCGCCCGGAGTCGAAAAGACATCGATCGTGGGCCCTGGCGGAGTGACCTCGATCTCCACCTCGCGCTGCTCGAGCTGACCGTCCTTGAGCAGCTGCCGCAGCTTGTCACGAGTGCGGCCGAGTCGTTCGACCTCGGCGTCGCGACGCTGTGTCTCGCCCTTCGACCCAACGAGGAAGACGTCGCTGTCGCCAGCGGTCGCCGGCACGGCGGGACCTTGCTCGCCAGCAGGACGTTGCGCGGCGGGTGCTCCCGGCGCCTCCGGTTGCGGCAACAGGAGGTCGAGAATCCGCTCCTCGACTTTTTCCTGGGCGAGATCCTCGATCTCTCCCTCGCGCTCGGTACGCACCATGTCGATCGCGCTGTCCACGAGGTCGCGCACCATGCCCTCGACGTCGCGACCGACGTACCCGACCTCGGTGAACTTGGACGCTTCGACCTTCACGAACGGCGCCCCGGCAAGCTTGGCCAGGCGGCGCGCGATTTCGGTCTTCCCGACGCCGGTCGGACCGATGAGGATGATGTTGTTCGGCGCAATCTCGCCGCGAATGTTTTCCGGAGCGCGCTGCCGGCGCCACCGGTTTCGCAGCGCGATGGCCACGGCCTTCTTGGCGTCGGCCTGGCCCACGATGTAGCGATCCAGCTCGGCGACGATCTGACGAGGAGTGAGGTCCGCGAGCTTGGCGAGCGCCTGGGCCGTTCGGTTCGTTGGCATTCGTGCCGACTGAAGCTGCTAGAGGTCGAGAACGGTGATGTTCGTATTCGTGTACACACAGATCTCGCCGGCGATTTCCAAGCCGCCGCGAACGATGTCCTTGGCGTTCAAGTCCGTGTGCTTGAGCATGGCGCGCGCGGCGGCCAGCGCATAGGGACCACCAGATCCGATGGCCAAGACCCCATCGTCCGGCTCGATCACTTCGCCTGTGCCGGAGATGATGAAACCGTGCTCCTTGTCGGCAACGGCCAGCAGCGCCTCGAGGCGGCGCAGGACGCGGTCGCTGCGCCATTCCTTCGCGAGCTCGACAACAGCACGCGGGAGGTTGGTGGGAAAGCGCTCGAGCTTTTCCTCGAACTTGTCGAACAGCGTGAGAGCATCCGCCGCGGCACCGGCGAATCCACCAATCACCTTGCCGCCGCGCAGGATACGAACCTTTTGCGCGTTGGCCTTCATAACGGTTTCACCGACGGTCACCTGGCCGTCTCCGCCGAGCGCGACGCTGCTGCCGCGGCGAACGGCGAGGATGGTGGTGGCACGAATGACGGGGAGGGGCATCTGCTGGAAGTTACATGGGCCGGTCCCCGGTGCATCCCTCGCGCTGCCCGAGCGCGTTCCGCTACCTGATGCGCCTCGAGCCCTCGGCGTAGCCCGTCTTGGGCCGTTCATTGCGGCCGATGACCCCTCGGATGTACGTGCCGTTTCGCATCACGCCCCACAGCAGCAGGACCGTTCCAGCAATCACAGCTACGGTGGAGTATCGCCACGTATCGCGGCCAACGAACGCGGCCGCCATGGCGACAGCACCGAGCCCGACCAGCGCCTCACCCCAACGGTCCCGCTCGCGCCTTGGCCGGCGGCGGCGCTCCTCGCGAACCATGGTGTCGGTCGTCAATGCATCGATGATGAGCAGCAGACCAACGAGCCCGACGAAGGCGCCAAGGATGAGGGGGAACGTCTCGAGCCGCACGCCACGGGAAGAGACAGGATTCGTGCCCGGAAGCGCCCGTCACCACGGACGGGCCCGGTTTGGGCTAGGCGCGCGGGTGCGCCTTGCGATAGACCTCCTTCAATCGCTCGACGCTGGTGTGCGTGTAGACCTGTGTCGTCGACACCGACGCGTGCCCCAACAGCTCCTGCACCGCCCGCAGGTCGGCGCCGGCATCCATGAGATGCGTCGCGAACGAGTGCCGCAGCGAGTGCGTGCTCAGGCCGGCGTCCTCGGCGATCTGGTCGAGGAAGCTGGCCACGATCTTCTGTATGGCGCGCACGCCGATGCGCTTGCCCGTCGAGCCGAGAAAGACGGCCTTCTTGTCGATCTTGCCGGAGAGCTTCGCCGCCAGATCGTCGCGATGCCGTTCGTAACCGCGCAGCGCCAGCGTCGCATGATCGCCCATCGGAACGATGCGCTCCTTCCTTCCCTTTCCGCGCACCTTCACCTGCTGGCTGACGGCGTCGACGTCCTGGCGATTGAGGCCGTGCAGCTCGGACAGGCGCATTCCGGTCGAATAGAACAACTCGAGTATCGCGGCGTTGCGAACGTCGATGAAGCGTCCGCTGGACGCGCGAACTTCCACTAGCCCGAACAGCAGGTCGATCTGGGCGCGATCCAGATAGCCGGGTAGATACTTCTCCGCCTTTGGCGTTCCGACGACGCGAGCCGGGTTGGCATCCACGACGTCGGTCGACGCGAGATATCGATACAGCCCGCGGACCGCGGCGAGCGCGCGCGCGATGGATCGCTTGGACAATCCGCGCTTCGTGAGACGGCCCATGAACCCACGCATCGCGAGGCGATCGACGCCCTGCCAGCTCCACGCGGCGCCGCCGTAATACTCGACGAGAAACTCCTCGAACAGCGCGCAGTCGCCACCGTAGGCCTTGAGCGTGTGCGGACTGACGTTGCGTTCCTTTTCGAGGTGCGTGAGGTAGTCCGCGACGTCGGGGTGCATCGGCTAGGAGGACCCGCCGATTCCAACAGCGCTCGCCTGGATCTCCTCGGACCACGCCTGCATGTCGGCAAGTGCGCGATCGGCAAGCTTCGTTCGTTTCTGTTGCTTGTAGCGAATGGTCTGCGGCAGATCGTCCACCAGGCCGAAGTTCGCGTTCATCGGCTGAAAGTGGCGCGCGTCCGCCTCGCGGAGATAGCGATACAGCGCTCCCAGCATGGTGGTTGGCGGCGGCAACACCGGATCCAGACCGCGCATCAGGCGGGAGAGGTTGATGGCGGCGAGGAGCCCCGTGGCCGTGCTCTCCGTGTAGCCTTCCACGCCGGTGAGCTGTCCGGCGAAGAGCACGCGTGGATCGTCCCGCAGAGACAGGTGCGGCGTGAGCGAGCCCGGCGCGTTGAGGTACGTGTTGCGATGGATGGATCCGAGACGGAGAAACTCCGCGTTTTCCAGGCCCGGAATCGTCTTGAAGATTCTCTGCTGCTCCGGATAGCGCAGCCGCGTCTGGAATCCGACCAGGTTCCACATCCTGCCGGCGCGATCCTCCATCCGCAGCTGGACGACCGCGTAGGGCCGCTTGCCTGTTCGCGGATCCTTGAGTCCAACGGGCTTCATCGGTCCGAAGCGCAGCGTGTCACGTCCCCGCCGGGCCATTTCCTCGATGGGCATGCAGCCCTCGAAATACGGCACGGCATCGAAGTCGTGCGCCGTCGCCTGGTCTGCCCCGATCAGCGCATCGATGAACGCCTCGTACTGCTCGCGCGACATTGCGCAGTTGAGGTATGCGCCGGGTTCAGCGTCCGCCATCGTCTCCTTGTCGTACCGCGACGCGCGGAACGCGATGCTTTCGTCCACGGACGAGCCGGAGACGATGGGCGCGATGGCATCGTAGAACGCCAGCGATTCCACACCAAGCCGGGCGCGAATTGCCGCGGCGAGCGCGTCCGACGTCAGCGGACCCGTGGCGATGATGCCCGGAGACGGAATGTCTACCACTTCGTCGCGGACGACCGTGATGCGGGGATTCGACGAGACGCGTTCGTGCACCGCGCGCGAAAACACGTCACGGTCCACCGTCAGGGCCGACCCGCCGGGGACTCGCGCCAGATCCGCCGCCTCGAGCACGACGCAGCCCAGCAGCCGCATCTCTGCCTTGAGCAGGCCATGGGCATTGGTCGATTCGGTGCTCTTGAACGTGTTGGAGCAGACGAGCTCGGCCAGCCGGTCTGTCTTGTGTGCCGGCGTTCCACGAACCGGCCGCATCTCGTGCAGCACGACGCCGTGGCCACGCTCCGCGAGCTGCCATGCGGCCTCGCTTCCTGCGAGACCGCCACCAACGACGTGCACCGGTGCCATTTTCACGGACATAACATAAGGTAAGCTGCGTCACATCCACGAGTTCGACCGTCAAGCCGAGCCGACCGGTATGGCTCATGCACGACAACGGACACCCGCACAATCCTGGCTGAGGCCGGTGACGAAACGCTCAATGCCGGGAGTCAAGGCACTACAAAGACTGCATCTCTGAGAACCCCAACGGAGATTTGAATGCACATCTCACGTTTCGCCCTCACTCTGGCCGCCGCATCCGCAGCTGTCTTGGCGGCCTGTGACGGCGCCACTTCCTCGAATCGCGGGGGCCCCGCGTCGCTGACCGTGCTGCTGACGGACGCTCCCTTCTCGACCGCCGATGTGAAGAGCGCCACGATCTTCATCGAGCGAATCGCCTGCCGCGAGGAAACGGCCAGCGACGAAGAGACGGAGGACACCGAAAGCACCGGTTGGACGACGATCGTCGAGCCCAACGAGGCCATCAATCTGATCGTGCTCAACAACGGAGTGACCCTGAACCTCGGCACCCAGCAGCTTCCCGCTGGCACGTTCAACAGCTGCCGAATCGTCATCGACCCGGCTCAGTCATTCGTGGAGCTGAACGACGGGACCAAGCCGGATATCAAGTGGCCCAGCGCCGGACAATCCGGAATCAAGGTTCACCTCGACGAGCCCGTCCTGGTCAAGGAAGGCTCCATCATCGTGGTGGACTTCGACGTAGGCAGCAGCTTCGTCCTGCGCGGGAACAGCATTCACAACAACGGACTGCTGTTCAAGCCCGTGGTGCACGGCGTCGCAAGGGACGTGGCGGCCACATTCAGCGGCAAGGTCGTGGGTGACTCCGCCAAGGGCGCCCCAATCGACAAGGCCACGGTTCAGCTGCTGAAGGCTGGCACGGCGGTGGACGATACAGTCAGCGCGAACGTGCTGAGGACCGCGACGACGGATGCAAACGGTGACTTCACATTCAACTTCGTCGTACCAGGCGTCTATGCCGTGCGGGCGATTCCGCCATCCGGAAGCTTGTACAAGGCCGGCCTGCTGACGAACGGCGTAACGCTGCTGGACGCAGAAACGGAGTCCGGCGCGCTCATCGTGTTGCTGAAGTAGCACCGCGACGTTCACGAAAGAGGCCGCTGCCCGAGCGTCGGGCAGCGGCCTCTTTTCACGACGGTCTCGGTCAGCCTGCGAGGGCCGCCGTCTCCGCCGTCTCTTCCGTCTCCTCAACCTTGGGCACGTCCCACTCATTGCCGCATTTGAGACATTTGCGGAAGTCGCCGCGCGCCTTCGTAAACTTCATCTCGGCACCAACGAATCCGCATTCGGGACACTTCTCGTTGACGGGCTTGTTCCACGCAACGAAGTCGCACGTCTCGTTGGAGCACGCGTAGAAGGCCGTTCCGCGCTTCCGCGACCGGCGCTCCACGAGCTCCCCGCCATCCTTGGGACAGAAGACTCCCGTTGGCATGGACTTGGTGCCGCGGCACTTGGGGAATGTGGAGCAGCCGAGGAACTCGCCGCTGCGTCCCTGCCGAACGACCATGGGCTTGGCGCACAACGGACACGGGATGTCCGTCATGCGAGGCTTGGCCTTCTCGCCCTTGATGGGCCGCGTGTACTTGCACTTCTTCGGGTGGTTTTCGCACGCGAGGAATGGCCCGAAGAAGCCGCCGCGGGGCTCGAGCTTGCCACCGCAGTCGGGACACCGCAGTGCATCGATCGCCGAGAGATCGTACGCCACGGCAATGAGCGCGGGAGCGTCGACCTTGTCCAGGCGCTTGGCGAACGGACCGTAGAAGTCCCGGAGCACCTTTTCCCAATCGAGGTCGCCTTCCTCGATCTTGTCGAGCTCCTCCTCCATCTCAGAGGTGAAGCCGACATTGAAGACGTCGGGAAACTGCTTGACCATCACCCGCTCCACGGTCTCTCCGAGCTCAGTCGGGAAGAAGCGCTTGTTGAGCAGCTCCGTGTAGCGACGATCCACGAGTACCGAGATGATCGAAGCGTACGTGGATGGACGGCCGATGCCGAGGCGCTCCAACTCCTTCACCAGCGATGCTTCGGAGAATCGCGGCGGCGGCTCCGTGAAGTGCTGCGACGGCGTGATGGACCTGCACGGGACGGCTTCGCCCTTCTCGATGTGCGGAAGCGGCTGCTCGTCCTCGAGCGTCTTGTGCTCGCCCTCCTCGTGCGCCTCGCGATACAGCGCGAGGAAGCCCTGGAACTTCACGACGCTTCCGGTGGCGCGGAACAAATAGCTGTGCCGGCCGATATCGGGCTGCGGCCCAATTGGAATGTCGAAGTCCAGCGTCGTGGTGTCGAAGATGGCGGGCGCCATCTGGGACGCCATGAAGCGTTGCCAGACCAGCTGATAGAGCTTGAACTGATCCGGCGTGAGATACTTGCGAATCTCGTCGGGCCGGCGCGTGGGATCCGTGGGCCGAATGGACTCGTGCGCGTCCTGGGTGTTCTTCTGCTTGGAGTCTCCGTACAGACGCATACCGTCCGCGAGATACTCCGCGCCGAACAGGCCGCGCAGATAGTCGCGCGCCGCGACGGCCGCGCTCTCGGCGACCCTCGTGGAGTCCGTACGCATGTACGTGATGAGACCGACCGATCCCTCGTCGCCAAGCTCGACGCCCTCATAGAGGTCCTGCGCCACGCGCATGGTGCGCTTGGAGCCGAAGCCGAGCTTCTTGGCGGATTCCTGCTGCAGCGTGGACGTCGTGAACGGCGCCGACGGATTCTTGCGCCGCTCGCGGCGCTTGACCTCTGTGACCTCGAAGGTCTTCTTGCCCTTCAGGTCGCTGAGGATCTTGTCGGCCGCTTTCTGGTTGGGAATCTCCGCCTTTTTGCCGTCGATGTGATGCAGCTTGGCCGTGAACTGCTGCGCATCCTTCTCGAGCAGGGCCTCGATGGTCCAGTACTCGGTGGGCTTGAACGCACGGATCTCGCGTTCGCGCTCCACGATGAGACGCAGCGCGACGGTCTGCACTCGTCCGGCGGAAATCCCCTTCTTCACGGTTTTCCAGAGGACTGGGCTGGCCTTGTAGCCGACCAGTCGGTCCAGCACGCGGCGCGCCTGCTGCGCCTCGACCTTTCGCGTGTCTATGCTGCCGGCGTCCTTGATGGCCGACTGCACGGCGTCCTTGGTGATCTCGTGGAACAGCACGCGGCGAATGGGAACGCCCACACCGGCCACGTTTTCGTCGGCCGTCTTCTTCTTGCCGCGCTTGGGGCGGATTTGTTCGGCGACGTGATAGGCAATCGCCTCGCCCTCGCGATCAGGGTCGGTGGCGATGAACACGGCTTTCGCCGTCTTGGCCGCCGTCTTGAGCTCGGCGATGGTTTTCTCTTTGCCCGGGATGGGAACGAGGTCGGGCTTGAAGCCCTTTTCCACGTCGATCCCGAGCTTCTTCTCGGGCAGATCCATGATGTGCCCGACGGTGGCCTTCACCTTGTAGCCACGTCCGAGGTATTTGCCGATGGTCTTCGCCTTCGCGGGCGACTCGACAATGACGAGGGACGAGCCTCCGGCTCCATCCGTCCCGGTATCGATCTCGGTGACGGTGGTCTTCTTCTTTCGCGAACGCTTGGCTGCGGACTTTCTCAGTGCCATTTCAGTGTACGGTTTCCCGACCGTCCGAAGCCGGTGCCGAAAGACCGGCACCCTCTACGAGGGCGCGAAGATCATCCAGGGCAATCCGGCCGTCGACTTGGACCAAAGCCCGCTCGATCAGCTGCTCGAGCTCGGCAGGCGTTACCGTCCCGGTGCGCGATAAGGCCAGTAGCTGGCCCCATGCCTCCGGAGCGAAACGCCCCCGTTCATGTGGTCCAAGAATTCGGAAAGTCATGCGAGATAGAAAAAAAGGGAGAGATCGGAGCGAGTTCCGCACCGATTCACTCCCGGTGCCATCAGTTCAGCCCCGGCATGTGACTTCACTACCTTAGATAGGTCACCGGGATTACCAAGGTACTCGCGGCGTCAACCCCGCTGCATGGCAGCGCCAGTGAGGCGACAGTCTGACGTCTCAGAACCTGAACTTGGCTGCTATCTCTTCCGTAACCTGTTCAGGCTTAAGAAGTTCCGTCCCTATCTCAAGATCCGCGCTCTGGTAGAGGTGTTGGCGGGCCTGGAAGAGCTTGTTCAGCTCAGCCATAGGATCGGGCCGGTTGAGCAGCGGACGGTCGCCCGAAGAGCCTCCAAGCCGCTGCAAGGCCGTTTCAGGACGTACGCGCAGGTAGACGAGCTTGGCTGGCGGCCGGATCAGGCCGACTACGGTTGGGTCCGTGATCCAGCCTCCACCGGGCGACAGGACCATGTTTCCGAATTCCCTGAGCTCCTCGGTGAGCTTGCGCTCCAGCTCGCGGAAGCCCGCCTCCCCACGCTCGCCAAAGATCTGCGAGATCGGCATCCCTTCGCGCCGTTCGATTTCCAGGTCAAAATCCAGGAACGTGCGCACGAGCTTCTGCGCCAGCATCGCTCCGACCGTGGACTTGCCAGCGCCTGGCAGTCCCACGAGGACGATGTGGGGTTTACTCGGATCGAGCGCCGAGACGGTCTGCGAGGTGCGAAAGATATCCGTCATAGTTGTGTCGAGTCTCGCGAAGCGAGTCTCCACCGAACTTCTCGAGCATTGCCTCGGCAAGCACGATCGCGAGCATCGCCTCCGCGATGACTCCCATGGCTGGGACCGCCGTAACGTCGCTGCGCTCGGCGGTGGCGTCCGCACGGGCTCCCGTGGCGACGTCCACTGTAGCGAGCGGCCTCATGAGGGTACTGATTGGCTTCATTGCTACTCGAAGGACCAGCGGCTCGCCAGTAGTGATTCCCCCCTCCAGCCCACCGGCCCTGTTGCTGCGACGGTGGACCCCGCCCGTCCTGATTCGCTCGGGGGCGGGCTCGATCTCATCGTGGACCTCAGCTCCAGTCGAGGCCGCTGCGCCGAAGCCCATCCCGATTTCCACTCCTTTCACGGCGGGAATGGAGAGGATGGCCTTCCCTACGCGGCCGTCGAGCTTCCGGTCCCAAGACGTGTGCGATCCAAGGCCGACGCAAACGCCCGTCGCCACGACCTCGGCCACGCCTCCGAGCGTATTTCCATCCCGCTTCACCTTGTCGATCCGCTCGATCATCCGACGCTCCGCATCGGCGTCCAGCGTCCTCAAGGGCGACTCGTCTGCTGCGGCATTGAGGTCATCCGGATAACGCTCGGGCACGTTTGCAGTGATGTCGCCCAACCGAACGATGTGGCTTCCGATGCTCACGCCAAACTCAGACAGGAACCGGCGACAGACGGCACCCACCGCCACGCGCGCAGTCGTCTCGCGGGCTGACGCGCGCTCCAGGATGTCCCGCGCATCGTCGCGATCGTACTTGAGCAGTCCGGTGAGGTCGGCGTGGCCCGGACGTACCCGTGTCACGGCGCGCTTGCGCATCTTATGGCCTGCGTCGCCCGGGTTCTCGCCCTGCCGTGGTGCTGGGTCCATGATCTCTTCCCAGTTCTTCCAGTCGCGATTGCGGATCATCATCGCTATCGGGGAGCCGATCGTCTCTCCCGCGCGGACGCCGGCGAGAAACTCGACGGCGTCGCTCTCGATCTGCATGCGTCGGCCGCGCCCATAGCCCTGCTGGCGGCGGCTCAGCTGTTCGTTGACGTGGCTGGCAAGGAGGGTCAGCCCGGCGGGCATGCCCTCGAGGACGGCGACGAGGGCCTGTCCGTGAGATTCACCGGCGGTTGTGAAGCGGAGCATAGGTTGAAGCGTCGCTTGCGGCCGCCGAATGCGCTACCGGGCTCCCGAAAATCCAGAGTCAGGAGCCCGGCATAGTGACGTTCTACGGGACCGGTGTAAAGTCTGTGGCGCGGACGTCGATGACGACGAGTCCCGTGGTAGCGATGCCGTAGAGCTTCATGACCACGTCAGGCGGATCCGACGGGAACCGGCGTGTGACGCGCAGCGGGCCATACAGCTTGGTCTTGATTGGCAGGATGCCGGCGGACAGGTAGTGCGCCACGTCGAGGATCTGGATTGTGGCGTCGTCAGATGCGACGAAGGCGAGACGCTCGTCCGGCGGCGTGGACGCTCCACGAGCCGCGGGGTGCAACGCAATGCCGGCTCCGTGACTGAACGTGCTGTATTTGCCCTGGAGACGAAGGTGGAACGGCACGTCGACGCTGCCGAAGTAGGATTCGCCACCGTGCGCCGCGACCGTAATGCCCGTGCTGTCGAGCGCGAGGCCGAAGATGTGCTCGGCGGCGTTGTTGGTGAAGTCGGTCTGTGAGAAGATTGGCGAGAAGAAGCCCGGCGAGGCCATGAAGATGTTGCCCGCCGCACCGGTGTTGCCGTAACCGAAGGCAATCCAGTTGCGGTCGCCGCTCACCGCCACGAACGTGGTGTCCGTCAGGCCGATGCTGTTGACGTCGATGCGCGGAATCGCGACGATGTCGCTGCCGACCTTCGCCTGGATCGCGAGCACCGCCGATCCGACGCCGGTCACCTTGCGGACGGAGTCCGACGGCAGCGTGGTGCCGGGCGGATGGTCCCACACGACGAGCGTGTCGGGAAGACCGGACGACGCCAGCGAGGGTTTCACCTGCACCGAGTCAGCATCGATGATCAGGTAATTCGGCTTGTTCGCCGTCTTGTAGTTGACGATGGTGCGAAGGTCGGGGAACGCCTGCGACGGATCGAGCCAATGGATCATCCCCGACGGCGCTTCAATCGTTGGTCGCGTCGAGAAGAAGATGTTGCCGTTGGCGATCTGCCCGATGTACTGGGGCCGGTTGGAGAACAGCAGCGGGTTCCCGACCACGACCGAGACCTTGTTCGTCTGGTCGATGGTTTCGGTCACTTCGAAGAGCGGTGCTGTACGCGTGCGGATGCGGTTGGTGAGGTCTTCCCTGATCAACGCGGCGTTCGTGCTGCCGATGAAGACCTTGCTGATGTTCGTACCGCCGGAGTTCGCGACGAGCAGCGAATCCGGAGAGTTCGTGCGGGCAAGGCCCCACGGCGCCGAGCCCACGGCCACGCCCGGTGCGTAGAACGAGCCGCTGCCCACCTGCCAGATCTCGAGCCGGTTGAACGACAGGTTCGAGAGGAACACGTTGCCGCGCCCCTCATCGACGGCGATGTCGCCGACGATGCCCGGTCGCGGCAGGCCGAATGTGTGGCCGAAGACGATCAGCGACGTGTCCGTGTAGGCGAGGGTCACGTTGCTCTGGGTTCCGCCGGACGACGCGCTGACGGAGTACCCGTGCACCCCTGCCTGATCCACCGCGAACGACGCGATGTTCACACGCCGCCCCTGGTCCGCCGGTGTGAGGTTCAGCGGCAGTTTCGCTGTGGCGTTCGACGTCGGTGGCGCCGGCAACAACACGCTGTCGCGCTTCATCAGCGTCATCACGCTGTCATACATGATGAACCCGATCGACGTGATGCCGTCGCCGGTGGCATTCACCGTAATGCTGTCGCTCGTCTCGAGCCGCGGGGGCACTACCTGGGTGACGCGCGGCGTGGTCGTGCCAGCTGCTCGGACGATAACGACAACTGGAGTCGTCGCGCCGGGATTTCGATTGATGTCGATCGCCGACGCACTGATGGTCACGCGGGTGCGAACCGGTGCATTCGGCGGGATGGGGATGGCGGCATTCACCGTCACATCACGCTGCGTACCGGTGTACGTCGTGGTGACGGTCGTGTCGAGGCGAGTGGGCCACGTGGCTTCGCCCTGGACGCGGAATGTGACGCTGTTTACGCCGTCGGGATGCGTGACGTGCACGCGTACCGCCATGGCGATGCCCTGCGACACGCTGTCGTTCATCACGGGCGCCTCGATCTTCACATCGGGGCCCTTCACGATCTGCACACGACGACGCGTGGTGTCCGCGTTGCCCTGTGCATCCGTCGCGATCGCGATGATCACGAGGCTGTCCACCGTGCTGTCCACCGGTACCGCCGGCTTCATGTAGCGCCGGATGATCGTGTCGGTCAGGTCCGCGCGCAGATTCCCGACCTGGATCTGCGAGTAGCGGATGGTCTGTGTCAGCGTACCGAGGTTCGCGCTGCCCGTGAACTTGTACCCGGTGAGGTTCAGGCTCTGGAGCGCACGATCGTCGATGATGCGGGTGACCACCAGGATCGAGTCGCCGATGTTGAACAGCAGCCCGTTCGTCGCGGGCGTGTCGATCCGCACGAACGGGCGGTTCGAGTCCACCGAGCCCGGAGCCGGCGGAACGACCGGCGCGGTCCCCGTGGGGCCCCCGCTGATGCCGTTGCCGAATTTCGGGCTCGCCGGCGGGTTGTCACAGCTCACCACCACCGCGACTGCAGCGGTGGCTACAACCAGGCGAGCAACGGTGGAGGACAAGCGCATGAACGATCGACTCCGTTATGGATTCCGTCGCGGCTGCATCGACGTATCACCTTCATCGACGATGTGCGGCGTAATCAGGATCAAGAGGTCTCGCTTCGTCTCCTGCCGGTTCGTGACACCGAAGAGGCGTCCAATGAGCGGCAGGTCTACCAGGAGTGGAATACCCGTCTTGGTGAGGCGGACGCTCGACTGTGTGAGCCCACCCATGACGGCCGTTTCACCGTCCGCAACGAGCAGGTCGTTGTCGAGCGACTGCGTGGGGAACACCGCTCCGACGTCACCGCCCTGGAACTGCACGTCGGAGTTCTCGGCGTGCACGCGCATCTGAATCTGACGGTTGTTCGTGATGAACGGTGTGACCTCAAGCACAACACCGGTCTGCCGCATTGACACGGTGATGCGCGGGAACTGTCCAGCGGCGTTGCCGCCGGTTTGCGGTTCGATGATGCGAATGGGCACCTGCGTACCGGCGGAGAGCACGGCCTTGCGGTAGTTCAGCGTCGTCACGCTCGGCTCGGCCTGGATGTCCAGCAAATTCGTTTCCTGAAGCGCCTCGAGGAACGTCGTGAAGTCGAAAGCGCCAAGGGCCGCCGTGTACACCAGGCGCAGCGCCGCATTCGGAACCTGCTGCGCGGCGTTGGCGATGCCGGCGAGCGTATTGCCGCCGAGGAAGATGCTCGTGCCCTGCTCGATTGAGCCCGTACTGTCGACACGCGCAACGAGGTCGTTGAAGTGCTGGTTCTGCGTGCCAAGATCGTACTTGAGCCCGAGGCCCTCGAGCGAGGTGCGATCGACCAGGATGATCTTCGCCTTGATGTTCACCTGCGGCTGCCGCACGTCGAGTGTGCGCGCATACGCGATCAGGTCTTCCATGTTCGACGGGACATCCGTCACGGAGAGGCTGTTGCTGAGCGAGTCCGCGGTGACGGAGCCGCGCGTCGGGCAGACCAGAGGCAGCGGGGCCGCCGGCGTGCCCGGGGGTCCGGCCGCGGGCGTGGGTCCGCAATCCTTGGACAGCCGGCTGCGGAGCGCTTCCGCGACCAGGATCGACTTGGAGTAGTTGAAGCGGATCGTGCGGGTGGTGAGCGGCTCCAGGCGCGGACGCTGGACAAGCGCCTCGAACGTGTTGACGATGATGATGCCGTTCTGATCCTCGATGGCGTCAAATCCGTACGCGTTGAGGATCGCGCGCATCGCGACGTCCCACGGCTTGTCGATGATCTCGGCCGTCACCTGCGCGTCGACGCCCCGCGCGGGGATGATCGTGCGACCCGAGAACGCGGCGAACGCCGCGAGGACGTCGCGGATATTCGCGTTTTCCCAGGCGATGGTGATGCGCGGCTGCTGCTGCTGCGAACGGCGAATGATCGGCTCCGGCATTTCCTGGATCGGCGCCGGGTCCACCGACACCAGCGAGACCGTCGCGGGCGCCGCGGCGGGCGCGGATGCGGGGACGACGAACGACGGCGGCGAGTCCACGCTGATTCGCGCCTTTGCGAGCGCGCGCTCGGCGGCTCCCTGAGCCGACGCGGTGTGGGTCGACGCGCCGATGCCGCGACCAGTGCGCCACGCCGTGAAGTCGCTGCCACCATCAACGGAAACACGGATCTCGCCCTTGTTCTGCGAGACCTTGTACGCCTTGGGGCCGGCAAGCGTGAGAACGACGCGGACGACGCTGGGCTGATTCTGCGCGTAGCGCACGTCGAGAATGCCGCCGCGCGCGATGCGATCATAGCCGCTGCGGCGCAGACCGAGCGTTGCACCGGAGATATCGACGACGATGCGCTCGGGGTCGTGCAGGACGAAGTCGTGCACCGAGACCGCGCCGTCGACGCCGATGATGATATGTGCCTGCCCGCTGGTCGGCTCGACGCTGAGCGAAACAACGGCCCCGTCGTTGGGTGCGTTGGCCGAAGCCGCCGCCAACAGGAGGGCACCCATGCCGCACGCGAGCATGCGCAATCCGCGCGCGCCCGCTTCGGGGACACCCTTCCACAGTCGCTTCATCTCGCCCTCACTTTGGTTGTATCTCCGAGCCACAACGAGTCCGTGCGATTGAGACCGAATTCCTCGATCGTGAAGACAACGGACCGGCGCTTGATGGCCGAAACGCGCATGCGTCCCAGCGTCATGCCGGTCGTAACGCGATACTGCGTGTTGGTGGCGATATCCCGCATGACGGCCACGGGGCGGCGGCCTGACTCGTCGTATAGCACGCCGACGAGGCGCAGGTCCGCGACGGTGGGACGCAGATCCGACGTCGTAAGCAACGAAATGAACGGATCGCGGCGACCGCCGTTGTCGTACTCGAACACCTCGCGCATGATCACCGGCACACGCGTCTGCGGCGCGGCTTCCGGCGCCACCGTGAGCGCATTGCGCGGCGCCGCGCCAGTCTTGGTCTGCGTACCCTGGGCCGACGTCTTGGTCTGAGCTCCGGCGGATGGCGCCGTCTTGGTCTGCGCGCCCGCGGCTGGAGCGCCCTTGGTCTGTGTCTGAGTCACCGCGGATTTGGTTTGCGCACCCGCGGTCGGCGTCGACTTCGTCTGGCCTGCCTGGTTCGGCGCGGCCTTCGTCTCGCCCGCCTTGGTGGAAGCGGACTTGGTCTGCCCGGCCTGCGGCGCCGCGGCCTTGGTCTGCGTTGGCTGCGCCGGCGCGGCCTTGGTTCCCGTGGGCTGCTGCGCAGGCGCAGTCTTGTTGGCCGACGCGGGAGATCCCTGCGCCAGTGCCTGCGAGGCAGTCACGACGAACGCGAGAAGAGCGAGCGTGCGCACGTTACTGCACCCTCGTCGCGGGGGCCGGCGCCGGCGACGGACCCACCTTGGCGACGTACGTCTGGATCTCGAACGTCGCATCCAGGATGGATTCGCCTGGCCGCGCGCGCTGATTGGGACGCGCGCTGGGCGTGAGCGTGAGGTTCATCGGCGCGACGATACGCGAGAGCGAACCGACGTTGTCGAGGAACTGCGCGATACGGTGATACGACCCGGTGACGCCCATCTTGTAGCGATAGGTGTCGAAGACGTCGCCGTTGATCGTGCCAAGCGGCGTGACGTCGGCGATATCGAGGCCCGTGCGACGCGCGGCCGTGGAGATCTGGTCGAGCAGCGTGGGCACTTCGTTCGCGACCGGGACCAGCACGCGCATCTGCTGCAGCATGCGGCCGAATTCGTCGGCTTCATTCTTGAGCTTGCCGACCGTGCCGCGCGCGACTTCGCGCCGTGCACTCTCGTTTTCCGCCACGAGCGTGTCGATGCGAGTGCGGAGCAGCGCGAGCTCCTCGTTCTTCGGCGACCAGAGATAGAAGTAGTACGCGCCGGCAAGACCGAGCGCGATCGCGCAGATCATCACCATGATCTGGTCGCGCTGGTTCTGGGGAAGGCCGAGTGCCATGGGCTATCTCTGGTTCAAGCTGAGCGGGGCGCGCCGGAGCAGGGTCGAATCCGGACGCGTGTACGTCATGTCGATCGTGAACTGCGTGATCTCCTTGCCGCTCTCCAGCTGAATCTCCGACTTCTGCAACTGCACTCCTCCGAGGAACGGCGAGTCTTCGAGACTGCGCATGAACCGGGTGAACGCCTGGATGTCCACAGTCCGGCCGATGACGCGGACCTTGACGGTATCCCTGGGAATCGACGGATCGACGCGCTTGCGACGCACCTTGCCCGTGTCGGGTGGCGGCGCCTTGATGGTCGCGGCCGGGATGAGACCCTGGGCCGTTCCCGTATAGTTGATGGTGCGCATCCACGTGTAGATCGGCAGCGCGCGGCTGATCTCTTCCAGCACGTGCGGCCAGATGAAGCGATCGTCGTCGATGGCGCGGATGATGTTGAGCTGCAACAGCGCGCTGTCCCGCTTGGCCTGCAGACGGGCGCGCTCCTTGAGGACCACGGCGAACTTGGCCGAATCCTCGACGGCCTTCTTTTCCTCGGAGCGCAGCAGGGCCTCTCGCGTGCCTTGCGAGAGGAACAGCAGCGCGATGATCCCGAAGCCCACGACACTGCTGATGACCGCCGCGCCGAGGAACTTGTCCTTGAAGCGAGCGGAAATCGCGGCGCCGATGGCCGAGAAATTGAACGACG
>DASTVV010000046.1:0-3738 GCA_035758925.1 Gemmatimonadaceae bacterium
CGCGCTCACTCTCGTCGGCAACTACGAAGGTCCCGCGGCCACGGTACCAGTGGCCGTCGGCATTTTCGCCGCACCCACGGTCGCGGCCCTGTCGCTCCGACGTTGCGATTGAAGTGCCGTGATTCCGCGAATGGGGCGGACCGCTTATGCTCCGGTGCCGGGCAGTTTCCGTCGCCACCGAAATCTCCACAAGCGTATGCGGCAGTCTCCAGCCGAGCTCTCCCCCAGTGATTTTCGCAAAATCGGACACGAGTTGGTCGATCGCGTCGCCGATTTTCTCGCCGGCATCGCAGAGAAACCGGTCGCACCTGGCCTGAGCCCGCGCGAAGTGCGCGCCCGCCTCGGCACGTCGGACACGGTGCCGGACAAAGGCGACGACCCCGCGAAGATCGCGCTGCACGCGCTCAACGTGCTGACGGGCAATTCCACGTTCAACGGACATCCGCGCTTCTTCGGCTACATCACGTCGTCCGCGGCGCCGCTCGGCGCGCTGGCCGACCTCGTGGCCGCGAGCGTCAACCCGAACTGCGGCGCGTGGGCACTGTCACCCGTGGCGACGGAGATCGAGCGTCAGTCCGTGCGCTGGATCGCGGAGCTCATCGGCTATCCCGCGGAGTGCGGCGGCCTGCTGGTGAGCGGCGGCAACATGGCCAACATGGTATGTCTCATCGCCGCGCTGCGCGCGCAGGCCGGCTGGGACGTTCGTGCGCAGGGCGTCGCGGCCAACGGCGCGTCGCTCAAGATCTACGCGTCTGCCGAGGTGCACACGTGGCTGCAGAAGGGCGCGGACCTCGCCGGCGTTGGAACGAACGCGTTTCGTTCGGTGCCGGTGGACGACATGCAGGCGATGGACGTCGGCGCGCTCGCGCGGCTCATCGAGCAGGATCGCCGCGCGGGCCATCAGCCTGCGGTCGTCGTCGGGACGGCGGGTTCGGTGAGCACCGGCGCCGTGGATCCATTGCCTGAAATCGCCGAGCTGTGCAAACGCGAGAAGCTGTGGTTCCACGTGGATGGCGCGTACGGCGCGCCTGCGGCAATCCTCCCCGACGCGTCGCCCGCGCTCAAGGCGCTCGCGCTGGGCGATTCCGTGGCGGTGGACCCGCACAAGTGGCTGTACGCCCCCATCGAGGCCGGCTGCTCGCTGGTGCGCGACCCGGAGAAGCTGCGGAGCGCGTACGCCTTCCAGCCGCCGTACTACCGATTTGAGGGCGACAAGGAAGATCCGCCGACCAACTTCTTCGAGTGGGGCCCGCAGAACACGCGCGGGTTCCGTGCGCTCAAGGTGTGGATGACCATCCGGCAAGTGGGCCGCGAAGGCTACATCCGCATGATCAGCGACGACATCGCTCTCGCACGTGAGATGGCGGATCTCGTGTCGCACCAGTCTGAGCTGGAGCTGCTCACGAATCAGCTGAGCATCACCACGTTCCGATACATCCCGCCTGCGTTGCGGACGCGGCGCTCCGATCCCGACGTGGCCAAACAACTCAATCAACTCAACGGCGAGATCCTCGAGCGCCTCCAGAAGAGTGGCCACGTGTATCCATCGAATGCCGTGATCGGCGGCAAGTATGCGATCCGCGCGTGTATCGTGAACTTCCGGACGCAGAGCGCGGACGTGAAGGCGCTGGTGGATGCGACTGTTGCGGCCGGTCGCGACCTGGGCAAGGCGGCCAAGGTCTGACCCACTTGTGACGCACGGCACGGACGTGTGGTTAGTTAATGTATGAAGAGACACTATCGAGTGCAGTGGTCGTTCGTACTGGCATGCCTTGCGGGCCTCCTCATTTCGTGCCGGGATGCTACCGCGCCAGGACGACTCGGCCGACTCGAGTTTCTGGCGCGAATCTCCAAGACGTCGGTGCCGGTCGGTGAATCGGCGAGCCTCGAGTTCGTGATACGGAACCCGACGTCCGAGACGATTCGCGTCAACACCAGTTGCGGAGTTATCCAGACATACATCCAGGAATTCTTCGCGAGTGAGCCGTTGATCACGTGGCCTCAGGGCTGTCTGACCGTGGCATTTTTCACCGACCTGGCCCCCGGCGCCGAATACGTCCAGCGCGTTCTCGTGATCGGCGGGCCGCCTGACCCGTTGGTCAACATGACGCCCGGTACCTTCTTTCTGGATGTCGGCGGCTACAAGGCCTACGCGAAGATGGCACAAACCAAGACGAACACCCTGCAGTTCGTGGTTGTGCAGTAGCTGAACGGATGCGTAGGATACGGGGTCCACGTGCGCGAACCCCTATCCGAACAGGATGTCCCACGTGCCCCGTCGTCGCGACGCAAGCGCAGTTGCTGCCGCTGTTACCGCCGCCTCTATCGCCGTCGTTAACGCCGTTGTTACCGCGGTCTTCAAAGCCGCCGTAATCGCCGCTCTTACCGCCGCTGTTACGCCGTTGGTTGGTCAAACGGCGACGCAGCCCCTGCAGGTCCGCGACATCCTGGGCATCCGCGAGTTCGCCGACCGCGTCCAACTGGACCTTTCACCCGACGGCAAGTTCGTTGCATTCACCGTGCGCAACCCGGTGCGCGGCGCCTCAGTGGGAGGTGAGGGCAACACCTACTTCAGCGCCACCGGCGTGCCACGCTCCATGCGCGGTACCGACGTCTTCGTCACCGAGGTCATCACCGCAAAGACCACCAACCTGACCGCCGAACGCGGATCGAGCTGGTCACCCGTGTGGTCGCCGGACGGGCGGCTGCTCGCCTTCCTGTCCGATCGCGACGGACAGGTGCGCGTGTGGATCTGGGATCGCGCGCGCCGCGAGGTTCGCCGGCTCGCGCTCGATCCGGTGCGAACCTTCTTCGGCTTCGAGAGCATCCGGTGGTCGCCCAACGGCCGCAAGATCGCCGTGAAGCTCTTTCCGTCGGGCATGACGCGCGTACAGCTGGACCGACTGTTACCGTCGACGAGCCGCGGCGCCTCGGTGGTGCTGGCATCCGGCGACGAAGTCACCGCCCGCGTCTTCGACGCCACGGGCGATGGCGCGCCGCGCGATGGCGGCGTGGACACCGCGCCGCAGCCGCAAGCAGTCGACATCGACACGACGCGGTCCTTTTTGAATGCGGAGCTCGCCGACCTGGCCATCATCGACGTCGTGACGGGCCGGGTACAGCGCATGGCGTCGCGCGCGCGCGTCATGGGATGGCAGTGGGCGCCCGACGGCCAGAGCATTGCGTTCAGCACGCGGCAGCCGGACGGCGGCGTTGGTCGATTGGTCTACGACACCTACGATCTCTTCGTGGTGGACACGTCGGGTAAGCAGCCTGCCCGGATGGTCGCGCCGCGCATGGTGCAGGAATACGGCCTGACGTTCTCGTGGTCGCCCAACGGCCGATGGCTGGCGTTCGAGTCCGAGCGCAGGATCAACGTCGTTTCGCGCGACAGCAGCGAAGCACGGCGGCTGGACGCCGGCAATCGCGAGTTCGTGCAGGGCTATCGCGCACCCCTGTGGTTGAGCGACGACGCGCTGCTCGCGGAGTCCGCTGACACGCTCTGGAAGATCGCGATCGCCAGCGGCGCGGCATCGGCTGCAGTGGCGGTGACCGATCGCCGGTTGATCGATGTCGTCGCGCCCGCGGACGCACAACGGTTCACGCGCCGGAGCGTCGTGGTCGCCGTAACCGATCCGGTCACGAAACAGGCCGGCTTCCGGATGTACGACCTGACGTCCGGCGCGCTCAGCGCCAAGCTCGAGGAAGAGGGCGCACTCGGCGCCACGGACCTGGCAT
>DASTVV010000057.1:0-4132 GCA_035758925.1 Gemmatimonadaceae bacterium
ATTGGGAGTTGGGAATTGGGAAATTGGGAGTTGGGAATTGGGAAATTGGGAGTTGGGAGTTGGGCGTTTGGATTGGGTCTTGACAACCGTCGCAGGTACTACTAAGTATTTAGTACTAATTCATGAGAACACGACATCCCACGCTCACGCCCCAGGAACTGGCCATCATGAAAGTCGTGTGGCGCACGGACAAAGCCACCGTCCGTGATGTCTACGAGGCCCTTCGCGAGACTCGTCAGATCGCGTACACCACCGTGATGACCATGATGAAGATCCTCGAGGAGAAGGGATACCTCAAGAAGACAGCGGCCGATCGCGCCCACGTGTATCGGCCCGCCCGGCCGCGGCAGCAGGTGGTCGGCGCCATGGTGCGCGAGTTCCTCGACCGCGTCTTCGATGGCGCGTCCGACGGGCTGCTCCTCCACCTGGCCAAGGACAACAAGCTCACCGACAAGCAGCGCCGGATCGTCAAGCAGCTCATTGAGGAGATCGACGAATGACACTCTCGACCCTGCTCACGGATCTGATTGCCTGGAGCGCGCAGGTCGCGTGCATCGTCGCGATCGGCGGCATGCTGCCAACGCTGCTGCGCCTCGACGTCCCGGGCGTCCGCTACACCTATTTCCGCGCGCTGCTCGCGTTGTGCCTCGCGCTGCCGTGGATGCAAGGCCGCCAGACCGCCCTGGCGCGCGCGACGATGGATGCGTTCGCACCAGTGCTCATCGGCGTCTCGACGCCTTCCGAGGCAATGAGTCTGGCGCCCACATTCCCGTGGCTCACGGCGCTTGGCGTGTGCATTGCCCTTGGCATCCTGGGGCGCGGTGCATGGATAGCCGTGGGGCTCCGTCGTCTCGCGCGCCTGCGAACCGCGGGCTACGTATTGCCGTGGAACGAGGAGCACGACGAGCCGCAACGCGCACTCGGAACTCGCGCGGAAATCCGCTACGTCGCGGGGCTCCGTCAGCCGGTGACGTTCGGGGTGCGGCGGCCGATCGTCCTCTTGCCTGACTCACTTCGTGCGCACCCGCTTCACGTGCAACGCGCCATCCTGTGCCACGAACTGATTCATGTACAACGGCGTGACTGGATGTGGCTGGTCGGCGAGGAGGCCGTGCGCGCCGTCTTCTGGTTCCATCCCGGCGTGTGGTGGCTGATCTCGCGCGTGCAGCTGGCACGCGAAGAGGTCGTGGACGAACTGGCGATGCTCGCCACCGGCACCCGACGGGCATACATCGAGGCGCTCGCGGCCTTTGCCGACGAAACGCCTCTCGTGCCAGTGGCCGCGTTCGCGCGGCGCCGGCACTTGTTCAGGCGAATGCGGTTGATTGCGAGGGAGGCAGGCATGTCGTCGAAGCGAATTGCGTGGTCGTGCGCGGTGATGGCGCTGGTCGTTGCCGCGGGCAGCTGGTACGCGGTCGGTGCGTTTCCGTTGACGGAAGCCGCACAGGACCTGCAGAACGAGGTGGGGCCGCTCGAAAAGCAAGCGAAGCCGATTACGCCGGAGAATCCGCTCCCGCGCCGGACGTATTCCGTCGATCCCATCTATCCGGCCGAAGCCGCGGCGGTCGATGCCAACGCGATGGTCACTCTGATGATCACCCTCGATCAGTTCGGCCGCGTCGCGGAAATCCGCCGGCTGGGGGTCGCGCCGATCGCGAGCGTAGGTACACCACAACCCGATCCGCAGACGCTCGTCAGCGCCTACGGCGCGCTCGTCAGGTCGGCGGCTGACGCGGTTCGTCAATGGACGTACGACGCACCCGCTGAATCGCCGATCGCGATCCGAGTGTCGATCGCGTTCCCATCCACAGGGAAGCCTCGCCTGGTGGCGCACGACGGCTGGTCCATGGCGTCTCCAGGTCAGTTCGTCCCGTTTGGCGCGGCCGGCGGACGCGGCGGCGCACCCGCGTCTGCGGCCGCCCCGCCTCCACCGCCACCACCGCCGCCCCCTTCGGATCGTGACGCAGCCCTCGCTGCCGAACGAGCCCGGGCAGAGGCCGCTGCGACGTGGGCGACTGGCGCAGTCCGAGTCGGTGGAGCGATCCTCCAACCGAGGAAGACGAAACACGTGAACCCGACCTACCCTGCCGTCGCCCAAAGCGCGGGGGTGCAAGGCGTCGTGATCCTCGAGGCACTGATCGGGACCGATGGAAAGATCAGCAAAGCCCGTGTGCTTCGATCGGTTCCGCTCCTCGATCAGGCCGCGATCGATGCCGTGATGCAGTGGGAGTTCACGCCGACGCTGTTGAACGGTCAGCCAGTGCCGGTGCTGATGACGATGACGGTGCAGTTTACGTTGTCGTAATCGTAATCTTCAGCAAACGGAGCGTACGGAGGGATCGGATCGACACGGAGGAACGGAGCCACGGGGGACGAACGGGGACAAGCGCCATGCCGGTTGATGCGCTTCGCGCCCTCCGTTTCTCCGTTTCGCCGTGGTGAGCCGTTTTCTCCGTGCTCTTCGTGTCCTCCTCGAGTCACGAACTGAGCGACACCCCACAAGGATCAAAGGTTTACGGCCACTGAAAACAGGCCCGGGCTTTGCACTAGCACGGTTGGAGGCCTGTGATGACTCTGCCCTTTCCCGTCCGCCGCGCCGGCTTCGCGATAGCAATCGCGGCGCTTGCCGTCCACGCCGGTTGCGTGAGTGGAGGCAGTCGTCGTCCGATCGCCACGCCGGGCGCGACGCCCATTGTGGCGCCACCTGCTGCGGCCAACTCCGTCCAGGGACTCTACGAAGCAGGCCGGTACCACGAAGTCCTGAGCAGCGTGAACGCAGGCGACCGCAGCGCGCAAGCGCTCTGGTTTGCTGCCCAGAGCAGCTTGCGACTCGGCCAGCGCGACGAAGCAGCAGGGCAGTTCGCGCAACTGCCACAAGTTGGCGGGAACCCGGCCTGGCAGACGGTTTCCGATCTCGCTCTGGCACTGCTGCGAGACGACCCCACCGAGCTCGATCGCGTGCGCGGGGCGGCCGAGGGAATTCCCGACGATCCGTTCGTGCAGTACGAGCTTGGCCTGGTGCACGTTCGTCGGAACGACTTCAACGCCGCCGCGCAAGCCTTCGACCGAGCCACGCAAGCGGATCCGCGCTTCGCGTACGCGTACTACAGCAGCGGACTGGCCTACGACCGGTTGAATCGCGCCGACCTCGCGATCACACGCCTCGAGATGTTCGAGCGGCTCGCGCCGGACGCGCCAGAGCGTCCAGAAGTGTCGTCGATCCTGCGTACAGTCCGCCGACGGTGACGGTCTATCGGTGCGAACAGCGATCTCTGTCCGGTGCGAGTAGCGATCTCTGGTGGTGCGATCGTGATCGTTGTCGGTGCGATCGAGATGCTTGTCGGTGCGATCAGCGATCTCTGTTGGTGCGATCGCGATCCTCGCCGGTGCGATCGAGATGCTCGTCGGTGCGATCAGCGATCTCTGTCGGCGCGTAGCGATCTTCGTTGGTGCGATCGCGATCCTCGTCGGTGCGAATGCCAATACTTGTCGGTGCGATCTCGACAGTTGTCGGTGTGATCTTGAGAATCGTCCGTGCGATCTCGAGCCCGCCGGTGCGATTGCTGATCGCAGCGACGCAGAATAGAGATCGCACCGACAGCCCCCACGGAGGATCGCACCAATCAGGTGCAGCCAAGAATCGCACCAGCGAGTGTGTCCGAGGATCGCACCGAACCGATCGCACTGACAAGCGAAGCGGTATCGCACCGACAAGAACAAGGATCGCACTAGCGTGATTCGGGAAGTTCGGTGGGCACCCGGTAGAACTCGTCGAGCACGTCGTGGCGGCGCATTCCCAGCGCTTCGCGCTGCACTTCGAGATACCAGCGGTATTTGACGGCACGGGCGCGCAAATCGCGCCACGTGGCGAGCTCCCGTTCGCGCTCGGGTCCGGTCGCGCGATGCACGCGGTCGCGCGAGGCGTGAAGCTCGCGAATCAGCGCTTCGAGCGTGCCGCTGATGCGCCGGAGCGCCGACGCCCGCTCTTCCTGCAGTTCGCGAAGCAGTTCCTTGTGCTTCTCATTCGGCGCGCGTCTGAACATCAGGCCTATTGTCGTCGAGAACGGCGGGCGCGGGATCGCTGCAAGGTGCCGCTGCGCTGAGGCTGGCCCGAACCCCATAGATGGCCAAC
>DASTVV010000074.1:0-4187 GCA_035758925.1 Gemmatimonadaceae bacterium
GGACGGGCTACCAGATTCTGCGTTCGAGTATCCCTGTGCTCGTGGACGAGCGTGCCCTGGAGGCCTCGCAAATCAGGGTGGTGGCGGAAGGCGTGCCGGGCGTCCTCGAAGTTCGCAGCATCCGCTCCCGCGCCACCGGGAAGCACTCGTTCGCCGAGGTGACGATCGCGGTGAGCGGCGGCGCGTCGGTGGCCGAAGCGCACGCGCTGGCGGACGCAGTAGAGAATGCCGTCGCGGAGCGGCTCGGCGGCGGTCAGGTGACCGTGCACGTAGAGCCTGCCTGATCTTGCACTTGCGCCTCCTGACATGCCTACCGATTTTGCGGCGACTTCGCCCGGGCTCCGTGAATGGCCACACGCACGGCTCGATCACTGCGTCACGAGTACTCGCTGTACATCGAGCAGGAGATCGAGAACTACAAGGAGTCCATCCCCCGTGCCGCCATTCTCGCCATCGGCGATGAGGCGGCGACAAAACTCGCTGCTCAGCCCCAGTTCGTACTGACGGAGCTGCTGCTGCTCGAGGAAGTCGACCGGATCATCTTCCGGCGGCTGCGTCTGCCGAAGTACGACACCTGGCGTCGCAAGCGCCTCAAGCTTCACGACGAGATGCGCCGGCCCGAGCACTGGGGCCTGAGTGCGAGCGACGCGTTGGTGCGCACCCTTGGCGGAGCCACCGAGTCGCTGATTTCCACGAGGGTGGTCGTCGCCGGAGAGGCAGCCCAGCGGTCGGCGCTTTTCCTGGCGGCTAATGGCTGCGACGTGACCGCGATCGAGTCGGAAGAGGCGTCGATCCAGCGCGTCATGGAAGCGGCCATCAATGCGGGCCTCGCCGAACGGGTGCACGCGGTGGCGGCCGACCTGGACCAGTGGGTGCCGCCAGCAGACGGAACCCTGCGTGTGGTGATCTGCTCCCACTCTGCGCTGAAGAACCTGGGGCCGCGCGAGCGAGAGCGGGTCATCGCTGTGCTGCAGAGCGCGACGGCGGACGGCGGTGTCCACCTCGTGGAGACGATCGCGATGGGAAGCAGCGCAATCGATGAGCTGCGTGCGCGCTACCACGGCTGGGACATCTCGGTCGAACCGGCCATGGAAGGGGGCAACGCGCAGGTTTTTCTCGCTCGAAAGGAAACGGCGACGCGCGTTTCACACTGACACGCTCGGTACAGAATGCGTCGTGTCGAGACGCGACGATTTTTCCAGCCTAGCCGGGTCTCCATTCTCTAAAGGCCTGCAACACAAGGACTTCCACAGCTGGCATCGATGGCATCGTCGGTGCTTTTCATCGCGTCGGTTTGCAACCACATGGGGCGTGCGGCGAGCCGTTCTCGTCGCACGACCCCGGCGTCGGCAACGATGAGGAGCGATATAATGAAGGCTTCAAACTCCAAGGCGGCACCACAGGAGCCGGTAGGCATAATCATCTCGGGCACTCCCAGAACTGAGCAGCCGCCGGTGTTCTCGGCGTACATCTGGGCGCCCGCTCCGGCCAGCTCCGAGGAAGATTCGACGGCGGCCTGAACAGCGATCCTTTGAAGACTGAAAGCCGGCGCTGAACGCGCCGGCTTTCTTTTTGTCCGGCAGGGTATACCGCTTGCCCGAGTCAGCCGTTGTGGCTGGCGATAACGAGTGGGAAGAACAAAGGCGGAGCCTGCTTGGACACCGGATATCCGACCTCGGCTTGGCAATCCGCGGGTCGCGCGTCGAGCGTCTGGTCCAGCGGCTGTATGACGAGCTGGGCCGGCGCGGCCTGCGATTCAGGCCGCCTGTCTACCTCAGCGATCAGTGGGGCTGCCCGGACGACACGCCGCTGATCGGCGTCCCTTTTTATCTGGCTGATCCCCGCCTCGAGCGTATCGAAGCAGAAATGTCATTCGAGGTCGAGGACGATGAGGCTGCCATGCGCTACCTGCGGCACGAGGCCGGACACGCCTTCAACTACGCATTCCAGCTCCACGAGCGTCCGGACTGGCGCGCGACGTTCGGGCCATATGCGCGGCCATATCGGGAGCGATATCGCGCCGACCCGTTTTCGCGGAACCACGTGCGGCACATCCTGACGTGGTACGCGCAGAAGCATCCCGACGAGGACTTCGCCGAGACATTCGCGGTGTGGCTGACGCCGGATCTGAACTGGCGCGCCGAGTACGAGGGCTGGCCCGCGCTGAGGAAGCTGGAATACGTCGAGACGGTGATGACCGAGATCGCCGGCGCGAGCCCCGAGACGCCAATGCCCGTCGAGGAAGATCTGCCGGTGGAGGCGATGACGTACAGCATCGCGCAGCACTACGACGAACAGGTCGACGTCGTCCCCATCGAAGATGAGCGCCAGTTCGACGTGGACCTGAGGCAGATCTTCGTGCGCGAGTCGGACGCACCGGAGGGAATCGCGGCGCACGAGTTTCTCCGCAGGCACTTCAGGGAGATCACGACGCGGGTGGCATTCTGGACCAGCGAGCATCCCTCCGTGGTGCGGTCGCTGCTGGACGTGCTGCAACGCAGGAGCGAAGCGCTTCGACTCCGCGTGGGACCACTGGAGGCGGCAACGCTCGTGGAGCTCACGGCGTTCGCGACCGCAGTCGTGATGCTGTATCGCTACACGCACGTGATCGGACGCGCACGAAGCGTCGCGGCGCGCCACGTGATTGGAGCATCGCACTGATGCGCGTGACCGTGCTGCACTCGTCCGACGCGCTCGAGCCGCCGGTGGATCCCGTTCTCGAGCACGTGGCCAGGGCGCTCAGGGGACACGGCCACACGGTATCCACCATATCCGCCGCGGCGGACGTCGTCCCCGTGGTGCAGGCGCTGCGGGATCAGCAACCGGATCTGGTGTTCAACCTGGCGGAGTCGTTCGCGGGCATCAGCGCGCTGGAATCCAACGTGGCGGCACTCCTCAACCTGCTCGACCTGCGCTATACCGGCTCGAGCCCAGCTGGGTTGCTCCTTGCCGGCGACAAGAGCCTGACGAAGAAGCTCCTGCGCGTGCATGGCATCAGGACACCGGAATTCGCGACCGTGTACCGTGGCTCGCTCGACTGGGCGGGAGACATCGAGTTCCCGGTGATCGTGAAGCCGCCACAGGAGGATGCCTCGATCGGCATCACCGGCGGTTCCGTGGTCAGCGACCTGAAGGAGCTGTTCGGACGCATCGACGCACTCCAGTCGGAGTTCCGCCAACCCGTGCTGGTGGAGGAGTTCGTGGATGGGCGCGAGTTTTATGTGGGCGTGCTGGGCAACATGGAGGCGCGTGCGCTTCCCGTGATCGAGCTGGATTTCAGCGGACTGCCGGCTGGCGCTCCGCGCATCGCCAGCTGGGAAGCGAAATGGGGCGCTGACGGCAGCGGCGCTGGCCCGGGCGCGGCGGCTTCAGCGGAATTCGCGGGGACGCAATCGGTGTTTCCGACGGACCTGGACCCGGAACTGGCGGAGCGCATGCAGCAGGTGGCGATCGCCTCGTTTCACGCTCTGCGCCTCCGCGACTACGGCCGCGTCGACCTGCGCGTCAACGGCCACGGCGAGATCTTTGTTCTCGAAGTGAATCCGAACTGCTATCTCGAACGCGACGCCGAGTACGCGCGAGCGGCGTTGAAAGACGGGATCGCGTATCCAGAGCTCATTGGGCGAATCGTGGAGCTCGCGTCGGCCAGGTATGCGCGTTAGCAGCCGGACCACGCATCCGAATCAGGCGAATTGAAGGCATCCGAATCAGGCGAATTGGACGAATCAGTCGAATAAGCGGAACTGCAACGTTTTTCGTTTTTGTAGTTCACACTTCCAAGCCCTATTCGGATTCATTCGGCCCATTCGGATGAATTCGGATGCGTAGCTGCGGTTCTCGAATCCGAACGGAGCCTGACCAGCACCAGACGCGCTATGTTTCGCGGCACCTCTTTCGGAGTATTTGCGCGAGTGAAAGCGTTGGTGAAGCCGACGGCGGCTCCAGGGTTCCAGCTGAAGGACGTTCCGGAACCGAAGATTCGCGACGATGAAGTGCTGATTCGAGTTCGTCGCGCCGGAGTGTGCGGCACCGACGTCCACATCTACGAGTGGGACGCGTGGGCGCAGGGGCGCGTGAAGCCTCCGATCGTCGTCGGGCACGAATTCGCTGGCGAAGTGGCGGAAACCGGCAAGCTGGTCACCGACGTGAAGGTCGGCGATCGCGTGACTGCCGAGGGCCACATTGTG
>DASTVV010000083.1:0-4281 GCA_035758925.1 Gemmatimonadaceae bacterium
GCCAGAGAGCGTCGAAAAGACGAGCGTCGTATCGGCGGGAATGATGCGATCGACGGCGAAGGCGCGTCGCGTGTACCCGGCGCGAATGGCCTCGTACGGGCGCTCGCGCACCGCCGGGTCACGGTTGGCCATCGTGCGCCTGGCAATGAACGGTGCGATCTGGCGCGCGGCCACGGCGGCGACGATGACGCCGGTGAGAGCCGCGAAGGTCAGTCGCATCTGACCCGTCCACCCCGCCCACAAAACCGTGAGGCCGGCGCCGAGCGTCACGAGCGAGAGAAGGAGGCTCGCGGGAACGCCGACACGGTGGTCGAAATACGTGAACGAGCCGTCCGCGGCGCTGCCGTTGCCGAGCACCGTGTAGGTCTCGAGTCGATAGTGCCACGCGAGCAGGAGCAGCAGCACGCCCGCCAGGACCGCGAGATGCCTCCGCACGTAGCCGGACACATACAACCCGCCGCCGCCCTGGTCCCATCGCAGGCTTGGCGTCAACGCGTACAGCGTGACCACGATTCCGATGACCAGGAGGACGACGGTCATCGTCCAGTTGAACAGCGAGATCTCCAGCGGCAGCCGGTACACGAAGAACCCAAGGTCGGCCGCGAAGTACGGATCAGATTCTCCGAACGACTGACCGATGCGCGCCGCCAGAAAGCCACTCCAGTCACTGCGTGACCACGCCAGCGCGATGCCGATCAGCACCGACAGCACGGCGGCCACCGACGTCAACTGACGGCGCGGGACTTCCTCTCCGATGTCCAGATTGCCGACACGCCGCGGCAGGACGAGCGACACGACCGACTGACGCACCGCGTAGAGATTGGCGAACACGAAAACGGTCGCCGCGGCGCCGCACAGGAGTCGCAGCGTCAGGATCGACGAGTACCTCGCGCTCCACACGTCCGACGCGCCGAGCGACGCGTACCACAGGTAGTCCGCGTACACTTGCGCGATCCCGCGTCCCACCAGCAGCGCCACGGCCGCGCCACCAAGCAGGAGAATCAGCCAGCGGCGGCTGAACACGCCTAAACTCGAACGCCCTGGCTACGCAGCCATGTCTCCATCTCGCCGCGTATCGCCGCCAGGCGTTGAGGCGTGCGCGCCTCGTACCTCGCCACCAGGACGGGCTGGGTATTCGAGGCGCGAATCAGGCCCCACCCGTCACCGAAGAGGACGCGTACGCCATCGACGTCGATGACGTCGTGCAGCCGTCTGAAGTGGTCGACCGCACGCGCGACGATGGCGAACTTCTCTTCCTCCGGGACTTCGATGCGGATTTCCGGAGTGGAGACGAAATCCGGAACGTCGGCCAGCATCTCGCGAATGGTCTTACCGCTGTCGGCGACGATGCGAAGCAGTCGCGCGGCGCCGTACAGGGCATCGTCGTGACCGTAGAAGCCCTCGGAGAAAAACATGTGGCCGGACATCTCGCCGGCGATGGGCGCCTTCGTCTCGCTCATCTTGTCCTTGATGAGCGAATGGCCCGTCTTCCACATGATGGGCTTCCCGCCCGCCTTCGTGATCGCGTCCGGCAGGGCCTGCGAGCACTTCACGTCGAAGATGATCGGCTGGCCCCTGCCCGTTCGCGCAAGCACATCCTGGGCGTACACGATGAGGATCCGGTCGCCCCAGACGATGGTTCCGGCGTCATCGACGACGCCGATCCGGTCCGCGTCGCCGTCGAATGCGATCCCGATCTCAGCCTGGTCCTTTCGCACGGCCGCAATCAGGTCTTCGAGGTTTTCGGGGACCGTAGGGTCGGGATGATGATTGGGGAACGTCCCGTCGCTCTCGCAGAACAGGCCGCGGCCGCCGACGCCCAGCTTGGCGAACAGCTGCGGCGCCACGAGCGAGCCCGCCCCGTTGCCGCAGTCGTACACGACCTTGATCGGCCGTTTCAAAGGCCCCGTGCGTGCAACGATGTCACTCACGTAGCGATCGATGACCGCTTCGTTTCGCACCTTGCCGCCGCCAGCGGGGCTGGCCGCGCTGGTCAGCCGGTAGAGCTCCTGGATGTCCTCGCCATGGAGCGACCCCTTGCCGAGTGACAACTTGAAACCGTTGTACTCGGGCGGATTGTGCGAGCCGGTAATCTGGATACCGCCCACGACGTTCACGTTGTGCAGGGCCCAGTACAGCGCCGGTGTCGGCACCACGCCGACGTCCACGACGTCGTATCCCGCCTTCGTGAGCCCGGCAACCAGACCGTCGCGCAGATCGCCGCCGCTGGGGCGGTTGTCGCGACCCACGGCGACCGCTCCCCGGACGCCCTTGGCGGACGCGTACAACGCGAACGCGCGTCCCACGGCCTCCGCCACGTTCGCATCGAGATCACGGCCGACGATGCCGCGGATGTCGTACTGTCGGAAAATCCCCGCAGGGATGGCGCGCGCCATGGGCGTTATCGCTGCACTTCTCTCGACGCGGGGAACGTCACGCCCGCGTTTGCCCGACGCGGCAGGCCCTTGCTCGCCACGCTCTGCATCCAGTTCGGGTAGACCCCGAGAATCAGAACGCTGCCGACGGTCACGACGAGCACCAGGCGCGTGAGCGCTGGCGTGCGAGGTAGTGGCTTGGCCTCCGCGGGCGGTTGGCGCATGAACATCACGACCACGACGTACAGGTAGTATCCCGCGGACACGACCGTCGTGAGCACCAGTGCCACCGCCAGCGTCGTCTGCGGCACGCGCGCCTGAAGCGCAGCCTGCAGCAGATACCACTTGGCGATGAATCCCCCGCCGCCGAAGATGGGGAACCCGAGGAGCGCGAGCATCAGCACCGCCATGCCCGATGCCAGCCACGGCCGGACGGCCCACAAGCCGGACAACTCGTCGATCATCACCGTACCGCTGCCGGGCCGCGACATCGTCACGACGACCGCGAACGCGCCAAACGTGGCGAGCGTGTAGACCAGCAGGTAGAACAGCATCGCCGACGCGCCCTGCGACGTGCCCGGCGCGAGCGCCACGAGGAGATATCCGGCGTGGCCGATGCTCGAGTAAGCCAGCAGGCGCTTGAGATTCTGTTGCGCGAGACCTATCACGTTCCCGACGACCATGGTGGCGATGGCCAGACCGACGATGGCGGAATGCCACACGCTGTACACGTCCGGGAAGGCTTCGAGCCAGACGCGCAGGAACGACGCGAACGCCGCCGCCTTTACCGTCGCTGCCATGTATCCCGTGATGGCGGCGGGTGCACCGTCATAGACGTCCGGCGCCCACATGTGGAACGGGACGAGCGCGACCTTGAACCCGAAGCCCACGAGCAGGAACGCGATGCCGGAGAGCATCAAGGCGCCGGTCCCCGGCGTGATGTCCCGCATGCGTTGCGTGATCATCGCCAGGCTCGTGGTTCCGGTGGCTCCATAAACCAGCGCGATGCCGTAGAGGAGGAACGCGCTGGAGAATGCGCCCAGCAGGAAGTACTTCAACGCGCCTTCCGCGGCGCGCATGCTCCGGCGGTTGAGTCCCGCCAGCGCGTAGACGGCGATCGACATCAGCTCGATCGCCAGGAATACGATCATCAGGTCGCGCGCGGCGGCCAGCAGCATCATCCCGGACGAGGCCAGCAGAATGAGCACATGCGATTCGGCCACGCCGATCCCCTGCCGGTCGTTGTCGTCACGCGCCAACGCGATGGCGAACGCGGTGCCGATCAGAATGACCATGTCGGCCATCCACCGGAAATTGTCCACCGCGATGGGACCGGGATTCGCGCTGAAGCCCTGCAGCAGATACCACCAGGTGGCGATGGCGACGATGATCGTCAGGCCGATGCTGGCTGCCGCCACCGCGCGCTGATGCTTCGCGCTGTCCGGGCGCCACGCGGCCCAGAGCAACAGGAGCATCGCGCCTGCCATGAGCAACAGGTCGGGGCCCAGCGCGATGGTCAGGTCCCGCGGGACCGAGAGCTCGAATGTGCGCATCAGCGGTTCGCCGTCGCGTGGAACGCGCGGCTCTCCACCTGCTGGACGAAGCGCGTGGCGGCAACCTCCATCCGGCGAAGCACCGGCGCCGGATAGACGCCCAGCCAGACGATGCCCGCAATCAGCGGTGTCATGAGCGCCAGCTCACGACGATTGAGATCGGGGATGTGCTCGTTCTCCTTCTTGTCGAGCGGGTTGAACAGGATCCGCTGAAGGGCCCACAGCAGATACGCCGCCGCGAAGATCACCGCCGTCGTCGAAATGACGGTCAGGATGGGTCGCGTCCGGAAGCTGCCCAGCAGCACGAGAAACTCGCCGACGAATCCGTTGGTCCCGGGGACACCGATGCTGCT
>DASTVV010000126.1:0-10413 GCA_035758925.1 Gemmatimonadaceae bacterium
CAATCGCGAAAAGCGTGCTTCACGAGGCGGTCTTCGCCGGAATGATACGCGATGACGGCCATCGTCCCGCGCGAGAGCAACCGGTCGCGCAGCGCCGGCAGCGCGCGCTCGAGACCCGTCAGCTCGTCGTTGACGGCGATGCGCAGCGCCTGGAACATCCGCGCAAAATCCGCCGGTCCGGTGCGAGGGCCAAGTGCTCCCCTGATGGCCCGCACCAGGTCGTCGCTCGTCGTGAATGCAACGGTGGCGCGCCGCCGAACGATCTCGCGCGCCAGGCGGCTGGCGCCGCGAGGCGTTTCGTCCGCGTTGTTTCGGAAGATCGTCGCCAGCTCACGCTCGTCCGCGTCGTTGAGGAGGTCAGCGGCGGTGTCTCCATCGCCGCCCATCCGCATGTCCAGCGGCGCGCCCTCGCGAAACGTGAACCCGCGCGACTCCGCGTCCACCTGACGCGATGAAACGCCCAGGTCGAGCAGGATGCCGTCGAACTGCTCGCCGCGCAGCTCCGCCACCTCGTCCAGGTCGGCGTAGTTGGAATTCACCGCGCGGAACCGTCCGGCTCGCTCGAATGGCTGCAAGCGTTCGCGCGCAACGGCCAGCGCCTCGGGATCGCGGTCGACGCCGGTCAGTCGCGACACTCCCGCCTCCAGCAGCGCCTCGCTGTGACCACCACCGCCGAGCGTACCGTCCAGCACGTTTTTCGCACTACGCAACAAATCGACGACCTCGGCGGCGAGCACCGGCGCATGATAGGCATCCAGGGCGCGCGTCATCGGTGCCATGGCAAACGTCGCGGACCGACTGAATCCAATCCGAGATGAGCTCCACACGCATGCACATCGCGTTCGTCGTACACGGCGAACGCGCGGATTTCCCGGCTTTCCGCCACATGGTGAGCTGGGTGCGCACCCGCGGACACCACGCCGACGTGCGCGTCACATTCGAGCGCGGCGACGCCGAGGAGCTTGCGCGCCGCGCCGCGAGCGATGGCGCGGACGTCGTGGCGGCGGTTGGCGGTGACGGCACGCTCAACGAGGTCGTGAACGGCCTCGACGGTTACGACACGCCGCTCGGCGTGATTCCGGCCGGAACGGCGAACGACTTCGCGCGGCAGGCGGGAATTCCGCCGGATGCCGATCATGCCATGGATGTTATCCTGTTGCGCAAGCCCGTGCGCATCGACACGGCGTCGCTGAACGGCCGCCGGTTTCTCAACGTCTCCACCGGCGGCATCGGCGCCGAAGCGACCGCTGAGACGCCTTCGCAGCTCAAGGCCGCGCTGGGCCAGTTGGCCTATGCGATCGCGGGGCTGCGCAAGTTGGCGGCGCTCGCGCCGAACCGCGGTGTCTTTCGCGGCGGTGGCTATGTGCTGGAGTGCGAGTTTCTCATGTTCGCCGTGGGCAGCGCCATGGCGACGGGCGGCGGAACGCTCGTGACTCCGCACGCCTCCACCACCGACGGATTGCTCGATCTGTGTGTCGTCGAGCAGATGTCGCGGCGGCGCTTCGCCGGCACCGTGCTGAAAGTGAAGCGGGGCGAGCACGTTGGCGAGGAGGGCGTCCACTACGTCCGGCTTCCCGAGGTCATCATCGAAGGCGAGCGGCCGATCAGCGTGAACGTCGACGGGGAGCTGTCCGGGTCGCGACGGCTGCACTATCGGGCGCGGCCGCGCGATTTGAACGTGTACGTCGTGCATCGGCCGGGGGAAGCACAAACTGAGTCCTGATGCTGACAGCTTGTAGCTGACGGCTTAGAGCCGATGCCTATATCGCGAACCGCCTTATCGTAGCATAGCTATCGGCTGACAGCCATCAGCCGCCGGCTGCAAGCTGGAGACAAACAAAACGGCCCGTGCATGCACGGGCCGTTTGATCATCGAGCTCAGCGACTACTTGCAGTACGTCTTCACCATCTGGTCTGCCGTGGGCGAGTACTGCGTCACGTAGCCAAGGATCGTTCGCGCCGTGTTGGCATCGAGAATGCCGCCTCGCGGCATGTACATCTGGGTCTTCAGGAACATGTCCTGAGCAGTCTTCGCCAGCGCGCAACTCTTGGGCTTCTGGGCCGCCTGCAACGCGCCGATGCCGATCGAGAACGACGAGACACCCGCGAAGAAGGCTGCCGGCGCCGAGGAGGAGAGTTTGTCCGACTCTTCTGCCAGAGCAAGCGTCCGCTTGTAGTCCAGCGAGTCCTTCGTGACGTCGGCCTTTTTCCAGGCCGCCTGCGTGGGACCGAGGAGGAACGCGCCCCAGGTCTTTGCGTCTTCGCCACCGGTGATCGCGCGATGCGCGACGTCCACCGCGCTGTCGGCCTGGTTCAGATCCACGAAGATCTGCGCCATGAGGAGATTGCCGTTTGGAATCTTGGGATTGATGGCCAGGGCCCGCTTCATGGACTCGATCGCCATCTGTGACTGACCCGCCTTGCGCTCAGCGTTGGCCTTGGAGGCCCAGAAGCTCGAGCTGTTCGGGAACTTCTGCACCGCTCTGGCAGCGATCTCGCCGCCACGCGGCGGGACCATCTGGTTGCCGGCGATGATCTGGCGGTCGTAGTACACGCTGTCCGCAAGCAGCGTATCGGCCTTGACCATGTCCTCGCCCGCGGTAACGGCCGCGGCGAACTTCGCCGGACGCGTCGCACTGTCGGCGGCTGCCGCGTCGGCCAGCGTGATCAGCCACAGCTGCCGGAGCAGCTGTGGGTCGCCCGGATTCTGCGCGAGCAGATCGCGAATGATCGGATACGCAACGTCCGGCTTGCCGAGCTTCGCCAGCTTGTTGATCAACTCAGCCTGCAGGGACGTGTTGCCCGGCTCCAGCTCGCTGAGCCGGACGAGCGTCTTCACCGCGTTTTCCTGATCGCCCTTCGCCTCGTAGGCGCCCTGGGCATAGCCAAGCGCACGCGAACCCTTGGGATCGATCTTGAGGATCTCGCTCGTCACGCGCAGCACCGAATCCGGCGCTGCCTTCATCGCGATGAACGCATTGGCCAGGCAGAGCCGTGCGATGGTGGCGTTGGGGAACTTGGTGATGCCGGCCTTCGCGAACGTCATCGCCTGGTCGTTCTTCGAATCCCGAATGGAATTCTCGCAGGCCTTGTTGTCCGGCAACTGCTTGCGCGCATCCTGAAGCGAGCGCTCGATCTGACGCGCGGCGTCGCCGGGGCTTCCCTCTGCCGTCGGCAGTGGCTGCGCCAATCCGGGGTCACGCGCGAGCATGAGACGGGGCTCGATCTTGACCGACCCCGTGGGCGACCGCGTCACGGTGCCCGCGAGCACTTCGTCGGCGCGGAGCAGCTTGGCCAGCTCCTTCAGGTCCGTTGGGCCAAGCGAAGAATCCGACTTGTAGCCCGACGACTCGAGATAAGTCTTGATGTCATTCCACGGAATGACGTAGAGTTGCTTGATGTTGGAGGCGCTCTGCACCCGCGAGCGGATGGCTTCGGCTGCCTGGACCCCAGTGGTGCGGTCAGAACTCGCGAATACGGCCACCAGCAAACGGGGCGTATCCGGATTCGGGCCCACGCCTCGTACCTGGGCGTGGAGCGCGGTGGGGGCGCTCACCGCGCCGAACGTCAGCGCGACCGCAGTCATTGCACGTCGCTGCATTGCCTTCACTGTTCTAACCTCCCAAGCTGTAAGCACATGTACCCTTTTCTCGCTGCTGAGGTCCCGACTGCCTTGACTTTCGCTTTCCGAGTGGGCGAAGAGGGACTCGAACCCCCGACTTCCTGCGTGTAAGGCAGGCGCTCTAACCAACTGAGCTATTCGCCCGTTGAACCATCCGTTCAGCCCATACGGGACGAGAGCTGCGCGCATCCAGAACAAGCAGGACGAAATCCAGACGTCAGACTACGAGTGCCAAATTGCGAGAGGGACCAGCACACAGTAGCCGGCTACGAGCAGCACGGGAGCGATGGTCTCACCGCCCCGGGCAAGGTCCGCGTACCCGGCCGCAATCGTGAGCAGGGCAATCCCCCACCACAACAGCGGACGCGAGGGTTTCGTGACGTCGGCTTCTGCCATTGGAGGGATGATGATACCCGCCGCTGAAAACCGTGTCAACTTCAAATGAGACTGAAGGTTAGGATTTGATTAAGGAGCCTGACCATTCGTGCTGCTCTCGCCCAGCAGATCATCGATGGCATTGGCCGCCGCGCGGTCGGCGGCGGCATCCGCCTCCTTCATTCGCTGCAGTCGATTGCGGTCCCGGCGCCGCCGTGCGACGTAGAGCGGCGTCAGTAGAAACAACAACAGCAGGCCGGCCAGCGTCACATTACTGACCAGCGCCAGCGCACCGTATTGCTGACGGGTCGTCACCTGCCAGTGACGCTCGAAGCCTGCGAGTGTTGTGCCGTACGCTTGACGCATGGCGCGCTCCAGAGATTTCGTGTCCCGCCAGTAAGTCAGGAACAGCGACAGCCCGTGGGTCTTGTCCATCTGGGCCAGGACCGCGACCGCCCGGTAGGACAGCGCATACGCCGTTTGCGCAGTGGTCGCACCGCCGGAGAACGACGCCTCCAGCTCATCGAGCGACGGCATGCCGCGAAGGGCCAGCGCGACGTTGGTCATGAGCAGCTCTTCACGCCCCCACTCGCCCGCGGAGTAACTGGCGTACCCCTCGTCGAACCAGCGTGGCGGCAGATTGCCCAGGTATTCGTGCAGCGCCAGGTGAGCGATCTCGTGGCGCAGCACTGACACGGGGTCGCCCGCGTCAGATCCCGCGCGCTGTCCCTGGAGCACGATGCGGCGCGAATCGGGGAAGGCGATGGCACTGCCCCACTCCGGCGCGCCCCCGGCCCACTCGCGAAAGCGGCGCTGATCCGGCGCGATCGCGATGGTCACGTGCTGCCGAAGACGCGGCAGTCCGGGGAATGTGTCGGTCGCCAGCGCGCGCGTGGCGAGTGACGTCGCCAGCTGCCGGTCGCGTGGATAGAAGAGGAACGTGAAGCGACCGCGATCGAGGCGTTCGGGGGCGTCCTGGGCGGCGAGCGACCGAGTGAGTGCGAAGATTATCGCGACGCACCAAAGGCGGAATGGGAATGGGAGATGGGAATGGGCGCGCAACGGGGCGCTGTGTCTCAACAGGCGCCCATTCCCATTCCCAACACCCATTCCGCGGTTCCGCGCTACAGCTCCCCGCCCTCGTCCACGGTCTTCAACGCTTCCGCGCAGCGCTTTCCCCACGGATTGAACTTGTTGGCCGCGTACCCGTCCTTCCAGGTCTTGCGAGCTTCGACCTGCTGACCATTGAACCAGAACGCGCGGCCCAGCTCGAAGTACGCCTCGATGAGATTCGGACCTAGCGCGATGGTCTTCTGGAAGAACGTCTGCGCGTCCTCGAACATGTCGCGCTCCAGATAGACCAGGCCCAAATAGAAGTGCGCGTACAGCGTCGCCTTCTTGTCGTTGTCCAGCCGGATGGCGCGCGACAGGTGCTCGATGGCTTCGCCGAAGATCTTCTTCTTGAGGCAGATGTAGCCCACGTTGATGCGGGCGAGCGCGTTCTGCGGCTCGCGCATCAGCACCTTCTGGAACCACAGGAGGGCGTCGTCGTACTTCTCCTGCAGCATGAGGGCCCAGCCCAGCAACGCCTCGGACTGCGGGTCGTTGGGTGAGAGCTCGATGGCTTTCTTGAGCGCCTGCTCTGCCGCCTCGTAGTCGCCCAGCGACAGGCGACTCCATCCCTTCTCGATGAACGTCGACGCGCCGATGTGATCGGAGTGCACGATCGGCATCTCGGCGGCGAATTCGGGCGCCAGCGTCGCGCCGGCCTGCAGCGCCTTCCACTTGTCGACGAGCTTCTTGACGTCGTCCTTGAGCGAGTTGAGGTCGGCGATCTCCTGCTCGATGGACTTGAAGAACGAGATGATCTCGGTCTTCAGGGCATCCTTGTGCGAGGACGCGTCCGGGGAGTCGACCTTGGACTCGAGGGACTTCATCATGGCGCGATGCGCGGAGATCGCTCGCGCGACGTTCGTCTCAGCCATGCGGGAACAATACCTGCGCTGCGATGGCGTCCGCCATCTGGTTGAGTGAAGCAACGCGATCGGCTCCGGCATGCTGGAGCGCCGCGTGCGGCATCCCGTAAATGATGGAGCTCTCCCGGTCCTGGACGACGGCCCGGCCGCCGGCGTCCCGCACCGCGCGAAGCCCGTCTGCGCCGTCGCGGCCCATGCCGGTGAGAACGACGCCCACGCACGCCCGTCCGAACTGCTGTGCCATCGATCGAAACAGCACGTCGGCAGCCGGACGCACGCCCCAGATCGGCGGGTCGTCGCCGATCGCGATCACTGGCACGCCAGCTTCACCGCGCACGCGCATGTGGTGTCCTCCGGGCGCGAGGTAGACGCGACCAGCCAGGATGATCTCGCCATCGCGCGCCTCCGCCACCGGCAGCGGGCCGAGTGAATCCAGGCGCTGGGCAAGGCTGCGCGTGAAGCCGGATGGCATGTGCTGGACGATGAGAACCGCGGCGTCCATGTCCCGCGGCAGCGCCGGCACGATCTCGGCCAGCGCGCGCGGACCGCCCGTCGAGGCGGCGATTCCCACCATGCGCGTGGCGACGCCGGCGCTCGGTCGCGCGGCCGGACGCGGTCGAGCGACCTCGATGCCAACGGCTGGCGTCGCGGCTCCGGCGCCGGGGGCCAGCCCACGAAGGTTCACGGCCCGCGCGGCGCGCAGCGCCTCGAGCAGGCGTCCGCCGACGGACGCGAGGTTCATGCTGATCGGCCCCGACGGCTTGCGCACGAAGTCCATGGCACCCAGCTCCAGCGCGCGCAGCGTGAGATCGTGCCCTCGCGGCGTGGTGGCGCCGCTCAGCATCACGACGGGGCGCGGCGCGTCCTTCATGATGCGAACGAGCGCCTGGAGTCCGTCGAGCTCGGGCATCTCGACGTCCAGCGTCACGATATCGGGGTCGAGCGCGCGCACCTTCTCGATGGCGTCGACGCCGTTGCGGGCGGTGCCGACGACCACGAATTCCTCGGACGCGGCGAGGATCTCGCCGATGGACCGGCGCATGAACGCACTGTCGTCCACGACGAGCACGGACGACCGCGTGTCGTTGATCATCCTAGGTGGCGCGCCGCTGGCTTGCCGCTTCGAGATTCGTGCGCACGTCCGCGTTGGCCGGATCCAGCTCCAGCGCGCGCTGCCAGCACCTGACCGCTGCATCGTGCTCGTCCCGATGCATGCGGATGTTGCCCAGCTTGAGGTAGACGTCGTCGCCGAGGTCCGGGTCCGATTTCACGGCGCGCTCGTACGCGTCGAGCGCCTCGTTGAAGCGATTGGCCCGGTAATAGAGATCGCCGATGTTCTTGTGCAGCTGCGGCAGCGCCGGATCGTCGGCCAGGCCGTGCTCCGCGGCGAGCAGCGCCTCGTCGTACGATCCGCGTCGCTCGTACAGCGCCGCGAGGTTGTTGTGCAACGTGGCCACGCGCGGATGATGGGTCAGACCCTCCTGCATGATCTCCAGTGCGCGTCCCAGATCCCCGAGCAGCGCGGCGGCGAGCGCCGCGTAGTGATACCAGCCGGCCGACGGCCGCGACGTCCACATGATTTTGGCCGCGGTGAGGGCTTTGTCGGCTTCGGCCAGGTCGCCCATCATCAGCGTCACGATCCCGATCGATGTTTGAATCCGGGCGTCCTTTCCGGCGCCGCGCTTCGCGGCGTCGTGCAGCGCAGACAATGCCTCCTCGTAGCGTCCCACGCGCTCCAGGGCGATGGCGAGATTATGGAACGTGGCCAGTCGCGCACCTGGACGGGCCGCCGCCTCCTGGTACGCTTCGATGGCTTCGTTCCACTTGCCCTGCCGCAGCAGCACGAGCCCCACGTAGAACCGCGTGGTCGCGTCGTCCTTGCTGAGCTCGAGCGCGTGGCGGAATTCGCGCAGGGCTTCCTCGTGCATGCTGGTGCGATAGAACGCGATGCCCAGGTTGCGATGCTCGTCGGCCTTGCCCGACGGGATCGCCTGGAGGTTCACCTTGCTGTTGCGTCCCACGCGGTGAATGAGCCCAGCCGTGAGGAGCCCATACAGCGCCTTGCCGACCTCGAACTCCACGAGACCCGTGGCCTCGACGATCTCGCCGATGTCGCGCCGGCCGTTCACGTACTGCAGCACCGTCTGCTGTTCCATCGTGAGCGGCAGCTCCGTGGACTCCAGCTTGCGCCAGTCGGCGTCGAACACCATGTCGAAGCTGGGGATCTTCTTCTCGATCAGGCTCCACTCGTCCACGCGGCGCGCGCCCTCGAGCAGCAGGGACTCCGGATTGATGGAGACGAGGATGTCCTGTCGCTCGGGATGAACGTCGGCTTCGAAGTTGAACGTGCCCTCGTTCCACGTGAACAGGAGGTACACCGCCTCCTCGATCTGGACGCGGACGTGGCCGTGCAGCTCTTCGCGCGTGATGAATCCCAGTTCGACCAGCAGCTCGCCGATGCGCTTGTCGCGATGCTTGTCCTGGGCATCGATCGCCTGCCGCAGCTCCTGCATCGTGATGACCTCGGCTTTCACCAGCATGTCGCCGATGCGGTCGCGCCGGTTCACGATGGAGGCGTAGGAGATCTTCCCCTTGTCGAAGTAGATGTAGCCGAAGTTGTTCCGGTGCGTGACGCTGAGGCAGCCCGTCTTCTTCCCCATGGAAAGCAGCTGGAGCACGTCCGGCAGCGACGCTTCGCGCAGCGAGCCTTTGATGGCCATTTACCTGGGATCCTCGATCAGCCGGGCGCCGAGGTCGGGCAGATGCCAGACGATCTTCTCGTCATCCAGGAAGTAGGTGTCGGCGGCGCGCAGCGCCGGCGCGTGCGGCGCCGGCACGCCTGACTCGAGCTCCGCCTGTGCCATTTCGAGCGACAGCGGCATGCCCGCGATGTCCGCCGCTGCCGCGAGGCGGTTCACCACGCCGATGACCTCGCGCACGCTGGCCACCGGGCGCTCGGCGAGATACGCCACGAGCGCCGGCCGGTCGGTCGTCTCCACGTCGTCCAGATACTGGGCGTAGAGCTTCTCCTTCAGCACGCGATCCGGCGCCTGGATCTCGACGACGAGGCCGCCCTCGAACCGCGAACGCAGCCGCTCCTCGAGCCCGTCGAGCTGGCGCGGCGGCCGGTCGCTGGCGAAGACGAGCTGCTTGCCCTCGCCATACAGCGTATTGAACACGTGGAAGAGCTCTTCCTGCGTGCGTTCCTTGCCGGCGACGAACTGCACGTCGTCGATCACCAACGCGTCCGCGCCGCGGTACCGCGTGCGCCACCGATCCACGCTCCCGTCCTGCAGCGCGGCGATGAGCTCGTCCATGAACTGCTGCGCGCTGACGCAAGCCACCACCGCGGCCCCGCCACTGAGGTTGATGATCTCGTTCCCGATCGCGTTCACGAGGTGCGTCTTGCCGACACCGCTGGAGCCGTGGACGAACAACGGGTTGTACTTCTTGCCCGGCTCGTCGATGACGGCATCCGCGGCGCGCACGGCCAGCTGGTTGCTGGGCCCCACCTCGAACAATCCGCGCGCAAACGCCGCCGATGGTCCGGGCGGTGGTGTCGCCCCGGAGAACGCGCGATTCGCCAGAGACTCGGCGTCCGCCAGGCGCTCCGGATCGCGGAACACGTCATTGCCACCGAGCGCGGGATCGATCGCCGTCGCCTGACCTTCCAGCTCGCGCAAGCGGTCCACGATCGCGAAGAACTCGCGCAGCGCACCTTCGAAGTCCGTCTTGGGTCCAGCGTCCTGGAGCAACCGTTCGAGCTTCCCCGTGCGGTACCCTTCGCCGGACCAATACGCCACGGCCTCGGCCACCTTGATCTTCCACGGATCCACGTGCTGGGCGACGGCGGTCGCGATGTCACTCACGAAGCTCTGGAAGTCGAGATTCGGCCTGGACGCTCCCCGTGACACGCGACGGACCGAACCCGAGCTGGATTTTTTCTTCGCGACGGTGGGCTCCACGCGGAACATCGAGGCAACCTGGTCTGGCTCGACCTGATCCCCGCCCAGCGTCTGCATCGCAATGAGCTTGTTCAGCGCGCCCTGCAGCTCGCGCACGTTGTTGAACTCGAGCTCGGCCAGCGCCTCGATGACGCCGGCCTGGAACCGCACGCCCCGCTCTTCGCACTTCTCGCGCATGATCGCGATCCGCGTCTCGAAGTCCGGCGCGCCAATGTCGACGATCAGTCCACCCGAGAGCCGCGTGATCAGTCGCTCGTCCACGTCGGGGATCTCGGACGGTGGCCGGTCGCTGGTCATCACCACCTGACGCCCCGTGCCCTGCAGCGCGTTGAGCAGCCGCAGCAGCTCGGTCTGCGTCTCGCGGCGGCCAGTGAGGAACTGGACGTCGTCCAGCAGCAGCACATCCACACGCCCGTAGCGCTGCTTGAAGCGCTCAGTCTCGTTGGCAGCGATGGCGGCATGCAGCTGCTCGACG
>DASTVV010000081.1:0-4641 GCA_035758925.1 Gemmatimonadaceae bacterium
CGTTGAGTCGACGCCCGCGCCGTCGGCCACCGCAGCGAAGAAAACGCTCGACTGGCTGGTGAACCGTGTGGCCGAGAAGTCGTTCTTCGGACGCTGGAAGCTCAAAGGCAAGTCGCCGGAGATGCTCGCGGCGCTCGGCGCCCTGGCGGCCTACTGGAGCGAGGTGCCGGACGTTCAGGAGGTCGTCGGCATGGCGATGAGATCCGGTGATCCCGAACTGCGGAAGGCGATGGCGGCGCAGAGAGTTACCGGAAAGTTCAAGGCGGTTACGGACTGATGGACCCTACACGTTTTCTCGGCTCCCTGGCTCAGACGCTCTCGACGATGTCGCTGTACAAGCCCGGGCATCCGGCGCGGGAACGCGTCGTGGATCGTTCGTTCGCGTTGCTCAATGACGTGCTCGCTGACGACAAGCATCCCGAGTTTTCGTTCCTCGGAGACGAAGTCGTGTACGGGACCGCGACCCTGCGCGAGCTGCGCGACTGGGAGTGGAGCAAGCGATTCAGCGCACTGGGAATCCAGCGGCTGGAGATCGACTCCGACGTCTCCCGCGACGACTACGTGGCGTTTCTCGAGCTGGTCGCCTCACGCCTCGCGTCGCCCGGAGCACCAGTCGACACCGCGGAAATCCGCCAGATGACGACGCGACAGCGGATCCGTTATGGCGAGGTCGGCGTTCGCAGCGACGACGAAGCGGGCAGGCGCGTGCTGGAGCGCGAGGTGGTGACCGCGACGATCACGTATCAGATGGGTGAGGAGATCGACGCGATCAAGTTCATGCACGAGGAAGTGATGAAGAACGGCGGCCTCCCGCTGCTGGAAGCCGAGGCGGTCGTGCGATCGCTCTCCGTCGCCATGCATGGCCAGAGCGAGATGATGCTGCCCCTCGTGATGCTCAAGGAGTTCGACCAGTACACCACCACGCACTGCCTGAACGTGTCGGTGCTCACGATGGCGCTCGCCGAGCACCTGGGTCTCAACGCCCGGGACGTGCGCACGTTCGGCGTTGCCGGCCTGCTGCACGACCTGGGCAAGGTGAAGATCCCGACGGAGATCCTGAACAAGCCCGGGAAGCTCACCGACGAGGAGCGCGCGGTGATGCAGAACCACACCACCGAGGGTGCCAAGCTGATCATCACGAGCGATCGCGAGCTGGACATGGCGGCGGCGGTGGCGTTCGAGCACCACATCATGCTCAATGGCGGCGGCTATCCGAAGCGCCACTTCCAGCGCGACTGCCACAAGGCGTCGATGCTGGTGCACGTCTGCGACGTGTACGACGCGCTGCGGACCAACCGCCCGTATCGCGCGGCCTGGGAGGCCGAACGGGTCCTGAGGTACATCGAGGAGAAGTCGGGCACGGAGTTCGAACCGCAGATCGCGGCGAAGTTCGTGGAGATGATGCGGGCGCTCGAGGGGCGCGTGGCGCGCGTCGAGTATCCGGAGCCGGCCGCGGCCTGATCGCGCACAAAGGTCTCGTGCGTCGAGATCGCTGCACAAGCGGCCACGTACTGCTTGATCCGAATTCCACGAATCAAAAGCACGAATACCCTGTCAACAATCCAGAGCTCCCCTTGCCAGGCAAAGAGAAGTTCTTGTTGTTGCGATTCTATTCGTCCTGATTCGTCAGATTCGGATCAAGTAGTACGTGGCCCTGGCGTACGAGTCTCTATCCGCTGGCCAGGGCGTACGAGTCTCTACCTGCTAGCCCGTGCACGAGTCTCTGATGGCCCAGCGCACAGATCGGTAAGCGTGACCCCCGTCACAGGTGTGCAAGACCGAGAATGAGGATCGTCTCCCATGTGTCACAGACAGAGACATATGCGAGCCCTTCCCGTTCTGTTGGTCCTATCGCTACCCATGATTGCGAGCGCGCAGGGCATCATCGTTCCGCGCTGCCCGCGTCCCTTGCCCGATCGGCCGGTCGTCGATTGCTGGCCCGTTCGTCCCCAGGTGGTTCGGACGCGCAGCGATGTCCGTGTCGAGCTGCGAGACCGCGTGCTGCGCTACGAAGTGGAAGAGCGCTTCGCGAACCGCGGCGGAACGATCGGGGAGGCCGATTACGTCTTTCCGCTGCCCAAGGGCGCGGCGTTTCGCGATCTGAAGCTCTCGATCGACGGCCAGCTCGTCGCGGGTGAGACGATGAGCGCCACCGAGGCGCGTCGCATCTACGAAGACATCGTGCGGCGGCAGCGCGATCCAGCCCTGGTGGAATGGATGGGACACGGATTGCTGCGCACCCGGATCTTTCCGATTCAACCCGGCGAGGAACGCAGGGTGGTGGTGCGATTCGAAAGCGTAGCGGAGCGCGAAGGGGACGCGGTTCGCGTGGACTACTTCCGTGGCAGCGCATCGGGTGGCCCGGCGGTCTGGGGTGTGAGATCCGAACGTCCTTCGCAAACTCCGGAGCCCACCTCGCAAACCAGCTTTACGCTCTCCTATCGCTCCGGCGGCGAGCTGGGCGACGCGTACTCTCCGACGCATGAGCTGGACGTCGAGCGTGACGGCGGGACGCGCCGGGTGACGATCAGGGGTGGCGGACCGGACATCACGGTTCTCGTCGCCCTGCGTCGCTCGATGGCGGCGTCGGTCGCGATGCTGGCGCACGCGCAACGCGGCGAGCCGGGGTTCGCCTTGTTCACGGTGACGCCGCCCACCGAGATGGCGCAAAACCGCATGCCGCGCGACCTGACGTTCGTCATGGACGTGTCCGGATCGATGAGCGGCCGCAAGCTCGAGCAAGCCAAAGCAGCCGGACGCCGGTTGCTCCAGACGCTCACCGATCGCGACCGCTTTCGCGTGATCGACTTCTCGACCGACGTTCGCAGCTTCCGCGACGACTTCGTGCCGGCCACGGAGGCGAACGTACGCGCGGCGATACGCTACCTGGACGATCTCGACGCCACGGGCTCGACGAACATCTCCGGCGCGCTCGACCAGGCGCTCCGGGCGAACGACGACGTGAGAGACCGCGAAGGAGAGCGGCTGCCCCTGATCGTTTTCATGACCGACGGCGCACCGACGATTGGCGAGCGGGATCCGTCGGCGATTGCCGCGCGCGCGGGCCGCATGCGGCGTGACGCCAGGGTGTTCACGTTCGGCATCGGCGCCGACGTCAACGTGGGTCTCATCGAGCAGCTCGCCCTCGAGGGCCGCGGTACGGCGCACTTCGTCCGTCCGGATGAGAGCGTCGAGCGGTCGGTCGAGCTGCTGGCAGCGCGGCTCCGTACCCCGCTCCTCACCGACGTTCGCATCTCGATCGACGGCGACGTGCGTCTCTCACGGATGTATCCCACGGCGCCGCTCGACATTTTCGCGGGACAGGACCTGGTCGTGCTCGCGCGCTACGACGGCAGCGGCCCGGCCAACGTCGTCGTGCAAGGTCGCGCCAATGGCCGCACCGTGCGCTGGTCCACGGAACGCGTGTTCGCCGCGGACGAGCGCGACAACGCGTTCGTGCCGCGACTCTGGGCCACGCAGCGCATCGGCTGGCTGGTGGCGGAGAAGCGCCGCAACGGTGGATCAGGCGGCAACGCCGAGATCGATGACGAGATCCGTCAGCTGGGCGAGCGTTTCGGCATCCCGACCGAATTCACGTCGTATCTCGTGCAGGAGCCGTCGCGCGTCGCTGACGTGCGTCGGCGCGACATGCGGCTGGACGAGGTGAGGGTGACGGGGGGCGGTCAAGGCAAGGCGGCGGCGGCACCAGCCCCGTCAGCAGTGTTCGAGTCGGCGCGAGCCGCGTCCGCGCAGCGCGCCGCGCAGTCGCTGGCCGCCGCGGACGCCGCATCGGCCGCCGTATCGGCCAAGGATCGGGAGTCCCTCATGAAGCGCGCGGGCGTCCGCACCTTCGCGAAGGACGGCGACCGCTGGGTGGATTCGCGGCTGAAAAGCGATTTGCGGGTGTACAAGGTGAAGGCATATTCGCCGTCGTACTTCGTACTGCTCGAGCGGTTGCCGGAGCTGCGCGACGCCTTCGCGATCGGCGACAAGGTCGTGGTCGCGGGACGCGGCGTTGCGGTCGAAGTCGTGGAAGAGGCCGACGAGTTGTCGGAATCCGATCTCCGGAGCATCACGTCGCGATGGTAGAAGTCGAACGACTTTTCCGAACCTATCATGCTCCCCTGGTGCGGTATCTCACGCGCCGCCTGGGGGATCGTGATTGGGCGGAAGAGGTGGCGCAGGAGACCTTCGTTCGCGCGCTGCGCCAGAGCAGCCTGGAGAACGAGCGCGCGTGGCTCTTTGCCGTGGCGACGAACCTGGTGCGGGACGAGGCTCGCAAGGACGCTCGGCGGCGACGGCATCTCGAGCTGCTGCGCGAGGAAGCCCAGGCTGCCAGCGTGGTCGAACCGCCACCGACGGACCTCGAACGCGCGCAGGAACGCGCGCTGGCCCGCCGTGCCATCGACGCACTGACCGAACGCGACCGGGAGGCGCTCCTGATGCGGGAAGAAGGGCTGGACTACCAGGAGATCGCACAAGCGCTGGAGCTGTCGGTCGCATCCGTGGGAACGACACTCAGCCGCGCGCGGCGCCGGCTGATGGAGGCGTACGAGGAGCTGCGCGCCAGAATTGAAGGAGCAGGTGCTGGGGGAGGCAGGAAGATCATATGAATCATCTCGACGAAGGGACCATTCACGC
>DASTVV010000084.1:0-12219 GCA_035758925.1 Gemmatimonadaceae bacterium
TCCTCGGCTCGCTCGTCATCTGCACGATTCTGTACATCGCCGTAGCGCTGGTGCTCACGGGAATCGTGGACTACCGCAAGCTCAACGTCGCCAATCCCATCGACGTGGGCATTCAGGCAACGGGTCTCGGCTGGCTGCGACCGGTGGTCAACATCGGCGCGTTGGCCGGAATGTTCTCGGTGATCCTCGTGAACCTGCTCGCGCAGCCCAGGGTGTTCTACTCGATGGCCCGAGACGGACTGCTGCCCTCGTGGGCCGGCAGGATCCACCCGCGATTCCGCACGCCATACGTGACCACGATCGTCACCGGGGTGTGCTGCGCGATCGCGGCGGCAACACTGCCATTGGGCGTACTCGGCCAACTGGTCAGCATGGGGACCCTGATGGCGTTCGCGATCGTCTGCGTCGGAGTGGTGGTGCTGCGCCGGACCGATCCCGACGCTCCGCGCCCATTTCGCGTACCGCTGGTGCCCTGGGTTCCGCTGACCGGTGCGCTGGTCTGCCTGTATCTGATGATCGGACTGCCGATCGCCACGTGGGTCAGACTCGTGGCATGGCTGGGGGTAGGTCTGTCGATCTACCTGTTTTTCGGCAGGCGCAACGCGGCAAGGCTGCGAGCCAACGGAACGCGGCTCGTCAGCGTGGCCTCAGGTTGACTTGCCGAGCAGCGCCGGGGTGAGGGCGCCCGCGTCCGTCTCGCCCGAATTCCGCTGACCGCTGCCAAGCTGGCGCGGGGCGGGTCCGTCGGGCGCTCCGCTGATCGGGTGGATATACAGCCGCCCCTGGACGACGCCACCTTCCTGGACGAGGATCGCGGCGGACCGGATGTCCCCAGCCACGATGCCGCTGGACAGCAGCTCCGTGCGCTGAGCGGCGAAGATATTGCCGGTGACAGCACCGCCTACGATGACCTCTCGCGCGGTTATGTCCCCAACGACTGAGGCGCCAACGCCGACCACGATGAGATCGGCGCGGAGCACGGAACCCTCTACCCGGCCATCGATTCGGAGGGCGCCGTCGGTCTCCACGTCGCCACTTACGGTGACATGCGAGTCGAGCACGGAGAAGTTCGTGCTCGGGATAGGCGACGTTTCCCGCCGACTGAACAAGCTCATGGCACCTCGCGATGGTGTTCGGAACCCATGACCATCGAAAAGCGTTCCAAACGGTCGCTTAAGACGGTTCAAATCGCCACACGCAACATCTGCAAAAGGCGAATGACGATCGTTGCGGAATGCAAAATAAACAAATGCACTAGAGTCGGCGTGACACACGGCACGTCAACGCACGGCCTGGTGTATGTAGCTTTGGCCTCCCGCCTATGACGCCTCCCGCACGCTCGAAGTCTCCGACTCCCCGTCGGGCCCCCCGGATACCGTCCCTCACGGAGCCGCGCTCGCGCTATCGCAGCCTCGCGGATGCCGAGAGTCTGCGGGAGTTTGCCCGCAACCTTGGCGAGGGCATCTACATCACCACGCCCGACGGCCGGATCCTGGACGCCAACCCGGCGTTTCTGGAGATGTTCGGCGTCACGTCACTTTCAGATCTGTCCGCGCTGAGCGCCTACGACCTTTTCGTTGACCCCAAGCAGCGCGACCTGCTGCTGCGGCTCCTGGATCGGGACGGGCGCGTGCGCGAATTCGAGTTCCAGATCCGGCGTCCAGACGGGGAAGTGCGCTGGGTGTTGGATACGAGCTATGTCGTCCAGGACTTCGAGACCGGCGAGCGCTTCCTGCACGGCGTCCTCGTGGACATCACCGGCCGCAAGCACCTCGAAGCGGAGCTCATCGAGATGTCCACGCACGACGCGTTGACCGGATGTCTCAACCGTCGCTATCTGGACCAGCTGGACATCGAGTTCAAGAGCGACCCGTCGCTTCGCTGGGGCTGCATCTTCGTCGATATCGATCACTTCAAGCACTACAACGACGAGCACGGACACCAGGCCGGCGATCGCGTGCTCATTCGGATGGCCCGTTTTCTCATGCGCCATGTGCGCGCCGAGGAAGCGGTCGTGCGAGTGGGCGGCGACGAGTTCGTCATCATTCTCACCGGCGCCGACATCGGGCGAACGCGACGCGTGGCCGAGCGCATCAAGCTATCGGCGCCCAAATCAGCGCCGGCCGCATTCACGCTCGGTTGGGCCGCGCGCGAAGCGGGAGAGCCGCTGGTGAAGCTGCTCGATCGCGCCGACTGCGGCATGCTCAACGTTCGCGTCGAGGCGCGCATCGACGAGAAGCGCACCCGCGGTTCGGGCGGCTTCCGGGCAATGAAGGGGCAGCAGGACGAGGACTGACCTACCTGGTCTCCAGATGCACCGAGACCGCCGTCGTGCCCCACTGCAGCCGTAGCACCGCCTTGCGGGCGTCCACCGTCGGGAAGCTCGCGGTGAGGGTTTCCATGTGCGGCAGTGAATCGACCATAGCGGTCACGCGAAGCGCGTCCTCCTGCTCGTTGTAGTTCCTGAGCGTGTGAAAGACGCGGGCGGCCCGGTTGAAGATCAGCGTCCACCGGGTCGTATCCGGGATCACCCACACACTGTAGCTGCCCGCCGGCAGGGGTCTGCCCTCGACTTCGACGTCGCGCGTGAACGAAATGAGGAGCGCCGAGTCCGCGCGCTAGGCTTTCACCAGCCGGTCCATGTACGCCTTCCGCATCTTGGACACCTTGGGTGCGATGACCGCGGCGCAGTACGGCTGACTCGGGTTCCGGTTGAAGTAATCCTGGTGATACTCCTCGGCCGGATAGAACACAGGGTAGGGCACGACCTGGGTCACGATGGGATCGTCCCACACCTTCTCGCGTTCCAGATCGGCGATGACTTCCTTCACGTCCGCCAACTGCTCCGGCGAGTGATAAAAGACCACCGAGCGGTACTGCGTCCCGACGTCCGCGCCCTGGCGGTTGAGCGTCGTGGGATCGTGGATCGTGAAGAGGACGCCCAGCAGGTCGCGATAGGAGACCACGGTCGGATCGAACGTGATCTGCACGACCTCGGCATGTCCGGTGGCCCCGCTGCAGACCTGCTCGTACGACGGATTGGGACGCTGACCGCCCGCATATCCGCTCACGACCTTCTCGACGCCGCGCAACTGTCTGAATGCGGCGTCGAGACACCAGAAGCATCCACCGCCAAACGTCGCAATGTCTCTCACTTCTTCTTCTCCTCGAAATCGAGCGAGCAGGAGTTGATGCAAAACCGCTGGCCCGTGGGTCCGGGGCCATCATCGAAGACGTGGCCCAGGTGTGAACCGCATTTCTTGCAGTGCACCTCGGTGCGGCGCATGCCGTAACTGCGATCGTCCTCGGTCTCGACCGCCGCTTCGTTCATCGGCTTCGTGAAGCTCGGCCAGCCCGTGCCGGACTCGAACTTGGTGTCCGACTCGAACAGCGGTTCGCCGCAGCCTATGCATCGATAGACGCCGGGTTTCTTGTTGTCCCAATACTTCCCCGTGAATGCCCGCTCGGTGCCTTTCTCGCGAGTGACATGGTACTGCTCCGGAGTGAGCTGCTTCTGCCACTCGGCCTTGGACTTCTTGATGTTGTCGCTCATGCTTTTCAAGGTAGTGAGCTTGTAAAGTCGGTTGTCGCCCAAGGAGTTACACGGATGTTCTCGGTTGGAAGTCGCGCTTTCGACGACATCGACCCGAGAGAATTACGGTCGCGCGTACCGCGGAGACGCGCCTAATTCCGAGCGGCACCTTCATTGCGAACACAACGGTCCGCCCATGTCAATCCCGGCCACCACTCCGCCCCTGAACCTCGAGCCGGCGAGTACGCTACGCGACAAGCTCGAGGAACTGGAGGAGCGCTCCCGGGCGCGAGCGTTGTCGGTGGCCGTTCACGACCTCGAGACCGGCCTGGAGTTCCGGTACCGGGCGGACCGGTGGTATCACGCCGCCAGCACGATCAAGCTCGCGGTTCTGCTGGGCGTCTTCGCCGCGATCCACGACGGCACCTTGCTGCCGCAATCCCGACTCCACGTTCGCAACCGCTTTCGCAGCGCCTACGACAGCAGCTCCTTCCGGGTGCTGAGCGAGCGCGACGCGGATTCGGAGGTCCAGACCGCGGTTGGCAAGACGATGCGTATCAGCGAGCTCGCTCGACACATGATCGTGCGCAGCAGCAATCTCGCGACGAACCTGTTACTCGACCTGCTGGGGCTGGAATACCTGCAGCACGCGCTGGACGCGCACCATCTGGCGGGCGTCGATCTGCGGCGTGGCGTGGAGGACGAACTCGCGTTTCAGCACGGCATCAACAACCGCGTGACCGCCGACGGCTTGGTGCAACTCCTGCGACTCATCGGGGAAGGGCGGGCCTTCACGCCGGATCTCTCGCGCCACATGGTGGAGATCCTCCACGATCAGGAGTTCCGCAGCGGCATCCCCGCCGGCCTTCCCGCGCACGCGCGGGTCGCGCACAAGACGGGAGAGATCTCGACGATCGCGCATGACGCCGGCATCGTATATCTGCCGAAGCGCGAACCTTATATCGTGGCGATCCTGACGGAGTGGGAACCTGAAGCGACGGGGCGGTCGCCGACGATCGCGGCGGCTTCATACATGGTGTACGAGCACCTGATGGCGGGACGGGACGAGGAAGATGAGTGAGACCAGCGCCGACGGCGGGCGCAACGGGGGGGGAGCACCGGGCTCGAGCCCGCTCCGGATCGTCGACGGCCGTCGACTGGAGAAGAAGTTTCGCGACGTGCTGCGACCCGGCGGGCTGCTGAGCGATGCGCAGGGCCAGGCCCATCAGCTGCCGCGCTATTTCTACGAAGTGCCGTCGTGGGACCTCGCGATGCGGACGCGTCTCTCCGAGAACTTCGCGCTCTGGGAGTTCATCCATACGGACGTCCACGAAGCGGAGCCACTGCGCACGTTTCCGCGCTACGTGCCGTGTGCCATCACGCTCATGGCACTGGGGCTGGAGCAGTTTCGCAGCGCGGTGCGCAACTACGTCCACATCGCCGCCAATGGCGGGTACCGGTCTCCCGCGCACTCGCTGTCCGTGCATGCGACACCACACGCGTGGGGCACCGCGGTGAACATCTACAAGATCGGCAATACCATGCTGGACGAGCGCGACGCGCTCGAGTACTACGCCGACATCGCCTACAAATCGATGCCAGGTGTGTACGTGCGCCCCTTCGGGACCACGCGCGGGTTCACGGACGATCATCTCCACCTCGATTTCGGTTACGTCGTCGCGGTGCCGCGTGGCGCGCCGTTCGAGGCGTACAATCCCAAGCTCGACGTTGAGCCGTTGTAGCCATGGCGTCTTCGACCACCAGACGTCGTGCCCCGGGCACGACCACATCACCGCTCCCGAAAGGCCGCCGGAAAAAAAGAGCGCGGCGTGAAGAGAAAGCGCCTGCGCCCAAGGCGATATCCTTCGGCGCGATGGGCATGGAAGCGGAGTTCATCGTCCTGCTCGACGGCCAGGGCGTGAAGCCCGAGGACGTCTTCAAATCTCCCACCAACATCGTGCGTGAGCCGATGATGCACCGCACGGGACGATCGTACCATCTGCCCAAGGGCGCGGCCATCTACTTCGACACCGGCGTCATCGAGATCGCGACGCCGATGATCGAGATCGACAAGGGGTGCGCGGCACGCGCGGGACGCTCGCTGTGGGAGAACATCCTGTACCTGCGCAGGGAGCTGGACGAATGGGAGAAATCGCACGGACACGACGTCGAGCTGTCCGGCTTCAGCACGCACTACAACGTCTCGTTCAACGCGCCCTCGCGGCGCCGGGCTCCGCACTGTACCGTGGGGAAGCTGGCGCTGCTGCTCACGCACATCCTGCCGGTCCCGGTCATGCTGCTGGCGGCCAACCGCCGATCCACGGGCATCGGCGTCCGACCGCGCGGCAACCGCGTGGAAGTCACCGCGGACTTCACTCCCGACGCGTCGCTGATGATCGCCACGGCCACCCTGTGCGTCGGCATCATCAAGGACGTGATGCTCTGGCCAAGCTACGAGCTGTCGGAGCTGGCTCGCCTCGAGCGCTCGCTGCCGATGATACGCGACGTGCGGCCCATTCCGCACAGCACGCGGCACGGCTGGTCCGCGAAGTACACCATCTACCCGGAGAACCCTTTCCAGTCGGACATCGATGAGCCGATGTGGAAGACGACCGGCGGCGAGACCCTCTCGCTGCGCACCATCGCCGGCCGCATCACGAAACATTTCTGGCCGACTATCCAGCGCTTCGCCGATCCGTTCACGCTGCGGTTGATCGGCAGCGTCATGGCAGGGCGTGCACCGTCGTTGCTCGAGCTGGACGATCGCCCGGCGGAGTACGACAGCGTGGGGCGGTTATGCCAATGGGATGACCTGTTCCCCGAGCGCGTGCTGCCGCGGTCGCGCTACGAGCGCGTGCTGGGTCACGCGATCAGTGGTGAGAAGCTCCGCATGGATCGCGAGGTATTCACGCCCGTCGGAATGCAGGGCTGGTCGCACGTGGTGTTCCGCAAGGACAGCGACAAGTCTCGCCACGTGTTGTCGCTCGATTACCTGCTGGACCACCTCGACGAGTGGGATGCCGGAGCCCGATAGGAGTCGTGCTCCGCGTCGCTTCCTAGAATTCCCGCTTCTTCATCTCTTTGAAAAAGTGCGTCCGCTCGATGTCCGCGTCTTCGTCGCGCGGGGGCGGCAGCGTCTTGTCGAACTGCCGTCCGTCGCGTGCCTTGGCGAGCTTGGCCGCTTTGGCCGCGTTCTTCCGGATGAGCTTCTGTAGTTGTTTCTCGTCCATCGTCCTGGTGTGAAAGGGGGCCGGAGGGGCTTCTTCATTATATACGCCTGACCGGCCCCCGAGTTACGTCAGTCCGTGTCACCCGGCCTCTTCTTTTCGATCTTGAGGATTCTCGAGCCGTCCGGGGCGATTTCGACCTCGAGCGTGTCCGTCTTCGCGTCCACGAGAAGCACTTCGTAGAACGACAGCGTCTCCGTACCGGCCTGCACCGCAACGACCTCCTCGAACCGCCGATACGTGGCTCCCCCGTACTGGGTCGCGAGGAGCCGCGCGACCGGCGCGGGCAACTCGGCTCGGCGGATCTCCCGCTCGATAAGGGTGAGCGTTCCCGCCGGCGTGGCGGTGACGTCGATGTTGCGGCCCGCTTGCTTCATCGTGACCTCGTACAGCTCCTTGCCCTCCTCCATCTCCTTTGCGACAGCGACGATGGTTGCCTGAGGGAACCGGCCGCTCGCAGCGCGCAGCACGGCGGCCGGCGCGTCCTTGATGGGAACTGACTGCTCCTGGGCCTGGGCGGTGGGGGCGGCGGCGACATACATGAAAATGAGCGCGGAAGCAAGACAACGTGTCAAACCCGACATCGGAACCTCCCGGCCGTGGCAGTCGTACTGCGCACTATTGATATTGCGGGCTCTTGTTCGCACCTGCCAGACACGAGGCCATGCATTTCGACGGAAGTCGCTTCTACAACGCATCGGGCCGGACAGGCCAACCGTTCAAGAAACTCCCGAAGGTCTTCACAGCTCCGCGCGCGCGCTGGCCACGCAGCGTTCCCGTGCGTCCGCAGCGGCCGCCCGCGCTCGACGCCGCGTGTGACGTCGCCGCCACGTTCATCGGGCATTCCACGTTCCTCATCCAGAGCGCCGAGGGCACCATCCTCACGGATCCGGTCTTTTCGCGGCGCGCAGGTCCGCTGGGGATCATCGGTCCGCGCCGCGTGCGCGAGCCCGGGGTCCGGTTCGAGGACCTGCCCCGAATCACCGTGGTGCTGCTGAGCCACAATCACTACGACCACTGCGACCTGCGCACGCTGAAGCGGCTCGCGGAGCGATTCAACCCGCTGGTCGTGACGCCGCTCGGGAACGGCGACCTGGTGAGGTCCGCAGGGCTCACGCGCGTCGAGGAGCTCGATTGGTGGCAGGCGTCGCGCAAGAGCGAGTTCCCCGTGACGCTCGCCCCGGCGCAGCATTTTTCCGCCCGGACGCCGTTCGACCGGAACCGCGCGCTCTGGGGCAGCTTCGTCTTCGAGCTCGGTGGTCGCCGGCTCTTCTTCGCGGGCGACACCGGATACAACACGCACTTCGGCTCGATCCGCGCCCGTCTTGGCCGCATGGATCTGTCGCTGTTGCCGATCGGCGCGTACGAACCGCGCTGGTTCATGCAGGACATTCACATGAATCCGGCGGAAGCGCTGCAGGCGCACCTGGACCTCGATTCGCGCACGAGCCTCGCGATGCATTTCGGCACGTTCCAGCTGACCCCCGAGGGCATCGATGAGCCGGTACGCGCGCTCAAGACCGCCATGGCCGAGCGGAACGTGCCCGAAGCCGCATTCCGGGTCCTTTCGCCCGGTGAATCGTGGAAGGCACCGCGATCGTCCACGGCTGTAGGAGCGACGAACGGAGCTCGTTGAATCCCTCCACCCCAAGGGCGAGGAATGCGATGTTGAGAGGCGCGCTGTTGGTCGGGCTGGCCACGGGTGCAATGGCACAGCAGCCTGCCGGCGACTGGCAGGTGTATGGGCGTGACGCTGGCGGCAGCCGTCTGTCACCGCTTACCCAGATCACTCGCGCGAACGTGAGCACGCTCGTGCCGGCGTGGACGTTTCACACGGGTGAACTGGGGGTCGACACCGACAGCCACAGGGCGCCCGCGCTCGAAGTCACGCCGCTGGTCGTGAACGGCACGATGTACATCAGCACGCCGCTGGGGCGCGTCTACGCTCTCGATGCGGCGACCGGCACCGTGAAGTGGAAGTTCGACGCAGGGGTGGACCCGACCAAAGGCTATGGCGACTTCACCAGCCGCGGCGTGGCGTACTGGCGCGGCTCCACCAACGAAACGCCGGCTCGCACGGGAGGCGCCTGTGCACAGCGGATCGTCGTCGCGACGATCGATGCGCGCCTCATCGCGCTGGACGCGCGGACCGGCTCCAAGTGCGCTGACTTCGGAGAGCAGGGCTCGATCGACCTGCGGAAGGGACTCCGCATTCCACCGTTCGAGTTCCAGGCCTACGAGATGACGTCGCCGCCGGTGATCGTGCGCGATCTGGTCATCACGGGTTCGGCGGTGTCCGACAACTCACGTCCCGGGACTGCGAGCGGCGAGGTGCGGGCCTGGGACATTCGCACCGGTGCGCTCAAGTGGACGTTCGATCCGATTCCGCGGGACTCCGCGGACCCGGTCTTCACTCGCAGCTGGCATGACGGCAGTGGGCCGCGCACGGGCGGCGCGAACGTCTGGTCCGTCATGGTGGCGGACGTCGCGCGCGACCTGATCTTTCTTCCGACGTCGAGCCCGGCGCCGGACTACTTTGGCGGCATGCGCGTCGGCGACAATCGCTACGCGAACTCGATCGTCGCACTCCAGGCGTCGACGGGCAAGATGGTCTGGCACTTCCAGACGGTGCACCATGATCTGTGGGACTACGACAACGCCGCGCCACCGGCGCTCGCGATGATCAAGGGAGTTCCCGCGGTGCTGCTGGCGACCAAATCCGGCATGCTTTTCGTGTTCAACCGCGAAACCGGGCGCCCGATTTTTCCCATTCAGGAAATGCCGGTGCTGGGTACGGACGTTCCGGGCGAGACGTCGTGGAACACCCAGCCGTATTCGCTGCAACTGATGCGCGCCGGCGACCACGCGTCGGCATGGGGGCTCACGGAAGAGGACCACTCGTGGTGCCGTGTCCAGATGGACTCGATGCTCAAGCTGCCGGACGAGTTCGTGCCGCCCAGCCTTCGCGGCACGCTCGTGATTCCCTCGAACATCGGCGGGGCGCACTGGGGCGGCATGGCCGTGGACGAGGACCGCGCCCTCGCGGTGATCCCCGTCAATCGCGTAGCCGCGCACGTGCAGCTGATCCCGGCGGACAAGTTCGATCGCGACAACGCCCGCCGCGAGGACGCCGGGCGCGGCATCTCGGACTTCGAGTACACGCGCATGGAGGGCACGCCCTACGTCATGCGTCGCAGAATCCTGCGCGCGCCCAGCGGTCTTCCCTGCACGCCTCCGCCTTTCGGCGCGCTCGTGGGCGTGGACCTGCGCGGCGGTCGCATCGCGTGGCAGGTGCCGCTCGGCTCCTTCCCGCTTCCCGCGGGAATGCCCGATCCGGGCAAGCCCCTCGGCTCACCCAACCTCGGCGGGCCGATCGTCACCGCGACTGGACTGGTATTCATCGCCGCCACGCTGGATCGACAGTTCCGCGCGTTCGACATTGCAACAGGCAAGCAGCTGTGGAGCGTGGGACTACCCGCGGGCGGCAAAGCCACGCCGATGACGTACTCGGTGGGGGGCCGTCAATTCGTTGTGATCGCGGCGGGAGGAGGGGGGCCGTTCGGCGAGGGAGATGCTATCATCGCCTACGCCTTACCCCGGTGATGCGTCGTGAGTCAGCATGCGTCATTCGCCATGCCTGAGCATACGTCATTCGCCATGCGTCAGAGTGCGTGAGGCCTCATAGCCAGCGACGGACCCGGTTGGTGTACGCGTCGTACGCCTCGCCGAACTGGGCGTGCAGTCGCTGTTCTTCGGGCTGGATGAACCGCCGGGAGATCGTCGAGGCGAACACGAACGGGACGACAAAGGGAAGCAGCTTCCCGAACAGCAGGGCCGTACCGAAGAGCGCCATTGCCATTCCCAGGTACATGGGATTGCGGCTGAACCGGAACGGGCCCGAGGTCACGAGCGCGGACGGTTGTTCGTGAGGGTGGACAGTCGTACCCGCCCTGGCGAACACTCCACCGCCCCAGACCGTCAGCAGCAGGCCAGCCAGCACAACGACGCTGCCGGCAAGGCGTAGCCAATCGGCGACGAACGGCGCGCCGACCCTGCCGAGCAGCGCCTGAATGATCAGCGCCACCAGGAAGTACAGTGGCGGCAGCGCACGACGACGCCGCTCCTGAGCGGCGTCAGTCACTGGCGGGGTTGCGCAGGGTTGGGGCGCTTGTTGGCGCGTGCCGGTGGTGCGTGGACTGCTCGTAGGCGTACGCCAGCTTGAACAGCGTGGCCTCGCTCCACGCGGGGCCCAGCAGGGTCATGCCGGCGGGAAGGACTCCGCGCGTGTAGCCCATTGGCACCTGAACCGCCGGCCATCCGGTGAGCGGCGAGAATACCTGGCTGTTGTCGCCGTGCGGTGTATTGAGGTCTCCGATGAGACGCGGCGGATTGCTCCACGTGGGATAGACGACTGCGTCCAGTTTGAGTGCGTCCATTGCGGCGCCAAGGACGCGGCGGACATCGCGTCTCAGTTGCTCGACCTGTACGCAGCCGGGCTGGGAGTCGGGTGGCACGGTCGCTCGCTGCGCCGCCTCCAGGCGAACCTGCACGCTCGGATGGAAGCGTCTCGAGCGCACGATCTCATCGAGCGTCCTGATTGGCGTGCGGTTGCCGGTGCTCGCAATCCATTTCTCGAGGTCGTACTTGAAGCGATTGCAGCCCTCGCGCTGAATGCGGAAGATCGAGTCCAGCTCAGGCATCGGCACCGAGTCCACGACTGTAGCGCCGTTACGGCGGAGATCGGCCACGGCGCGCGCGAATACCGCCACGACCTCGGTGTCCGTCGTCGGCCGCTCGTACGCCTGACGGAGAATGCCGATGCGCGCGCCGCGCAGCCCGTCCTTCACCAGCGACTTCGCGTAGTCGGGCGCTGGATGGTCGTTGGCCTGCAGCGTCACGGGGTCGTCGGAGTCGGCGCCGGCAACGACCTGGAAGATCGCGACGGCGTCGGCGACCGTGCGCGCCATCGGGCCGGCAATGTCCGCCGCATAGCTCAGCGGGACAACGCCGGCGCGACTCGTGAGGCCCATGGTGGAGCGAATGCCCACCAGCGCCTGATGCGACGACGGGCCGCGAATCGAGTTGCCGGTGTCGGTCCCCAGGCCGGCCTCCCCCATGTTCGCCGCGACGGCGGCCGCCGTGCCACCACTCGAGCCGGCGGTCACGCGATCGAGCGCGTAGGGGTTCTTCGTATAGCCCGGGAGGATGGAGCTCACGGTCTCGTACGGCGTGAACGCAAACTCCGCCATGTTCGACTTGGCGAGGACGATGGCGCCGGCCTCGCGGATGCGTCGCACCTGGAAGGCGTCCTTGTTCGAGACGAAACCCTGAAAAGCGAGCGATCCAGCGGTCGTCGGCAGATCGCGCGTCTCGAAATTGTCCTTCACGATCATCGGCACGCAGTGCAGCGGGCCGACGAGCTGTCGGTCGCGCCGATACCGCGCGTCCAGCGAGTCAGCC
>DASTVV010000185.1:0-3927 GCA_035758925.1 Gemmatimonadaceae bacterium
TTCCTGGGATCGACCGACATGCGCAGCTTCGCGCCGATCATCAACTACCAGGAGAACAAACCCGGCAAGCGGCTGCGCAACTGGAGCCAGTATCTCTTCTGGAACCCATCCTGGAACTTCGACGGCGACCTCACGTTCAACGGCGTCGGCGCGATCACGACGTTCGAGACGTCGCAGTTCTGGAGCTTCTTCGTGCGGTTCGACTGGCGCCCTCCCACCCTCGACGACCGGATGACGCGCGGCGGCCCCCTCGGCGCCGTGCCGACGCGGAAGGGAGCGCAGATCGAGTTCGAGACGGACAGGCGCAAGCCGTACATGTTCGGCGGCTTCCTCGCCTTGTCGACCAACGCCGCGGGGAATCAATCGACCGTCATCGGCCCCTTCCTGTCCTTTCGTCCGTCGACTGCCGTCCGCCTGCAGCTGCAGCCCACCATCTCGCACGCGCGGGACATGGCGCAGTACGTCCTCAGCGTGGACGACCCGACGGCGACGGCGACGTATGGAGCGCGCTACGTGTTCGCGACGCTCGAGCAGCGCGAGTTCGCGATGACCACTCGGCTCGATTGGACCTTCACGCCCAACGTCTCGCTCCAGGTCTTTGCCCAACCGCTGATCTCGGCCGGTGACTTCTTCGACTACAAGGAGCTCGCGCGGCCGCGCGCGTACGAATTCAGGGTCTATGGCCGCGACGGCGGAGCGATCGTCCCCGACAATGGCGGGTACTTCGTGGCTCCCGCCTCGGGATTTCCGTTCAGCTTCGACGAGCCGGATTTCAACGGCCGCTTTTTGCGCGGGAATGCCGTGCTGCGCTGGGAGTATCGTCCGGGCTCGGCGCTGTTTCTCGTGTGGCAGCAGAGCCGGTCCGGGTCCATCAGCAGAGGGGACTTCGCGTTCAACCGGGATTTCGAGGGTCTCTGGAGTTCGCCGCCGGTGAACATCTTCGTCGTCAAAGCCAGCTGGTGGATCGGCCGCTAGCGTCCTGACGCATCTCCGGTGTGATTCGTCCTCCCGGCTGGTCGCAGATCGCGGACCACGCCACAGGGCCTGAGGCTGCCTTCGCGCACCCACCTCCCGTTCGCGGCCTTGTGCCCCAGTTGGAACGCGTTCAACGTAGCGGCGTGAAAAAATCTGCATGCCTCCTGCTGGTCGCGTTCGGGGCCGCCGGCGCGCAGGACCGTACCTACAGCGTCACCGACGCCGACAGCACTCAACTGCACGCTGTCCACAGCTCATCGCTCGTCGCGGCGCTGGCGGGGAAGGTGCCCGGTGGGCGCGTCGTGTCGAGCTCGAACCTGCCGGGGATTGCCCCGACGCTGATGCTGCGAGGGGCGATGGCGAGCCCGATCGGGGCGCCGATCATCGTGGTCGACGACGTGCCGACGCGCCTCACCCTTGCGGACCTCAACGTCGACGACGTCGAGCATGTCGAAATCCTCAAGGGGGCGGCCGCGGGCGCCCGGTTCGGGATCGACGGCGCCAACGGCGCCATCCTCGTCTCCACGAAACGGGGACGCACATCGGGCTACACGATCCGTTCGGACGTCGGCATCAACTCGCCACCGCGTAACCTGTCCCTCAGCCAGCACCAGGCATATCTGACCGACACCAATGGCGTCTTCATCGCTGATTTCGGAGGCAGACGCGTAAGCGGCTCGAGCATCGTCCAGGACAGGCCATTCCCGGCGTACCTCGACATGCGCGGCGCCGTCCTCGAGCCGCGCACCGTCATTGGCAACCACGCCTCGATGGCGCGGCATCTCACGCGCACGCAGCTCTTCGCGTCGCTCGATCATGAGCACGACAACGGAGTCGTGGCCGTGGCCGACGGTTACGCGCGTCGCAACGCGCGACTCAACGTCGATCATGTCTTCACGTCGCGCTTCCAGATCTCGGCCGGTGGATTCCTGGCCCACGTCGACGACGCGGATCCCGGCGCGGCCGCGGCGTTCAACCAGCTGCGGTTCGTCGATCCGGACACGCCCCTGGACTCGGCCATCGGCCTCAATCCGCTCTACCAGCTGCGTGAGCTGCCGTATCGCTCCAGCCGCGACCGTCACACGTGGAACCTCGAGGCCACGTACGCACCGCTCTCGTGGCTCTCGCTCCAGGCACTCTGGGCTCATGATCGCGCGAGCTCGCAGTCCGCTCAGGTGGAGAAGAGCGGGCTCAACAACGGCGAGAGGCGGACTACTGGCGCCGATCGCGTCTCCATCAGCGAGTTCTCCATCGCCGCGCGGCGGTCGTGGCTGCCGGGCGTGCTCGAGACCACCACGCGTCTGGCAGTGAACAACGAAACGCAGCGCAGGTTGGGAACCCAGGTCTTCGTGCAGATTCCCGCGCCGCCGCCGTCTCCGTTCGATCCGTTGCCATTGCCTCAGGGGTTGTCGTTCGGCCTTCTCGAACGCGCCAAGAGCGTGTCCCTCTCGACCGACGGGCGGTTTCGCGATCTCACGTTCGATGCGCTCGTTCGCCTCGACACGAACGGCAGATTGGCGTCTTCGCGGAAAGGCGAGTTGTATCACCGCCTGTCAGCGGCGTACCGTCTTGGCGACACCCGGATTCGTTTGGCGCATGGCACGGCGGCGGCCCGCGGTCCGCTCGACATGAACCTCGACTTTCTCCTGTTGCCCGGCTGTCCAATCTCGGCGACCTCCTGCGGAACGCCGCTGCGTTTTCCCTATGCGCGCGAGACCGAAGCCGGCATCGGGACGAGGTTTCTCCGGCGCTATACGCTGGACTACACCTTCTCGCATCAGCGCACCAAGGACGACCTGCGCCGGGCACTCACATTTACGCCGCAGGGGTTCGTGGTGACGTGGAGCAACGTCGGCACGCTGGTGGCCAGGTCGCACGAGCTGCTGCTGGGCGCGACACTCGTGCAGGATCCGGCGCTCGACTGGCGCGTGAGCCTCTCCGCCCATCACATGCGTGCCCGCATGACGAGCGCACCCAATGCCGTACGAACCGGGCCCGATGACGATGGTCCGTTCATTTTCCAGCTCGCGGCCGGCGAGACCATGGGGACGATCTACGGAGCGCGTTACATTCGCACGGAAGCCCAGCTCCTCGAGACCATGCGCGCCGGAAAGCTTACAGGAACTGCGGCCGATTACGCGCTCAACGAGGAGGGCTACTACGTCGCCGCGGCCACCTTCCACACGGCCAGCGAGCGGCCACTCGTGGCGTGGACATGCTCGCAACCTGCGGGTGCGCCAACCTGCGGCTCTCCAACGGAGAGAGTAAAGATCGGAGACCTGAATCCTGACGTGGATCTGGGCCTCAATACCTCGCTTCGCTGGCGGTCGTTCTCGGCGCACGCCACGCTCTCCGCGGTGCTCGGCGGAAACATCTACAACATGGCCCGCCAGCAATTCTGGGGTGCTGGGCGCGACCGGCTGTTCGATCAGAGCGCCAAGCCGTTGGCGGAACGCAAGCCATTCGGGTACTACCTTGGTTTCTGGGGTCTCGGCTTGGGGAGCGAGATCTTCGTCGAGGATGGCTCGTTCCTGAAGCTCACGGAACTGTCCGTGGACTGGCGACTGCCCGTGAGGTACGACGCTCGCATCGGCCTTACGGGGCGGAACCTGTTCACCGTCTCACGCTACAGCGGCTACGATCCCGACGCGGCGTCAGCCACCCCGACGATGTTCGGCTATCGCATCGAGGGATTCGGCAGCCCCGTGCGCCGTACGGTCGGTGTCGCGCTCAAGCTCGGCGGCTAAGCGCTCACACTCTTTCACGCTCACGGCACGCCGTCTGCGGCGATTCATCGCCCTTGACTCACTGGAGGAACGGATGGCGAAAGCAAAGAGCCCAATTCCCGAGGGGTACCACACGGTGACCCCCCAGCTGATCCTCGACGACGCCGCACAGGCGATCGACTGGTACAAGAAGGCGCTCGACGCCAAGGAAACGGGGCGCGCCGTC
>DASTVV010000082.1:0-4147 GCA_035758925.1 Gemmatimonadaceae bacterium
CAACGGTGTAGGCGACGCCGCCGCCTACCAGCCATGCGAGCCCGGCCCAACCGATGCGCTCGATGAGCGGGTCGCGTGCGACCAGAATCAACCAGCCCATTCCGAGATACGCGGCGTTCTCGAGTCGCGGCGCCTCCACGCGCAGTCCAACCTTCACGGCAATGCCGCCGAACGCAGCCAGCCAGATGATGGCGAGCAGTGCCCAGCCGAGCGGTCCGCGCAGCACGCCGAGCGAGAAGGGCGTGTAGGTGCCGGCGATCAGGAGATAGACCGCCGCCTGGTCGAGCCTGCGCCAGTGCTCCTTTCGCGGACCGGGCTGCGCCACGTGGTAGCACGTGGACGCGGCGTACACGGCCACGAGCGTCGTGCCGAAGATGGCCACGCCGACGATCGCGAGTGTATCCCCTGCGCGAGCAGCGAGAAGAATGAAGAGCGGCAGCGCCACGACGCTGGCAGCGAGTCCCAGCCCGTGCGTCGCAACGTTCGCGAGCTCTTCCAGGGTGTGCACAGCGCGGTTCGTCACACCAATACCAAGTGCTACCTTCATGCCGTTTCCAGCGCGACTGAGCGCGACTGAGCGTGACCGCAGAAGTGTATTACCACAGAGAACACAGAGGGCGCAGAGAACTTCTTCGCTGTTCTCCGTGCCCCCTGTGTTCTCTGTGGTTCGACCAGCGGTACGACCTGTTGCTCCACCTCTGTGGTTCAATCCTGCGGCGAGGGTGCTCCGGGATCCTGTGAGGCGTCGCCAGCGTCGTCCGCCTGTGGCTGCTTTTCCGCTGCCGCCTTGTCCCGGCGCGCCTGAACCTTGGCCTCTTTCTTCTTCTGCCGGTCGAGCTCCTTCTGGCGCTTTTCAAATCCGTAGTTCGGTTTTCTGGGCAACGGGCACTCTCGTGTCAAATGATGATGTTGCGGTCCTGACTGAACTTAGCCCTGTTCCTACCGCCGTGGCGGCCAACAAGCTCACCGGCAACCTGACAGCCGGAACGCTCCGATCCGCGACGTATAGCTCGGCGCGTCCTTCTTCAGATAGTCGCCCACGTACCAGACCGTGCAGTCGTCGGACGGGTCGATGGCGGTCTGCGAGTAGTCTTCCCAGCGCAGCGTGCTGGTCTGCGAAGCCTCACCCTCCGCGAGAACCACTTCGCCGAGTGTGAGCTGACCCAGCGGGTCGCCCGCGAGGCGCGCCGCGAGGCGCTGGCCAGGAAAGTTGGGCGTGCCGCCGAACGAGTAGCCGATGGCGATATTGCCGAACTTGTCGATGGCCGGGCTGGCCATCCATCTATAGAAGGAGTCGGGGGCGAAGGTGCCCTGCTGGCGAACGGTGACGCCGTCGCCACCGCGGCCATTCCGACCGTTCCAACTGCGGCCCACGGTCAGCTCGTACCAGCGCACGCCGCCGCCTCCGGACTCGGTCGCCACGGCGTGAACGGCCACGAGCATTTCGCGATCACCCACGCGCCGGTACACGGTCCGCGCCATGATCTTGTCGCCCTGCGCGTCGAGCTTCCGCTCCGTACCTGGCTGCGGCACGCAGTTGGTGAGCTGGCCGCCGCAGAGGTACCTGTACGGGGCCACTGCAATCCTGGTGGGTCCTGTCAGCGTCGTTCGGGACGTGTCTTTCCAGTCGACGTGAAAGGTCCACACATAGACGGCGTCGTCGCCGAGCACGTTCTTGAGCTGCGTGCCGCCGGCCGCGATGACGATGTTGGGCGCACCGTTGGGCGGCAACAGCGTCCCATCCAGATCCGACGTGTTGAGAAAGTTGACGCCGTCGACGATCACGCACTGCTCGCGCGACGGCTTTCCCTGGAGCATCCGGCTGCGTTCCGCGACGCACACGTGCTTCTGGATGACGTCGTCGCCGGTGCTCGTGGGCGTGTAGTACCCATCGGGCCACACGGCGGGCCGGGGGTAGTCGGGGAAGAGGGGCCGCGTGAACTCGTATCTATAGTATGGGCCGAACGGGTCCGTCTCCGTGCTCACCGCGTAGCACATCGCGTAGGGATCGGTTGAGGGTGGAGCAGACGGCGGAGCAGACGGCGGAGCAGACGGCGGAACTGGCGGCGGAACTGGCGGCGGAACTGGCGGCGGAAGTGGCTGCGGCGCCTGATGCGGCGGCTCGTAGAGTCGGACAGCCGGTCCGGAGACACCCGGGTGCGGCCCGGGCTTGTTGCGCGAGAAGATCGGCATGACGATCAGCCAACGCTTCGCCAGCTGGTCGTAGCGCACCACGGCGTCGCCGTTGTTGCGTGCCTCGCACGGGCCGCCGAATCCACGGAACACGTTGTTCGTCGGCACGGGGCCGTAGAGCACCTTGCCCGTGGTGTCGAACAGGCGGCCCTTCTTGGTGAAGATCGCCGTGCGCGAGTTGACGATCTGCACGATGTGATCGGGCCCGACCGCGACGGAGTTGTCGGACGGGTTGCGAAAGTTGACGTTCCCCTGCGGCCCGACAAACCCGAAGCCCAGTCCGTCGAAGCTGGCGACGAGTCGTGCGGGCGGGCGAGTGCCGAGGGTAGTCTGCTCGACGCCGTCGGATTGGGCGTGCAGGGCGCTGCTCGCGAGCGCAGCAGTCCACGCGCAGTGCAGGCGAAGCTTGCGAACCACAGAGAGCGCAGAGGGCACAGAGAAAATCGAGGAAATTCTCTGCGCCCTCTGCGTTCTCCGTGGTTCGGTCACGGGGCCGAGCTTATCGAATGCTTTGGACGAGCGCAACCGCCACGAAACCCTTCGTGGAGCCAGGATGTCCAAGTTGACGCAGGCGCCAGCTGAAAATGCACAGAGCACTCCTCCCGGACTCGGCAATGCATCGCGACATCACCGCGCGTCACCTTCTCGTCGCACTCGGGCTGACGTTCGCCAGCGCCGTGTTGTGCGCTATCCCGGCAGCGGCCCAGACGTCCCAGGCCTCAGCGTCGGTCACGACGCCGATCCGCGTCGTCAACAACCACGTCTACGTGCGCGTGACGAGCGGCGGGCGCGAGATGTGGTTCCTGCTGGACACCGGCGCTGGCGCCTCTCTCATGAACATGGCCACGGCCGACTCGCTCGGCATTCCGCTCGGCGACTCGGTGAGAATCGGCGGCGCTGGCCCGGCTGTGGTGAGGGGCGCGCGGCTCAAGGATGCCACGGTTCGTCTGGCTGGTGACCCGTCGATGTCCGTCTCGCCGCGCGTGGCGATGCCGATGACGGGCCTCAACAACTACGAGGGGATTCCGGTGAGCGGCATCCTCGGCCACGACTTCCTGGTGCAGCGCGTGATCGAGATCGACTACGCCGCCGAGCGTCTCACGCTGTACGATCCGAAGACGTTCAGGTACTCGGGATCGGGCGCGCGCGTACCGATCACCATCCGCGACAACTATCCGCACGTGAACGCCGAGCTGGAGCTCAAGGACGGTGGACGCATCACGGCGGACCTCATCATCGATGTCGGATCGTCCGGCGCGCTGGCGCTGGGCAAGCCGCTCGTAGAGAAGCATCGGCTGATCGAGCGCACGGGCCCGACTATCTATCGGCAGACGGGTCGTGGTGCCGGTGGCGCGATGCGCGCGCACATGGGACGGCTGGCACGGCTGCGCCTGGGAACGGCCGAAGTCGTGTCGCCCATCGCCGGCATGCACGGTGATTCTGCGGGCGTGTTCTCGCATGACCGTCTCTTCGAGGGCAACATCGGCGGCGAGGTGCTCCGTCGCTTCACCGTGATCCTCGACTACGGCCGCAAGGAGATGATCCTGCAGCCGAACGCCGCGCACGACGAGCCGTTCGAGGCGGACATGAGCGGCGCAGGCTTTCGCATCGACAGCGCGCACGCGGGCCTGCGCGTCACCGACATCATGAAAGACGGTCCAGCCGCCCAGGCGGGACTCGAGGAGAACGACCTCATTACCGCAATCGACGGCAAGCCGGCAATGGAGTACGGCGTCGACGCGCTGCGACTGCGGCTCAGGCGCCAGGGCGGTGAGATCACATTCACCGTTCTGCGCGATGGCGTGGAGCGCACGATTCGCATCCCGATTCGGCGATTGGTCATGCGAGATCGGGCAAGAGCGGCTGGGACTTCCTTCGCTGACCACGCCATCGGGGATGGGGCTCCCTTCGCGGACCACGCCATCGGGGATGGGGCTCCCTTCGCGGACCACGC
>DASTVV010000129.1:0-11093 GCA_035758925.1 Gemmatimonadaceae bacterium
GGTGCGTAGGCGCCGACAGGGGTGTCGGCCGGGGTCGCGTACTCCTCACGGTAGAAACGCAGCAGCTCCGCCAGGTACACCAGCGCGAGAGGCCCGAGGAGGAGCCCCAGAAGCCCGAAGTACCGCACGCCAGCGAACGCGCCGACCAGCGTGATCATCGGATGGATGTTCGACACGCGCCGGTACACGAGCGGCCGCACGATGTTGTCGATGTTGCTGGCGATGCCGCCGCCGATCACGGCGAGCGCGATCGCCGCACCGTACCGATTCTGCGTCAGGAGGACGACCACAGCGGGGAGCCACACCAGTCCGCTGCCGAGCACAGGGAGAATGGACGCGATTCCCGTCACCGCTCCCCAGAACAGGGGGTTCGGAAGATCCACGATCATGAATCCCAGACCGATGAGGGAGCCCTGCGCGACCGCGACGAGCGCAGTGCCGAGCAGCGTTGCCTGCGTCACGCCGATGAAGCGGGCGCGCAGCGCCTCGGCGGTTTTCGTCGAGAACGGGATGTAGCTGCGCAATACCTCCCAGAACTTGTCTCGCGACCGCAGCATGTAATAGAAGCCGAAGAACGCGATGAGCAGGTTCAGCGCCGCCGATGTGGCACCGCCGGCGAACGAGATCAGCTGTGCCGACAGCCATGAGACCAGCGTGCCGCTCGCCTTCGCGATCTCGGCGCCGACCTGCAGGTTGCCCACGCGCATGGTGTTGACGCGCGTCAGCACGTCACTGCTCTGGACGCGGCGCAACGCCTCCGGGGCCTGGTCGATCACCAGGCCAACGAGCCATGCCGCGGGAAGCGCGATGACCGCGAGGGCCGCCACGAGAATCACTGTTGCCGCGAGGCCGGGCTTGATCGCGCGTGCCAGACGCCGATAAGCGCCTCCGAACGCCACGTTGAGGACGAGCGCCCCGAGCAGTCCGCTGAAAAAGGGCGCGAGCGCCACAGTGACGAAGACAGCAAGGCCGAGTATGAGCGCGACCGCGCGATCGCGCGGTGTCTGGAGAATCGACATTGAGAGGGCGGCGAGTGAGGTACAGCAAGATGTCGCCGCGGCGCTCACGCGCGCAAATCGCGTTAGCGCGTGGAGAGATGCGTGATCGGCGTCAGGACGAGCTTGCGAAACTCCACCTCGGACCCCTCGGCCTGGAGCGCGATCTGGCCGTGGTCCGCGGTCGCGTCGGTGCCGGCATTCACCAGGTCGCCATTCACCCACACCTTGATCGAGCGGCCAACCGCTTCGATTGCCATGGTGTTCCACTCACCCAGGGGTTTCTCGGAGTTGTCGGTGAGGTTGGTGATCCGTCGTGCCTTGCCCTCGGTGATTCCCCACGTGCGCGGTGCGCCGCGCCGGCGCTCCATGTCGGGAACGCGGATGTCTTCGACGATGCACCAGAAATCCCCGGCATTCCCGTGTTCCATCTGCACCTCGATGGACTTGGGAAACATCCCGTAGAGCGCGCGCGGCGTTGACACGTGCACCAGCACGCCGGCATTGCCGGGAGCGCCCGGGAACCGGTACTCCACCTCAAGCCGATAGTTGCGATACGCAGAGTCAGTGATGAGATGCCCGCGCGGCTCGCCAAGGCTGACGAGCATTCCGTTGCGCACGACGAACGGGTTTCTCAGTCGTGCATTGGTGTCCGCGCCCGGAACGTCCACGTGCCAGCCGGACAAATCCTTGCCGTTGAAGAGCGACTCCGAGTGGCGCTGCGTCAGGCCGTGCGATGCGCCAAACGAGGCGAGGAATGCGGCGAGGTGAAGGGGAAGGGAGCGCTTCATTGCCACAAGTTGCTGTGGTTGTGGTCACAACGTAAGATCGCGGCACAACTGTCGAGGATCACCGGTGAAGACACGGAGAGAGTTTCTCGTACGCGCGCCGCTGGGTCTCGCGGGCGCAATGATCGCGTGCAAGCAGGACGCACACTCCGCACTGCAGGACTCGGTGCGCGCGACGCCGGCAGCGACGCCGGCGGCGACGCCGCAGGGCGCGCCGGCGGGCGCTCCACGACCAATCAAGGCCATTCCGGCCGATGCGCCCGTGCTCAACTGGGTGCCGAAACACGAAGAGCTCTGCTACACGTTCGGCGGCGCGCCCGCCAAGCAGCGCATCAAGCCGGGTACGCGCATCGTGAGCTGGACGGAAGACTGTTTCGATGGCGCCGTGAAGACCTCGGCTGACCTGCCGTCGAAGGTGATGGCGCCGGGACACGACAACCCGCAAACAGGTCCGTTCCATATAGACGGCGCGGAACCCGGCGACTCGATCGCCGTTCACTTGATCAAGGTGGAGCCCGCACGGCCGTATGCGGTCTCGTCGTTCTTCCCGGGATTCGGCGCATTGGTTGGCACCGAGAAGACGGCAATGCTCGGCGCCGACTTTCCCGAAACCACATGGCGCTATGACGTGGATGCGAGTCGCGGCGTCGCACGCACGCGGTCGCGCGACGGCCGGCACTCGTGGGAAGTGCCACTCGCGCCGTTTCTGGGGTGCCTGGGCGTCGCGCCAGCCGCGAACGAAGCGAGATCGACCATTGTGCCCGGCCCCTTCGGCGGCAACATGGACTGCTGGGAAGTTCGCCCCGGCAACACGGTCTTCCTGGGCGTGAACGTGCCGGGCGCGCTGCTGTCGTTCGGCGACGGCCACTACGCCATGGGCGAAGGCGAGATCATGGGCGCGGCGATCGAGGGGGCGATGAACGTCGAGGTGTACGTCGAGCTGTTGAAGCGGACGGCCACGCCGGTGCCGCGGATTGAGAACGCGGACGAGGTCATGTTCGTCGGCAGTGGCCGCCCACTGGAAGACGCCGCGCGAGTCGCGTTCAAGGCGATGGTCGGCTGGGTACGTGAGCACACGCGCATGGGCGAGATGGACGCATACCAGTTCGTCGCGCAGAACACGCGGGCGCCGATCGTTCAGCTCGTGGATCCCGAGTACACGGTGCTGGTGAAGCTCGACCGAAAGAGACTGCCGAGTTAGGGGAGGGGACGGGGGACGAGGCACGAGGGACAGGGGGAACTGACTGTTGAACGGTTGAGGGGACTGGTTAAGGGTCCGACGGAAGCCAATCCCCTCATCCGGTCCCTTTCTCTGTTCCCTAGTCAGTTGCCCTTGTCCCTTGTCCCCCGTCCCTTGTCCCTCGATTGCGCCACCAGATTCCAGAACTGCCGTTCGCCGATCACGGTCACTCGGTGGCCCTTTGCGGCGAGGCGTCGGATCTCCATCAGCTTGGTGCCGCCCGCCGTGCCCGCGATCTGCAGCTTGTTGGGCCGGCCGCGGACCAGCACGTCCGTCAGCTGGCCGGGTTTCGACTGCACGACTGCGCCGGCCTTCTTCGCGGCGGCGACCGCCTCGTTCCGCGGGCGCACGAGGAATCCCGTGAACGAGATTCGCTTTCCCTTCAACGCGTTCACTCGCCCCTGGCGCGGCTCCTTCGGTCGCTTGCGCAGGGCCGCGATCAGCTCGCTGGCCGCCTCGTAGCGCTTGCCGCGCGCACCGAGGCACCGGTGAATGACTTCCTTGAGATGATCGCTGCACGGCAGGCCACGCACGTCCTTGCTGCGCATCGGGCTCGTGATGTCCCCGCGCAGCAGCATCGCGGCCAGCTGGCCCACCTGATAGATGTCGTCGCGCTGCTGCCAGCGGCGAATCCTGCCCCACGCAATCTCCGTCGGCGCGTTGAACAGGTTGAACGCATCGGCCGTGACGCCGCGACGGCTCAGCTGGTGTGTCGCGATGCCGAAGTCGCCGAGCTTCAACTGCTCGTTGGCGCACACAAAGACGTTGAACGGCGTGAGATCGCGATGCATCGCCTGGCCGCGGTGCAGAGCGTCCAGTGGTCCAAGGATAGCAGCGATCTCCCGACGCACGAAACGCTCTTGCTGCGGACCCTTCTTCGCGAGCCACGCGCCCAGGTCCCCGTGTTCGGCGTACTCCATGGCAATGCAATAGCGCGCATGGCGCGGTGAGTCCTGGAGATCGGCGAAGCGATCGAAGACGCGCAGCGCGCGCGGTTCCCTGGCGACGAGCTCCGCGAAGTATGCCTCCCGGATCCAGGTGGAGAGGCGGTCGGTGATCTTGAGACACACCTGCTCGGGGAATCCTTCGCTTGGCGTGGGCGTGGCCAGGTAGACCTCGCCGAATCCGCCCTTGCCGACGAGTCGATCGAGCCGATAGGTACGTCCGGTCTCTGTGCTGTGCGCGGTGATCACTCTGTCCGGCCGTGGGTGAAGGGAAGAGCAGCCTAGTACTTGAACGCCCGCGCCGCCGCCGTCAAGGCGTGCTCATGGCATGGTGACTGCAAGCACCAAGCTGCCCAACCCGGAGACTCCCATGGCGACGCGCGTCGTTGAGAAGGAACACATTTCCCGTGAGCAACTGGCCGAGCTGCTGAACGAGGATCTCGCGCGAGAGTACCAGGCGATCATTGCATACGTCGTCTACTCGCAGGTGCTCAAGGGCGCCGAATACATGAACATCGCGGACCAGCTCAAGGAGCACGCGCACCAGGAGCTGGAACACGCGCTGACGATCTCCCGGCAGATCGACTATCTGGGCAAGATGCCCACGGTGAGTCCCAAGACCGTCAAGACGTCGGAAGACGCACGCGACATGCTGCGCTTCGACCTCGACAACGAGAACGAGACCGTACAGGCCTACACCGAGCGGGTTCGGCAGTGCGAAGCGCTGGGCGAGTACGCCATGGCGGAGCAGATCCGGCAGATCATCGTGCAGGAGCAGGATCACCAGATCGATCTTGCGACCGCGCTGGGCCAGGAGGTCTCGCACAGCACGACCACGAAGGGACGAGGGCGCCAGCCGCGCCTGGCCTGATCGTCTGCGCGTCTTTCTGACGGGCGCCACCGGCGTCATCGGGCGCCGGGCACTCGCGCTATTGATCGGTGCCGGACACGACGTCACGGCCGCTGGGCGCACGCCGGAGAAACGCCGCTCGCTGGAGAAGGCGGGCGCGCGCGCCGTGGATGTCGATCTCTACGACGTGACGGCCCTGCGCCAGGCGATGCGTGCTCATTCCGTGGTGCTCAACCTCGCGACGCACATGCCTGCGTCGGCAACGAGGATGATGCTGCCCTGGTCGTGGCGCGAAAACGATCATGTGCGCCGCGACGGATCGAAAGCGGTGGTCGATGCCGCGATCGCCGAGGGTGTGCACCGCGTGGTGCAGGAATCCTTCGCTCCCATCTACGCCGACGGGGGCGACGCGTGGATCACCGAGGACTGGCCCGTACAACCCGTGCGATACAATCGGTCCATCCTCGACGCCGAGCGTTCGGCGGCGCGCTTCACTGCGTCCGGCGGCGTCGGCATCGTGCTGCGCTTTGCGGCGCTCTATGGGCCGGATCACCTGTTGCGCGAGATGCTCGACGTCATCAGGAAGGGCTGGTCGCCGCTGCCCGGGAGTCCGGACGCTTATATCACTTCGGTCGCGCAGGACGATGCCGCGGCCGCGGTCGTCGCGGCTCTGGAGCTCCCCGCGGGTATCTACAATGTGGCGGAAACGGATCCACTGCCGCGCGGCCGATGGGTGAACTCGCTTGCCGACGCGGCGGGGCTCGCGCATCCACGCCCCATCCCCCGCGTGCTCACGCGCCTTGGCGGATCGCTCCTGGCGCTGCTGTCGCGATCGGAGCGCATCTCCAGCAGCAAGTTGCGCGATGCCACGGGCTGGAGACCCTGGTACGCGAATGCGGCCGTGGCGTGGCCAGACGTGCTCGAGAAGCTCCGGGTGCAGGATGGCATGGGGGCTGCCCTTTGATTGGTTGGTCACCGCACTCATCTCAACGCCGTTCGTCCAGATCCGATGCCGTCTCGTGGGTTCGCCTTAGCGATAATCTCGGTTGTAGCGCTCGCCGCGTGCGGTACGCGGCCGGATGCGAAGGCGTCCGATGGTGACTCCGGCAAGTCCGCCAACGGAGAAGTCGCGAAGAAGCGCTCCAAGGGCGGGCCACCGGGCGCTGCGGGCGAGGCGAAGTTCACCTCGTCCGACACCACGTCGGTGCATGCACACCTGATTTCCGGACGGACCAAGCACGACAGCGTCTCGTATCGCGCGGCCATACGCCGCGGCGCTGCGGCTGCGGCGAAGTGGCCAGACGGGCCAGCTCCTCTCGAGGGGTCCATCATTCCGGCCAAGCGCATCGTCGCGTTCTATGGCAACCCGCTGTCGACGAGGATGGGGGTGCTTGGCGAGTATCCTGTAGACGAGATGCTGAAGAAGCTCGACCAGGCCGTCGCCGAATGGGAAAAAGCGGATCCGACTACGCCCGTCCAGCCCGCCTTGCATCTGGTGACGGTCGTGGCGCAGGGTGCGCCGGGAAAGGACGGCATGTATCGCCTGCGCATGGACACGTCGCTGATCGAGAAGGTCTATGGATGGGCGCAGCGGAAGAACGCGATCATGTTCCTGGACATCCAGGTCGGACGGAGCACGCTGCAGGCTGAGCTGCCGCGGCTGATGCCGTTCCTGGCACGTCCCAATGTGCATCTCGCGGTGGACCCCGAGTTCTCGATGCACTACGAGCGCGAAGGGATGCGGCCCGGTCAGAAGATCGGAATGATGGATGCCGCCGACGTCAACTTTGCGTCCAAGACGCTGTCACAGCTCGTGACCGAGAAGAAATTGCCGCCCAAGATGCTCATCGTGCACCGCTTCACGCGGAAGATGGTCACGAACGCGTCGCAGATCCGGCTGGATCCCAATGTCCAGATCATCATGAACATGGACGGCTGGGGACCACCGTGGCTCAAGTTCGATTCATATCGCGACTACGAAGTGACGGAGCCGGTGCAGTTCACCGGGTTCAAGATCTTCTTCCACAACGACGTCAGGAAAGGCGACGCGTTGCTGACGCCCAACGAAGTGATTCGCCTTTTGCCGCGCCCGATCTACATCCAGTACCAGTAGCGCGTCCTGAACGACAAAGCTCCTCTCGCAGCGAGAGGAGCTTGTCGTGACACGAGCTATTCCGTGGGGTGCGCGGAATTCGGAGGTCAGGTCGCGGTGTCCAGCTTCGCGCGGACTTCCTTTGCCTTGGTGAGGTGCGCATCGACTTTCGCGATCGCCTTTTCCAGCGCGGTGCGGACTTCGGTGTCCGTAGTCTTCGCCGCGTCGCGCAGCTTCTGCAGTACCGTTTCGTGCCCGGAGACCATCTTGTCCATGTAGTTCTTGTCCCAGTCGGCGCCCGCCGGCTTCTCCGTCAGCTCCTTCAGGGCGTCAGTGGCGCCGGTCGCCAGCTGTTGCACGTCGCTCGCGGTGGTGTCCGCGGAGACTTTCAGCTTGGTGCCAAGCTTCTTCGTCTCGGCGAGCATCTTCTCGTGATCGGTGACCATCATGCGGGCGAAGGCCTTCACATCGCCGTTCTTCGCCTTCTTCACCGCCAGCTTCCCGAGTTTGACCTCGTCATTGTTGGCGGTCGTGGCGTAGCCGATGATCACCGGGTTCGACCACGTCGTCGTCGGGGTCATCCTCGACATGGCGGTGTCCACCATGTTCCCGACCTTGTTGAGCGCGGTGTCCACGGTGCCGCCCGCCGTCTGCTCGGTTTTGCCTTTGCAGGCCGCGAGCGCGACCACGACGGCGATGCCGGCGACTGCCGGCTTTGTCAGTCTCAGCATTTGGATCTCCACAAGGGTTACGAAGCAGTCTCCATTGGCATGTGTCGCGCCGAGGTCGTCGGGGAACCGCGAATGCCGCTCACACGAGCTCGGTCAGAGCCGTAGTCGACCATTCTCCGCGACACGTGACGCCGTTACGTCTTCGCTCTGAACTCCGGCGGACGCTCGCGGTGTGCCTCGTGCAGCGCGCGCCTGGTGCCCTGTACGTCGAGGTCCGCGAGATAGACGGGGCTGCCCGGCTGTTGGCGCCAGGAGTCATCGAGGCTGCCGGCGTCCACGGCGTCGAAACCCAGCTCGTTGACCAGCTTGATCACCACTTCCTTATCGAAGTGGCTGTCGCCGGCGACGGGCAGCGCGATACGCTGCGGGTCGCCCTTGGGACGTCCGAGGTCGCGGAGGTGCGCGAACTGGATGTTGTTGAACGCCTTCACCACGCGTCGGCCGAGGCGGCCGGCCACCCACCTGCTCTCGGGCTCGCCGGATTCGATCTCATCGATGCGACCGTCCCGCTGCGGGTAGTAGTTGCCCGTGTCCACGACCACGGTATCGTCGCAACCATGCGCGAAGAGCCCGGTCGGCAGGTTGCGGACACCCTTCTCGGGGATGGTGACGATGACGACGTCCTTTCCGTGCGCGGCTTCGTCGACCGTCGCCGGCTTCGCGCCCGTCTCGCTCGCGACCGCGCCAAGCGTGTCGGGTCCCCGAGAGTTGGCGACTTCCACGTCGTGACCAAGGTCGTGCAGCCTGCGGGCGAGTGTGCCGCCGATGTGGCCCGCTCCGATGATGCCGATCTTCATTCTTCCTCCACGGGATGGCATCCCGTGTTGTCCGCAATGCGCGCGCCCCGGTAATCAGCGCTGGCGTGTCTGCGTCTCTCGCTGCCACACCGAGACACTGCCGTCGGGCACATGGAGCGACAGCTGTCCGCTCGCGAACTGATAGGAGCGAGCGCTGGTCACGTCGTGGGCGACGCGATCGGACAGGGAGCCCGCGGGACACGCGGCGCGCGTCATGGCCAGCGGTCCGATGGTGACCGTGCCACCATGGCGTTGGCTGTCGTGGTTGTCTTCGTACGGTCCGTTGGCGCGGTTGCAGTCCAGCCGCATGTATGCGATGCCGCCTTCGGAATCGAAGGCGAGCGTGTACTTCGAAGGATCGTCGGGTCGGGCGGCGCCCTGCGCCTTGGACTGCAGCGAGACGAGACGCCAGTGCGTGCCGGCGAGGTTGTCAGGCGTTGTGGTGTCGGTTGCGACCGCGCCGCTGGCGGACGAAGCCGTGCGCGACCGTTCCTGGTCGGCCGCGCGTTCGCGCGAGCACGCCGTCAACCAGGCCGTCGTTGCGATGCAGAGCGTACATGTCGTGAGTCGCGCGGCCGCGATGGTGATTCGCCGAGTCATCCTGTCCTCCTGGAGCCCCCGCAGTCCGAGCGCGCAATGCGCGGGCCGTCCGGAATTGAAAGGATTGCTGGCGCCGTGAATTGGCGTCGCCCTTGTCAGGTCCCGGCCTTAGTCTTCGTGTGCAGTGTCGCACACCCCCACGCCATCCCAGCGCGACGCAATCGAGGCCACCCTCCGGCCTCTGCTTGTCGTCGCCGGACCGGGCTCCGGCAAGACGTTCTGTCTCATCGAGCGCATCCGCTTTCTCATCGCGCGACATGAGGTAGCGCCGGAACGCATCTGCGCGTTCACGTTCACCAATAAGGCCGCCGAGGAGATTGCCGCACGCCTGGAGCAGCTGGGCCCCAGCGCGTCACTGGTGAAGCGCACCACCATCCACAAGTTCTGCGTCGACCTGCTGCGCGAGCACGGACGTCGCGTGGGGGTCGAGCCGGGCTTCGGCATCGCCGACGACGAATACCAGATGCAGGTGCTGTGGCGCCTGGAGGCGAATCCGAAAAAGCGCGAGGCACTGCCCAAGCGATTCTCGCTGCACAGACTGCGTGGCGATGAGCTGTTTCGTGAAGCGGCGTCTCGTCTCGAACAGTACGAGCGGTTGCTGCGACGCGAGAACCTGCTGGACTTCGACATGCTGCTGCTCAAGACGCGCGAGCTGATGCTGCACGTGGACGACGTCGCCAATCTGGTTCGGGCCCGCTGGGGCGCCGTTCTGGTGGATGAGTTTCAGGATCTGAATCCGGTCCAGTACGACGTCCTTCACGCCCTCACGCGCAGCCATGGCAACGTGTTCGCGGTGGGAGACTACGACCAGTCGATCTACGGCTGGGCGGGCGCGCAGCCCGAGCTGTTCGAGAAGTTCATGAACGACTTTGGTGTCGTCGCGCCGATCGCGCTGCTCGAGAACCGCCGCTGTCCGAAGCACATCTTCGAGCTGGCGCGCCGCTTCGTCGAGACGAACCCATTGCTCCCCGGGCTGGGCGGCCGCGCCGACCTCGTCGCGAGGAAGGAATCCGTCCACCGGATCCAGGCGCTCAGCTTCGGGTCAGCGGACGGCGAAGTCGAGTGGATCATTCGCGACATGCAGCGGCAGCGCGAAGACCATGGGCTGGCCTGGGGCGACTTCGCGCTCCTGTATCGCAAGCACGAGATCGGCAACATCGCGGAGCCGTCCCTTCTCGCTGCCGGAATCCCATGCCGCCTGGCGCACGGTCGGGCCATCGCCGAGGACCCGGTGGTGCGCTACGTGTCAGCGGCGCTGCGTGTCATCGCCGAACCGCGCGACGACATCCACAAGGAGACGTTCCTCGGCCTCGTCCTGCCCAAGACGCTGCGCGACGTCGTCAAGGCGGAAGCGGAGGCAAATTGCGAAGCGCCCATCGACCGGCTGCGGCGGATGTCCCGCAGCCTTCCGCGCGACGACGAGGACGGCAAGAAGCTGCGGCGGGCATTCTATGCGCTGCGCAACTTCGGCGCTCTGGGCCGCCGCCACACGGACGTCTCGGCGCTCATCGAGGAACTGCTTTCGAACAGGGTGGGGGAGTACCGCACGCCGCTCGAGCGCCAGCACCACCTGATCAGCGATCCGGAAACGCTGCTCGAGGCGCGCACCCTGGCATTTCGCATCGAGAGCGCGATCAGGCACGACCGGCCCGTGATCGTGCCGCACTTGGATGGAGCGGAGATCCCCGTGAAGGCCATTCTTCACGGGATTGGCGTGCGTCAGGTCCATGTCGGCGCAGGTCTTCGGCTATCCACATCCAGCTCGCAACTCACAGCTGACAGCTCGCAGCTCACAGCTATGAGTCCGGAGCGCATTTCTGGCGGCGACGCTCCCGAGGTTGGCCTTCCAATCGCGATCTTCAAGGCCGGTCAGATCCTGGCCAGCCGCAAGTTCGCCGAGACGTTCCGAGACTACACCGCGATCGACCTCGAGACCACCGGCAGGGACGCCGAAAGTTGTCACGTGGTGGAGATCGCCGCCGTGCGCGTGCGGCGCGGACAGCCGGTCGCCGAATTCAGCTCGCTAGTGAAGCCCGGCGTCCCGATCCCAGCGGAC
>DASTVV010000147.1:0-37978 GCA_035758925.1 Gemmatimonadaceae bacterium
GTCGCGTAGTGTCCCATGATGTACCTGGAGACAAACCGGAACACGGGATTCGACACCCAGCCACGCTCTGTGATCGTCACCAGCGACTTGCCGGAATCGGCGCTATCGGCGACCACGACGTACTCCCACGCGCCCCCAAACGGCATGCCTTGATCCTGAATGCGTCCCACCAGCCGGTGCGGCGGCTCCAACGTCTCGATCGCGAGGGTCATGCTCCCCTGCTTGCCGTGCTCACGCCACGACAGTGGATCAGTGGACAGCACCTCGACGCGCTCGAGGTCTGAACGCCATGTGGGGTACGCCGCCACGTCCGTGAGTGCCTCCCACACCTTGTCGGGCGTCGCCGGAATGGTGGCGGTCATGGTGGCCACGTGATCGCGCGGCAGCATCGCACCGGCAATGGCGACCAGGGCAACCAGGCCACCGACGACCGCGAGGACAACGAGGACCCATTTCATGGCGCGTCCCGGGTTGGTCAGCGAAGGAATCGACGTGCGAGCTGTTCGAGGCGTTCGTCGCCGCTCTGCTCGGCGTCGCGGAGAATTCGCCGCACGTGGTTCGCCAGCCGCGGCTCGCCCCAGCGATAGCCGGTGGCGTCTTCCGCGGCCGAGGTTTCGCCGGCGCGCGCGGCCTCCAGCAGCACGCTTGCGGCGGCGGCGTCAAACGACGGATCGTCGCGGTCGGGCAGGTGGTAGTCGCGGCGCGGACCAGCACCGCCTGCGTCCTCATTGACGAATGCCCGCGACATGGTCTATTACCTTCACCTTTCAACGCCAGGGAGGCAAGAGATGACCACGAACCGCCGCGAATTCATCGAACACCTCGGAGCGACCGCCATGCTCGGCGCGCTTCCACTCACCTCATTACCTCCAGCGTTGCGCGAGTTTGCGCCGCCCTCCGGCGCGAACGCCGAGCAATTCGACTTCACGTGGACGAACAAGCTGAAGGGCAAGGCTCACAAGGCGGTGTTCGACTGCGCGGAGATCGAAAGTGGGTTCGGCGTGTGGCGCGCGGGCATGTGGGAAGGGCAGTATCACGAGACGCAGGGCGCCAAGCCCGCCGAAACGCAGACCGTTCTCGTGCTGCGACACAATGCCATCGTGCTCGCGCTCCAGAGCGATTTCTGGGAGAAGAACAACATCGCCGCGGACGACAAGGTGACGCACCCGCTCACCCAGCAGGGCCTGACAGCCAACCCGGTGCTGCTCTCGTCCAAGCGCAACGAGATTCCCGAGCAGTTCGACGGCTTCATGCTTCCGGCATTCATGGCGAAAGGCGGCATCGTGCTGGCGTGCAACGTGGCCCTGCAGTTCTTCGCCGGGGGGCTGGCCAAGAAGACGAGTATCACGGACGAGGAGGCGCTGAAGCGCGCAAAGGCGGCGCTCCTGCCGGGCGTGATCCTGCAGCCGTCCGGCGTCTTCGCCTGTGTGAAGGCCCAGGAGGCGGGCTGCAACTACGTGAAGGCCAGCTAGGGCGAATGTGTCCTTCGTCACAAAAGGCGCCGACATCGGCGCCTTTCTTGCGCGTATGACCCACTACAATTGAGATCGTCTCTATATGGTAGTGGCGCCGATGCCATGATGCAGCTTCAAGCCGCATCCACCACCCCACATCGGGAGTTTCAATGCGTTACGTGCGACAGGTTGTTCTTTCGCTCCTCGTCCTGACCGTCGCCGCCTCGGTCGCCTCAGCCCAGCGTCCGGCGCAGCGTCGCCCGCAGCCCTCGCAGGGCAGCCTGTGGGAGCTGGGTTCGGACGCGGGACTCAATTTCGGGCTCGATAACCCATCGGTGACGACGCTGAACGTTCTCTCGCAGTCGTTTCGCGCCGGCTACTACTTCACCCCTGAATGGTCTCTCGAGCCGTTCTTTGGGCTGAACTACATCAAGGTGGAAGGCGTGGATGGCGTGACGCTGTACAACTTTGGCGCCGGCGCTCTGTATCACTTCCAGCAGAATCGGGCGGCACGCCAGTTCTATCTGCGGCCATTTCTGACGGTTGTCGGCGCGTCAGGCCCGGGGAACGATAACTCCGACGTCGGCATTGGTCTCGGCGGCGGCGTGAAGTGGCCTCGCCTTGGTGGCCGTTTGGCGCTGCGTGGCGAAGCGTACTTCTCGACGGTGAACACGTCGACGCTCAGCGACAATACGTCGATCGGCGCGCTGTTCGGCCTTTCGATCTATACCAGATAACGTTTGGGGCACGAGAACCCCTCATCCGAATTTCACGAATTCGGACGAATAGTCCTGGATAGTTCAAAGCTCCTCTCGCGGATGCGGGAGGAGCTTTGTTCTTTGAGTGGACCTACTTGATCGGTCTCGAGTATTTCGCCATGGCCGCCCGCAGCCGGTCCAGCGGGAGCGCGTACACGCGGTGGTCGTTGATACCCGTCATGGTCTCCGCCGCGAGCAGCGCGTTGATGATGGCTTCCTCGGTGGCTTGCACGGTGGCGTAGAACAGCGGATTGATCCGCGCGTTCGGGATCATCTCGACCCGCACGATGCCCGTGTCGCCATAGGCCCGAGTGTTGGCGGTGGAGAACGCGATGAAGATGTCGCCCGAGCTGTTGCCGCCATAGCCGCCCATCTTGCCGATGCCGAGTGAGACGCGCGTCGCGATGCGCTTGAGCTGGTGTGGCAGGAGCGGCGCATCGGTCGCGACGACCACGATGATCGAGCCCATTTCGGTGTCGTCGGATCCGCCAGCAGCCGGGCCGGGCATCAGGTCCGGAATCTCCTGGCCCACGGGCACTCCAGCGATTCGCAGGTATTGTCGGATGCCGTAGTTGCACTGCACCAGCACGCCCACCGTGTAGCCGCCCTGGTCCGGCGGGAGTTTGCGCGATGCCGTGCCGATGCCGCCCTTGAAGCCGTGGCAGACCATGCCCGTTCCCCCGCCAACGGCACCCTCCTGCACCGCACCGGAGGATGCGTTGTCGAGCGCGGCGAGGACGTGCTCCGGCTTCACGTGGAAGCCGTTGATGTCGTTGAGCGAGCCGTCCCAGGTTTCCGCGACGATAGGGAGACCCCACGGCTGCAGCCCGGGTCGATTCACTTGCCATTGCAGGATCGCGTCGCGAACGACGCCAACGCTGTGTGTGTTGGTGATGGCGATCGGTCCCTCGAGGATGCCGGACTCCTGGAGCCAGGTGGTGCCGGTCATCTCGCCATTGCCGTTGAGCGTGAACCACGCGCCGAACACGGGCTCAGGGTTGGACTTGCCGCGCGGGTGAATGACCGTGACGCCCGTACGGATAGGCCCTTTGCCCACGACCAGCTTGTCGCTGCCTGAGATCAGGGTGGTGTGCCCGACCTCGACGCCGCGAACGTCTGTGATGGCGTCGAGGGTTCCGGGCGTTCCCTCGAGCGGAATGCCCAGCTCGCGCGCGCGCGGCTTCGCCTGGGCGAAGGCGACGTTGGCGCAGACGAGGAGAAGCACGAGGGTACGCACGAATCCTCCAGGCGTGTGGGGTGTGTGAGGTCGTGGCATGGGTCCCCGCACCCCCACACCACTCACCAGCGGTTACGGATTCGACGCAGAGTCAGTTTGCGCCTGGCGTGCCTTCACGGAATCGGCGGCCTTGAGCGCACTGTTCACTCCCTGTGACCCCGGGATTCCCGACTGACCGAGCACGCTGTCCTTCTGGCGCTGCGTCATCGTGTCGCGGTTGTTGCCTTCCGTTTTTGCTGCACAAGCAGAAAGCACTATGACCAGACCGAGAGCAACCAGGGTAGGGCGCTGCGCCATGAGCGAGCTCCGAGTGAAGGAGAGGGGATGGGGTAGGGTGGCGATCGAAGCTAGGACGCGAATCGCTTGAGAGAACGTTCGCGCGCCTTGCGCGCTTCTTCTTCCCGGTTGCGCGGTGGCGCGTTGATGGTGAGCGACTGAATCAGGCGATTCGCGGCCGCGGTGACTTCCTCGACCGCGGCATTGAAGATTGCTTCGTTTGCGCGCGACGGGCGCGTGGTTCCACTGAGCTTGCGAACGAACTGCAGCGCCGACGCGCGAACCTCGTCGTCGGTTGCGGGTGGCTCGAAGTTGGCGAGCGTCTTGATGTTACGGCACACGTCACACCTCCATCGGACATTGTCTGTGTGCTGACATTGGAATATGCGTCGAGTGATGCAGCGAGTCCACGACAGGCACGGCGATTCGACTGAGCATTCACACGGATGCAGCGGTGCTGTCAGTCGATTCAGCACTGCCTTCACACAAGCACAGCGGTGCTGTCAGGTCGATTCACCACTGCCTTCGCGCGACTGCAAGGTGGGTGCACGCGATTCGGCTACGTATCGCGCGCGACTACAACAGTGGTCCAACGCGAACGCTCTACGCATACAGCGCGAGCACGATGATGCTGTCAGGCAACACCGCGGTGGTCTCACGCGATTGCATGGGTGGTATCACGCGATCAGAAAGGTGGGTGCACTCGACTACACCAGTGGTTGCACGCAAGCGCGATGGTGGTGTAGCGCGATTCATCTACGTATTGCACTCGCCGCAGTGGCGGGTTCACGCGAGTCCCCTACGTATTGCACGCGACCGCAGCGATGGTCTCACGCAACCACAGTAGTGGTGTCACGTGACCGCATCAGTACCATGGCGCCTGTCATCGGCAGGTGACACTGGAGTGGAGCAGACTGACGCGCAAGCGCCCTTCGTTGAAACGAGACGGCCCGCGCGGATGCGCGGGCCGTTTGTCGACGCGGACGTTCGCTCTCTATTGAACTGCTTTCAAGGCGTTGACCCGACCGCCACCATAGAAGTCGTCGTTGCCGGGCTTACCGAGATCGTCAGCTGATTGGCGCAGAATCCTCTCAACTCCAGCCGGACTGATGTTGCCGTTGTACTTCCCGACGATCAGCGCGGCGACGCCCGAAACAACCGGCGCCGCCATCGATGTCCCGACCGTCCATCCCCAGTTACCACCAGCGGTCGTGCTGCGAGTCGTCGACAATACCCAGTCAAAAACAAAACACGGACGCACTATCGCTCCCGAAGGCTGGAGAGGCCTGGCACAGAGCCGCGTGTCGCGAAGTAGAAAAAGATCGATGCCTCCACCGGGTGCGGCGAAGTTGATTGCGGACTGACCGAAGTTCGTGTACGACGCCGGTCGATCGAAATCGTTGGCGCCGAGGGCCCAGCCAAGCGGGCCCGTGGCCGCAACGGAGATCACGTCAACGGACTGTGCTGGTACGGACATGAGATCGGCGGTGTGGTCGAGGTCCGCGCTCTCGTTGCCCGCTGCTGCGATGACGGTCACGTTGTTCCTTCTGGCGTACATCGCGGCGCGGCTGAGGACGACGAACAAATGAGCGAAAGCCGATGCCTTGTCAGTTGCCGTCGGACCTCGGGGAATGAGGGCTCCCAGGCTCATGTTGATGATGTGGGCCCCGGCGCCGCCCGCTGCAATGGGCGTGGCGGCGTAGATCATGGCGTTGATGACATACGAGAAGAGACCGCCGCCGCAGTGGAGCGCCTTTACGCCGATTATGGTGGCCTTCGGGGCGATACCGACGGCCCCGGGACCCTGGGCGGCAGCCGCGACGATGCCCGCCACGTGCGTGCCATGCCAGAATGCGTCAGGTCGTGCGACACCAGCGTCCAGAATGCACGAATTCACGCTGTCGCCGGCTGCGTCGACGTTGAAGGGGCAAGGCTTTGCCTCCGTCTTGGTTCCGGGCAGGATGCAACTCGGGTAGAATGACGTCGAATGCGCAACATCGAGGTTCGATACGAGATCCACGTGAGTGGAGTGAATGCCGCCATCGATGACCGCGACACGAGCGCCCTGGCCTTGAAAGCCCAGATCCCAGGCACCTGGCGCGTGGACGGCGTCAGGCGCCCACTGAACCAGACGAAGCTGTTCGCCGGCTCCGACCGACGCCGTCTGTGTGAACGTCGGCTCGCCAAGGTCTCCGACCTCGGCGGGGATTAGCTGCTGATTCGGAAGGCCGACGGCCAGGTCTTCGACGATATCCGCGTTCAGCGCGCTCGCGGCATTGGTGGCGAAATTCGGGTCGCTCGAGCTCGCGGACGCGACGCCGATGACACTCATGTCGGCCGTCAGCGTTCCACCTGCAGCGCTGATCTTGTCGCTCAGGCTCTCGGGAAGCTTCTCCTGTTTGCCGATGATGACATACGACTTGGTACCCTGCACGGAGGCCATCGCCAGTGCACCGTTCAATTCACCGGGCGGCGTTGTTATCGGCGCCTCGACGCATGCAGCAACGCCGAGGGCGCCGAGGAGAACGAGCGAACGACTGGAATGCATGACCTGCTCCTGGCGTTTGGGTACGATTCGGCAAAGCCACGGCGCCTCGGGCAGTGACGGATGGCACTGGCGCTCAGCCCAGGCGGGAATCGTCACTATTGCGGCAACCGAAGTTCGAAATCGTACGGTCTGGCCTGCGACCGCGCAAGAAAAATGTTGGCGCACCCGGTGTAGCGCCGACGCATCACCCTACGGTCGTGCACACGCTTCGTGCCTGTGGGGGCACAGAATCAGCGCGCTAGGAAAACTTCACGAACCGTAATGATACGGAGTCGATGCAGTAGCGCAGACCGGTGGGCTTGGGCCCATCATCGAAGAGATCACCGAGGTGCGCATCGCAGCGGCGACAGGTGACCTCACTCGCCGTGAACCCGCTGCTCGGCTTTCCGTGCTTGACGTTCTCCTCGGCGATCGGACGCCAGAAGCTCGGCCACCCGGTTCCCGAGTCGAACTTCGCGTCCGAGCCGAACAGGGCGGTGTCACAGCAGATGCACCGGAACAGCCCCTGCTCGTGAAGGTTCCAATACTCGCCGGAGAACGGGCGCTCGGTGCCGCCCTGGCGCGCGACGGCGAACGCCAGGGGCGAGAGCTGCTTCTTCCACTCCTCGTCGGACTTCACGACCTTGGGCACGCGCGACTTTCGGAGCCGCCTTCCCGAGGCGTCGAACTCCACGATCTCGACGTCCTTCTGCACCGGCTCGCCGCCACGTCCACAAAGCGCGGCGGATGCAGCAAACGCGACGAATTCGCGGCGTGTCAACACAGCGTTCCCCCCCTTTCTCCAATTACCCATCGCCAATGGCCCACTTCCTCCAACTTCCAACCTCCGAGCACCAGCCATCACCTATTGCCACGGAATCTGCGGTGATTCGTAGAAGTTGAAGCCGAGCAGGTTCCAGCGTGGTGCATGTGCCGCGATGCGCCGGCGAAAGTCGTTCCAGTTCCGCGCGGCTTGTGGCGTCCAGCCTACCTCTGCGAGGGCGGGAAGTCGCGGTACCGCGAGAAACATTGCCGCAGTGATGTTCCGGATGGTCTCGCTCCACAGGGGTGCCTCGATGCCCACCATGTCCGTCTCCGAAACACCCTTCATATACGTCGTGGGGTCCCACTCGTAGGCGGTCTGCATGTCGATGAGGCCGGCCCACCTGAGTCCCAGCTCCGTCTCGGGGTTGTACTTCATGTCGAGATACATGCGCGGGCCGGGCGACATGATGATCTTGCTGCCGTACTTGACCGCCTTCGCGGCGACGGTGTCCGTCTGCCACTGTTGCACAAGCGTGCTCGCCTTCAGCTGCGCGTGCGCGATCTCTTCCCACCCGATCATCCGCTTGCCGTGCTTCGTGACGATGTCCTGGACGCGTTCGATGAACTTGTTGTACTGCTCCGTCGTCAGTGCCTTGACTTCGTCTCCGCCGATATGGAAGTAGGGTCCCGGTGTGATCGCGGCGATCTCGCCAATCACGTCGTTCAGGAACGTGTATGACTCTTCCTTGTCCGGGCAGATCGCGCTGAAGCCGACTTCGGTGCCGGTGTACAGCGCGGGCGGACGCTGGCCGCAGCTCAGCTCCGGGTAGGAGATCAGGGCCGCATTGATGTGTGCGGGCATGTCGATCTCCGGCACGACCATGATGAAACGGTCCGCCGCGTATTTCACGATGTCGGCGTATTGGGCCTGGGTATAAAAGCCGCCCGGGCCGCCGCCCACCTGCGTGCTGCCACCCACCTCCGTGAGCTTCGGATGCGACTTGATCTCTATCCGCCAACCCTGGTCATCGGCCAGGTGAATGTGGAACGTGTTCAGCTTGTAGAGCGCCATCAGGTCGATGTACTGCTTGACCTCGTCCACCGTGAAGAAGTGGCGTGCCACGTCGAGCATCGACCCGCGCCAGGCAAAACGTGGCTGGTCCACGATCGTAAGCGCCGGTAGCATCCACGCCGGCGACGACGTGGCGAGCTGCTGCTCGATCTGCGCCGGGAACAGCTGACGCAGCGTTTGCGTGCCGTGGAACAGGCCGGCCCGCTCCTTGGCGACGATGCGCACGGAGTCGGACGTCACCGTGAGCTCGTAACCTTCCGCGCCCAGCGCCGTGCGATCGGGCGCCAATCGCAGCGCGATCACTCCGCGCACTGATGGGGACGTCGAAACCGGAAGCGCATACCCCGTCGAGGGACGCAGCACCAGCGCCAGCAGTTCAGCGGTGCGCGCGACGTCGTCATTGCCGGCATCGACCACGATGGCCGCGGAATCCTTGAGCGTGAACGGCTCGCCGCCCGTCAGGTTGAGCGTCACGGGCAAGGGCACGAGTCTCGGCTCCACGGGTTGTCGAGGCACTGGAGCACCCCCCGGTCTCGCGGGCGGACGGCACGCCGAGGCCGCGAGAGAAGCGCTCGCGAGAGTCACCAGCGTTGCGAACCTGGAGAATGCCACCGCGCGCGAAGCGTCTCGAAGACAGATCATTGGGCTGGGTCTGGGTTTGGAAACTTCACCGCCGGATCGAGCGGAAAAGAACGCAAAAGTGGGATCGGCGCTAGCAGCCGTTCCGCCTAGTCCGACCGCATCGCCATCCGCGCGCGGCGCACCATTCGGAAGAAGTGAACCACGTGCTGCAGCGGCTTGATGTTGCTCGTCTCCTCGCCGTAGATCGTGCGGATGCGCACGCCCTCGATTGGCCAGCCGCGCTTGACGCTCATCACGATCATGTCCATCTCGAACTCGTAACCGCGCTCCTTGCTGGCCAGTACGGCTTCGATGAGCCGGCGGCTGAGCAGGCGATAGCCGGACTGGTTGTCACGAATGAGCCGGCCCATGGCCCAGGAGAACGCGGTACGGCCGATCGTATTGGACATGCGGCGGACGAACGGCATCTTCGAGTAGTCGCGCTCCCCGATGATCAGGTCGGCGCGCGTCGCGCGGAACTTGTCGAGAAAAAGAGGGATCTCGTCGGGATCGTGCTGGCCGTCTGCGTCGAGCGTGATTACCGCGGCCGCTCCGAGGTCCAGCGCTGCGCGGAACCCGCGTTGGAGCGCCGCGCCTTTCCCCTGGTTCGGCTGCTGATCGATGACCGTCGCGCCGCTGGCCTGGAGCACGCGGAGCGTCCCGTCGCGCGAGCCGTCGTTGACCGAGATCACGGGCACGTGAGCTCGCGCCCGGCGAATGACATCGCCAACGAACGCCTCGGCGTTGTACGCCGGAATCAGCGCGGCGATCGGCTGCGCCAGGGGCAACGACGATCCAGTCACGCGCGCAATGTACGCAGCCCTGGCAATGGTGGCAGCGCCCTGGGCCGACGTCAGGCCCCGGGCGGCACCCCGTCGAAAAAGTCGACGATCCCGGTGTCGAGCGAATACTCGGCCCCAACGACGACCAGCCCTTCATCCCTGATGAGCTGTTCCAGCACTCGCGAGCCGTGCCGCAGGTGGTCCGCCGACGCTCTGATATTGGCGCGGACTGCGCGCTTGACGAGCTTGTCCTCAGGGAGGTCGGCGTCGAGCAGGGCTTCGACCGATGGCCGCACACGGTCCACGATGGCGTCGAGATTGTGCGACTGGAGTTCCGCGGGGCGTTTGAGCTCCTCGATCGTTGCGAGCACCACGCCACATTGCGAGTGCCCCAGGACCACGACCAACCGCGTGCTGAAACGCCACGCGGCGAACTCGACGCTCCCCACCTGGGAGGGCGCCACGATGTTACCGGCCACACGAATCACGAACAGATCACCGAGCCCCTGGTCGAACACGATCTCGGCGGGCACGCGCGAATCAGAGCATCCGAGAATGATGGCGAAAGGCTCCTGACCCGTGGTGAGCTCCGTGCGTCGCGCATTGAACAGGATGGAGTCATCGCGGCGCTCGTTCGACGCGAACCGCTGGTTTCCCTCGCGCAAACGTTGGAGTGCCTCGCGCGCCGGAATCATCGTGTGAGCGAGTGCTGGTTGCGCGAGAGACCGTCGCCTTGCTTCATATCGGCCAGATCCATGTCACACGAATGGCTCGGAGATGACGAAAAAAGAAGAGACAGCCGAGGTCCTGTCGATCGACGGACGCGAGGTTCGAGTCACACATCCCGACAAACCGTATTTCTCGCGGGAGGTCAAGCTATCAAAGCTGGACCTGGTGCGGTACTACTTGTCCGTCGCCCCCGGTGCGCTCACGGGCATCCGCGATCGTCCCATCGTGCTCAAGCGGTTCGTGAACGGCGCGGAGGCCGAGCCCTTCTATCAGAAGCGCGCGCCCGAGCAGCGGCCCTCGTGGCTGCGCACGGTGACTCTGTCGTTTCCGTCGGGCCGCACGGCTGAAGAAGTCGTCGTCGACGACGCCGCGGGACTCGCGTGGGTGGTGAATCTCGGGTGCATCGAGCTGCATCCGCACGCGGTGCGAGCGGGTGACCTGGATCATCCCGATGAGCTGCGCATCGATCTCGATCCGGGTCCCGGCGTGGCCTGGGACGACGTTCGGCGCGTCGCCATGGAGGCCAGGAACCTCCTCACCGAGATGGGGCTCGTCGGATGGCCCAAGACGAGCGGGTCGCGCGGCATGCACGTCAACGTGCGCATCCAGCAGCGCTGGTCCTTCACGGAAGTGCGGCGCGCCGCGCTGGCATTCTCGCGCGAGGTCGAGCGTCGTGCGCCGACGCTCGCGACGTCCAAATGGTGGAAGGAAGAACGCCACGGCGTCTTTTTGGATTACAACCAGAACGCGAAGGACCGCACGACCTGCTCGGCGTATTCCGTACGACCGCTGCCGGACGCTCGCGTGTCGACGCCGCTGGCGTGGGACGAGATTCCCGCGTGCGAGCCTGGGGACTTCACCGTGCAGAGCGTGCCGGCGCGATTCGCGGCGCTTGGCGACGCACATGACGGCATGGACGCGGCCGTCGGCTCGCTGGATGCGCTGCTCGACCTGGCGGCGCGCGACGAAGCCACGGGACTGGGAGACGCGCCGTGGCCGCCGCACTTCCGAAAGATGGAAGGCGAGGCGCCACGCGTGGCTCCCTCGAGGAGAGCAAAGAGCGGAACTAGAGGCAGAACTAGAGGCGAAACCAAAGGCGGAGCTGAAAGCGAAACCAAAGGCGGAGCTGAAGGCGGAGCTGAAGGCGGAGCTGAAGGCGGACCCAGGGGCGCGACGCGGCGGCGGACGATGCCCCTCATCACGGTCGCGAACTCTCCAGACAAGAGTGCCGCCCTCGCTGGCCTGGAGCGATGGAAATCCAGGCATCCTGAAGCGGCGAACAGACTCGCCGTGGACGACGTCCTCGTGGATTCCATGCGCGGACGCTCATCGACGTGGACACGCATTCGCGTGAATCTCCGCAGGGTCCCCGAGGAGCTCAGGCCGGCCCAGGAAACGCCCGATCCCGACGACGATCCCACGCGCGAGTGGCGGCAGTGGACGAGCAAGTCGAAGAAGCCGAAGAAAAGCGACTGATCAGCGGCCGGTGGCGAAGATCTCCGCGAGCTCGAGCGGTGGCACCACTTCGAGCTGCTCGTACGTGCAGTCGCGCGGGCGTTTGTCATCGCGCCAGCGTCGGAACTGCGCCGTGTGCCTGAAGCGACTCCCCTGCATGTGGTCGTAGGCCACTTCCACCACGAGCTCGGGACGGATGGGCTGCCAGGACATGTCCTTGCCCACGTTCCAGCGGTTGCCGCTTCCCGGGCGGCGTTGCGCCGCGGCATCGGCATCGATGTCGGCCCACTCGCGCCAGGGATGGTCGTCCAACGCGTTCTCGCGGTATGGCGCCAGAAACTGGACGAGCTCGCGCCGCTTGGCGTCGGTGAAGCTCGCGCATACGCCGACGTGCTGCAGGTTGCCGTCGTCGTCATAGAGTCCCAGCAACAACGAGCCGACGGCCTTGCCCTCGCTTGCCCTGTGCCACCGAAAACCGGCGACGACACAATCGCAGTCGCGTTCGTGCTTCACCTTCAGCATCACGCGCTTGTTCGGCTCGTACAGTCCGGATTCGGATTTGGCCACCACTCCGTCGAGCCCTGCGCCTTCGAAGCGCCGGAACCAGTCCGCCGCCGTCCTGCGATCGCGGGTCGCCGGCGTGACGTGCAGCGGTGGCTCGGCATCGCCCAGCAGTCTCTCGAGCGCGGCCCGCCGGTCGGCGAATGGGGTATGGCGGAGGTCCTGATCGTCGACGCACAACAGGTCGAAGAAGACCACGGAGGCCGGCAGCTCCGCGGCCAGTTTCTTCACGCGTGAGGCCGCCGGGTGCAGTCGCAGCTGCAGTGCGTCGAAATCGAGCGCGTCGTCGCGCGCAATCACGATCTCCCCGTCGAGCACGCAGCGATCGGGCAGCTGTGCCTTGAGTGGCCCGGTCAGCTCGGGGAAATAGCGCTCGAGCGGCTTCTCGTCACGGCTCTGGATGAACAACTCGTCGGCGTCGCGAAAGATGATCGTGCGAAAGCCGTCCCACTTCGGTTCGAAGATCCAGCCTTCGCCAGGCGGCAGATCGCTGACGCGCTTGGCGAGCATGGGCAGAACCGTGGGATTGACCGGCAGTTCCATAACGGTGAAGCGTAGTGATCCAGACGTGGCACGACGAGTGCGGACGATCCGACAACCAGTCAACCCGACAACCAGTCAACCCGACAACCCAATTACCTCTGGACGATCAACAAAAAGGGAGATTCTATGCTGCTGATCCGTGAAGTGATGTACTGCAAGCCGGGTAAGGTGCGCCCGATGGTGGAGAAGTTCCTCGCGATGTCGAAGCTCAACGAGAAGCTCGGCATGCCCAGAATGCGCGTGATGACGGACTTCGCGGCCGAGCGCTACTGGACGATCGTGTCGGAGTTCGAGGTCGAGAACATGAAGGCCTTCGAGGACATGATGTCGGGGATGGGTCAGCAAACGAGCAGTGAGGACATGAAGAAGTTCGAGGCCATCATGCAGGGCTATCACGATCTCGTGGACTACGGCCGACGCGAGGTCTACAAGATCGAAGGCTGAAGCGGTCGCGTGGCAGTCGCCGCCGCGCTCAGTCCTTGTCGCGCCGCAGGCGGCGCGCGCCCGCGACAAGGGCCATGCCGATGCCGGCCAGGATGCCGGCGGTCGCCCGCGGATGCAGGATGGCCTCCGTGTACGCGCTCCATTTGCGTACGCGACCGCCATATGCGCCACGCTCGCCACCGTCGTAGTCCAGCGGCTCGTAGAGGTTGGTGGGTCGATCGACGGACGCACGAATGTTGGTCTTCTGCGAGTCGAAGGTGGTCCGTTCCATGTACCGGTCCGTCAGGCGCGGAACGAGCTTCTCGCTCAGGCTCGTCACCTTGCCCATCCCGCCCGCCACAATGTCGCGCATCGGACGCGCCGCGGCCGCGAGGATCGCTTCAACGACGACGTGGGGCGAGTAGACTGGCGGAATCGGCTGCGGCTCGACGCCCATGTACGTCTTGGCCTTCGCGAACAGGGGCGTATCGACGCTGCCGGGCTTCACGAGCGTCAGGAAGACCGGGATGCCCTCGGTCTCCAGCTCCATGCGCAGGGACTCGGTGAACGCCTTCACGGCGAACTTGCTGGCGGAGTAGTTGCCCTGCAGCGGGATCGCGCGGTCCGCCAGCGCACTGGCGACGTTGATCACGGACCCGCCATGCTGGAACATGCCGCGCACGGCGGTCAGCGTTCCGTGCACCACGCCCCAGTAGTTCACGTCGAACTGCCGACGCGCATCCTCGAGCGACACCTCCAGCCACGTACCGTAGATGGCGACCGCGGCGCAGTTCACCCACGTGTCGATGCGGCCGAACTCCGCGATCGCCTGCTTGGCGAGGGCCTCCACCTGCACCAGGTCGGACACGTCGCACATGCGGTAGATGGCCCGTCCCCCGGCGTCGCGAATGCGTCGCACGGCCTTCGACAGGTCGGTTTCATTGCGCGCGGCGAGCACGACCCGAGCGCCGTAACTCGCCGCTTCTTCCGCCGTGCGCAGACCGATGCCGCTCGAGGCACCGGTGATCACGATCACCTGCTCTCGCAGCGGTTTGAGTGTCGTTTTCATGGAAACGGGCTCCGTCGCTCGTTGTCAGTGATGCAGCAGCGTGTCCACCGCCGCGCCCAATCGGTCGGAGACGCCTTGCGTAAGGGACTCGATGGGCGGTTGCCTCAGCAAGTGCAGCGTCCCGGTCTTGTGGAGGATCTCGCCGTGAGAGTCGCCGTTCCTGTCGCGCCAGAAGCGCAGCGACGCTCTGGAGTCGCCGACATTGATGCCTTCGATGGTCACGGCAGGCAGCCATGCCGGCAAGTGCGGGTCGGCGACGAGCGTGTGAATCGGCGCCAGCGGCTGCAGTCCCAGCAGCGACTGGAGCAGGAGCGGAAACACCGACGCGTTCCACAGCTGCGGCGTATTCGATCGCGGGTATGCGCCGGGGGACCCCCGCTCGCTGCGCGCGTAACCGCCCACCGTCTCGGGAATGCGGTATCCCGGGTACAGTGTTGCGAGTGAGAAAAGCCCCTCGGCCAGGTCGGCGGCGCGCTCCCAGAAGCCGAAACGCGCAAGGCCGAACACGATCGACGCATTCTCGACTGCCCAGACAGACCCAAGGTGATATTCCACCGGATTGTACGAGCGGTCGTTGGTGGACAGCGTCCTGATGCCCCAGCCGCTGAACAAGTCGGGCGCGAACAGCCGGCCGACTACCCTGGGCAGGTGCTCGTCGTCGATGATGCCGGTCGCGATGCACTGGCCGACGTTGGAGGTGAGCGCGCGCACCTGCTTCTTGTCGGCGTCGAGCGCGAGCGCGATGAAGCTCTCGTCTTCCATCCACCAGTCGCGATTGAACCGACGCTTGAGCTCCATCGCCTGGTGCCAGAGCTCTCGCGCCTGTTCCAGGTCGCCCCGTGTCCAATGCAACGCGGACATGAGCTGCAGGCTGGCGAACCAGTAACCCTGAAGCTCGCACGTGCCCAGCGGTGCCGGCACAGGCGAACCGTCGTCGTACAGGATGGCGTTGCCGCTGTCCTTCCAGCCCTGGTTCTTCGTCCCCTTGGGCGAGTGCGTGAGATACTCCAGGTATCCGTCTCCGTCGCGATCGCCATACTGCTTGAGCCACTGGAGGATCCCGAGCGCGGTACTCCAGTGCCGATCCAGAAACTCCATGTCGCCGGTCCAGGCAAACGCGTGCGCCATCGAGATGATGAACATCATCGGACTGGCGAAGTCCGCGTAGTACGCCGCGTACGGATTGATGTTCAGGCGCGCCAACGGGCCCATTCGTACCTGATAGGGCACGCGGCCCGGCTCCTCATCCGTCCATTTCTCGACGCGCGTGCTCTGCATCCGCCCCAGTCGCGTGAGCGCGGCGTCGAGCATCCGGCCGCGATCCACCCAGCCCGCCTGCCACCCTGCCGTGAATGCGTCGCGCCCGAACAAGGCGGGGTACAGTGGCATTCCCGCCTGGGGGGCGAGCCACTCGTCGGCCTTGCCCATGAGCAGTGGGAACGACGAGAGGTCGCGCAGGTTGGCGCGGATGACTTCCTCCGCGACGCGATTGCCAGGTGTCTGCACCCGGGCGAACCCCTCGCGCCAGTGGCGCCAGAGTGCTTCGGCGCGGTCCAGCTCGGCGCTATCGGGCATGTCGCGGTAGTCCGCGGGTTGTACGTACAAAGACAATCGCGCCGGCTGCTGCGGCTCGAGGCGCAGCGTCGTGGCGAGACGCCAGTCGTTCGACGTCCACGTCCAGCCGCCCGACGCTGAGACGGTGGTGCGATAACTGAGTCGGTCGTGCTGATAGACGAACTCCACATGGTCGCCTTCGGCCTCGACGTGCACGGGCGCGGACTGCTGGCGCTCACCGCCAAGCGCTTCCTGGATGTCCGCGAAGTCAGCGTCGATGATCCATGCGAATTCGAGGGTCACAGGCTCGCGCGCCCGGTTCGTCACGATCGCCGTGACGTCGAGGGCCGCAATCCCGAGTTGCTGCGTGACGACGACGTCCAGGCCGCGATGCGGGATGCCATCGCGGTCGCGGGTAATGGCATCCTGAGACTGGCCGGACCCGCCGCCGCCGAAGGCAGTGAGCTCGGGATGCACATAGCTGAAGGACAGCGAGTCGGCGTCGCCGGCGGCGGACTCGCACAACCATGGTGACACCCCGTTGATCTCGATGCGCATCGTGCGCAGGTGTCGGGCTTCGCGGAAGTAATAGCCGGACAGCGAGTGTTCCGCGCAGCAATCGCCGCGCTCGTTCGTGATCAACAACGACTGGCCGTGCCAGGCGTAGCGCTCGTTGGAGCGAATGAAACTGGGGCTCATGATCGGGTGGAGGACGATTGCGTACAGGCGTCGCGCGCCGTGTCTGGCACGAGTGTGGCTGAATGCATGCATTTCGGGTTCCACTGAACAGCAGAGGCCGACGCGGAGCGCACGATGGAAGCAAGAGCGAAGGTGCTGGGCCACGCCATTCATCAGATGTTGATCCCGTATCCACTGGCACTGCTCACGACGGCGATCATTTTCGATGCGATTCATCTCTTCACCGGCACGGCGCTGTGGGCGGTGATCGCCTTCTGGATGATCGCGGCGGGCATCATCGGTGGACTTGCCGCGGCGCTCTTCGGAGCGATCGACTGGCGCGCCATTCCATCCGGCACGCGCGCCAAGCGCATCGGGCTGATCCACGGCGTGGGGAACGTCGTGATGGTGCTGCTGTTTGCGACGAGCTGGTTGCTGCGCCGCGGTGACCCGGGCTCGCCAGGCACGTTCGCTCAGCTGCTGTCTCTCGCGGGCGCGGGGCTGAGCCTCTATACCGGCTGGCTGGGCGGTGAGCTCGTGGATCGACTTGGCGTTGGCGTGGACGACGGTGCCAGCCTCGACGCGCCGAGCTCATTGAGCGGCCGGTCCGCTCGTGGCCGGGCCACGAGCGCCCGCTAGCCAACGAGTCGCGCGAAGGATCGAGTGGGGAGGAAGAAACTGCCACTTGCGCGTACATAACCTATAGGTTAAATAACCGACAGGTTAGATACACTCTCCGTTCATGCGATCCGCCATGCCAGCCGACACGCTCAGCGCCACGTTCTTCGCCCTCGCCGATCCCACGCGCCGCGCGATTCTTTCGCGGCTCGCGAGCGGCGCCGCGACCGTGAAGGAGCTTTCGTCGCCATTCGAAATGAGCGGGCCCGCGATCTCGAAGCACCTCCGCGTGCTGGAGCGCGCTGGCCTCATCCAGCGGGGGCGCGAGGCGCAGTGGCGCCCCTGCACGCTGGATGCGGCGCCACTCAAGGAAGTGGCGGAGTGGGCGGGAGAGTTCCGCGAATTCTGGGATGCGAGCTACAAGCGACTCGACACGTACCTTCAAACGCTCAAGGGAAAAGGAGGAAACCGATGACCAGCGGAACCAGGACCGGCGCGGTCAAGACCGGCGTCACCACCTACGCCACTCCGTCGGATCGTGAAGTCGTCGTGACGCGGGTGTTCGACGCGCCCCGCGATGTCACCTTCGACGTGTGGACGAACCCGAAGCACGTACCCAACTGGATGACAGGACCCGAAGGCTGGACCATGCCGGTATGCGAGATCGATCTTCGCCCCGGCGGCACGTGGCACTTCGCCTGGCGCAAAGCAAGTGGTGAGGAGATGGACATGCGCGGCACGTATCGGGAAGTCGTGCCGAACCAGCGCGTGGTCTCCACCGAGACGTGGGGGCCGGAGTGGCCGGAGACGATCAACACCGCCGAGTTCACGGAGAAGGACGGCCGGACGACGATCACGCTCACCATCAAGTACCCGTCGAAAGAAGCCCGGGATGCAGCGCTCAAGACGGGCATGAAGGAGGGCATGGACATCGGCTTCGCGAGACTCGACAAGATCCTCAAGTCGCTCACATGACCTCGACTACCCTGCGCGTGCGCGAGGCGCTCACCTGGCTCGAACGGCGAGCTCCAAAGGCATGCGTGAGGAGATGCTCACGCGATGGGGCGGCGCAGCGCAGGGCTAAGTACGGCGTCGGTCGCGCTGTCGCATCGGCTGCGCAATCCGACGAGCCGGGCTCGCGCTGGGTAGGGAAGGATGCGCTGCGCGAGCTGGCAAGCGTCAAAGTGCTCCGATCCGCTGCGCGGCGACGCACTCGCGAATCAAACTGAATTCTTCTGGACGAGGATACTGCGATGGCGACTGGAACGCGGAAACCGGGCGATTTCTGCTGGATCAACATGCTGACGCCGCGGCCCGCCGAGGCGACTGCGTTTTTCGGCAAGCTTCTCGGGTGGACCTATGCCGAGATCCCTGGCATGGGTTACCTCGTGAGGGTGGGCGGGCGCGATATCGGTGGGGTGTTCGACCTCGAGAGCCCCAACACGCCGCCTGGGACGCCACCGCTCATCGGCGTGATGCTCAAGGTCCAGAACGCGGACGCGACCTGCGACAGAATTACATCTCTTGGCGGGTCGTCGAAGCCGGCATTCGACATCGCCGATCAGGGGCGCATGGCGGTCTGCTTCGACCCGAACGGCGCCGAGTTCGACGTATGGGAGCCGAAGAAGGGGCAGGGCACCGACGTGGACAGCAGCCTGCCCGGCGCGCCGAGCTGGTTCCACACCCTGACCACCGATGTGGACCGCGCAACGTCGTTCTACTCGGGACTTTTCGGCTGGACGGCGGAGGTCAGGCCGAGCTCGGGGATGGCGTACACGTCGTTCAAGCTCGGTGACGACTACGTGGCCGGAATGATGCCGATCTCGCAGGCGGCTGGCGCGGCGCGGCCCAATCCACATTGGACGACGTACTTCACGGTGCAGGACGTCGACTCCGCGGTCCGAGAGACCATCACACTCGGCGGCACTGTGCGCGCCGGGCCGCGTGACATCTCGGGAGTGGGGCGCGTCGCGGGGATTACGTCACCACAGGGCGTGCCGTTCAACGTCATTGCGCGCTGACCAATGGGGTTGTCGGGTTGTCCGGTTGTCCGGTTGTCGGGTTTTCGGGTTTTCGGGTTTTCGGGTTTTCGGGTTTTCCCGTCAACCCGTCAACCCGTCAACCCGTCAACTGTCCTCAGTTAGTCCCAGTTTCTGCGCCAGACCTATGCGCTGGAGCTTGCCGGTCGCTCCCACCGGTATCTCGGTCAGGATCAGGATCTTCTTCGGCACCTTGAAATCCGCGAGCTTCGCCCTGGCGAACTCGCGCAGCTCCTTGTCGCTTGCTTGAGCGCCCTGCTTCAGCACGATGGCCGCGGCCACTTCCTCGCCCAGCATGTCGTGCGGCATGCCGAAGGTGACGCACTGGTGCACGGCCGGGTGCTCCATGAGGATCTCGTCCACTTCGCGCGGTGAGATTTTTTCGCCGCCGCGGTTGATGATCTCCTTCAGGCGTCCCGTGATGCTGATGTAGCCTTCGTCGTCCATCACGCCCTGATCACCAGTGCGGAACCAGTCGCCATAGAACGCGTCGGCGTTGGCCTTGGGATTGTTCTCGTACTCACGCATGACGTTCGGTCCGCGAATCACGATCTCGCCGGCGACGCCAGCCGCAACGGTTTTCCCCGTGGTGTCCACGACGCGGATCTCGGGGCCGGCGGATGGCCCGACGGTGCCGGGCTTGCGCTTTCGCGGCGGCAAGGCGTTGCTGGCCATCTGGTGCGCCGCTTCGGTCATTCCATAGGCCTCGATGACCGGAACGCCGAAGAGCGTCTCGAGCTCGCCGATCACTTTCGTGGGAAGCGACGATGACGACGACCGGACGAACCGGAGTCGGTGATTCCTGACCACTTCGGCATTCCCCGGCGCGCGGAGGAGAATGGCCTGGTGCATCGTCGGGACGCCCGTGTACCACGTGGGCTTCACTTCGTCCATCCACGCGAAAAACTTGAGCGCATTGAACCCGGTGGAGCACGACACGTGGGCACCGGCGGAGAGCGGCGCGAGCAGCGCGGCGATGAGGCCGTGGATGTGGAACAGCGGCATGATCACCAACCCCCGATCACCCGCGGTGAGCGCGAGCGTTTCCCGAATGTGCCGCGCCGACGCGCACACGTTCCGGTGCGACAGGGGCACGATCTTGGGTCGCGACGTGGTGCCGGAGGTATGGAGCACGAGCGCGATGGCGTCGGGACCGGCGGGTTTGGGCCTGGTGTTCAGTGGTTTGAGGCTCGCCGGAAAATCGAGCGTGAACGCGCCCGCGCCGCGTTCCGGCCGCGGCACGAGACGAGCAACCGGCACACCGAGCTTCTCCGCGACCGCAACGGCCGGCGAGTCCCTGCCTTGTGCGACGACGAGGAGCTTGGCGCGCAGGTCGCTGAGATAGAATTCGAATTCCTCGGCGCGATAGCTGGGGTTGAGTGGCGCCGCGGTCGCGGCCGACGCGATCGCGAGGAACGCGGCCGCCATCTCCGGGCCATTGTCGAGCACGATGCCGACCCGGTCGTTCGCGCCAACGCCGCGCCCGTTCAGCGCCCCGGTCATTTCCCTGACCAGGGCACGCAGCGATGTGTACGAGAGCGGTTTGCCGCCGGGCGTGCTGAGGGCCACGGCGTCATCAGCACCGCGCACGAGCAGTTCAGGAATCGTCTCTTGGCTCATCTCGTCTCAGGTTCCAGAAAACCATTTCAACGCGGAAGGCGCGGAGCCCCATCACGTTCTTGAACAAACCATTGAACGCGGAGGACGCGAAGGCCGCGGAGAACAGCAAGGGATCATTGTTCTTCGGAAGACGCCTATCGGGGCCAAATACAACATCGCTCTTGCTGTCCTCCGCGTTCCTCCGCGACCTCCGCGTTCAACTGCAATTCTCACGTCGGCGATCGCAAGACTTCAAGTCTTCCGTTCTGTCGCGCCAGTGTCTCGCCAAGCAGTCGGGCGCACGCGTAGACCGCGTCGATGTGCGGCGTCGGCGTCTCGGTCAATCGACCCAGCTCCATCACCGCGCCGACCAGCGCATCGATCTCGATTGGCTTCCCTGCTTCGACGTCCTGGAGCATCGACGTCTTGTGCGCCCCGACTTTCTCGGCGCCGGCGATGCGCTTGTCGATGCCGACGCGAAAAGTGATGCCCAGCTTGTTGGCAATCGTCTCCGCCTCGCGCATCATCGCGATGCTGAGCTCGCGTGTGGGAGGAAACTGCAGGAGGTCCACGAGCGTGGCGTGCGTGAGCGCGCTGATGGGGTTGAAGCTCAGGTTGCCCCAGATCTTGAGCCAGATCTCGCCGCGAATGTCGTTGGTGATGGGCGCCTTGAATCCGGCGGTCGTCAGCGCTGTCGAGATGTTCCGCGCGCGGTCGGACTCTGCGCCATCGAGCTCGCCGAGCGTGAAACGCTTGCCTTCCACGACGTGCACCACGCCCGGCGCCACCAGGTTTGCCGCGGGGTAGACGACCGACCCCAGAATGCGGTCGCTGTCGATGAGCCGCCCAAGCGTCCCGTCGGGATCCGCGGCTCGCACCTCGCGTCCCTCGTGTACGCCGCCGTGCTTGTGGAAGTACCACCACGGGATGCCGTTCTGCATCGTCACGATGGTGGTGTCCCCCTTCATCAGATGCTTCAGGTCGCCCGCCACGGCCGCGACCTGGTGCGCCTTCACGGTCAGGAGGACGACGTCCTGGGCGCCGGCGTCGCTCATCCGGTCGACCGCGCGCGCTCCACGGGAGATCTTCTCGACGCCGTCCTCCCCGATGACACGCATGCCATTCTGGCGAATGGCCTCGAGGTTGGCGCCCCGCGCGATGAACGTCACGTCCTCACCTGCCGCCGAGAGCCATCCGCCGAGATACCCGCCGATGGCGCCAGCACCAACGACAGCAATCTTCATTTCGTCGCGGCCAATCGAGCACGCATCGGCTTGAGCAGCACCAGGGCCATCACGGCCGCGATGGCGTTCATCACCGCCATGGCGACGAACACGCCGTTCCAGCCGCCGAAGTTGGCCGCGATCACGCTACTGAGGGGAACCACGAGCGCGGCGGTGCCCTTGGCGGTGTACAGCAGCCCGGCGTTGGCCGACGCGAACTTCTTTCCATACGAATCGGCGCACGAGGCGGGGAACAGGCTGAAAATCTGTCCGTACGCGAAGAACACGAAGCACGCGATGAGGATGAAGGCGCCCGGTCCAGCGCCGAACCAGCTGAGCAGCAGGAAGCTCACGGCTTCCAGCATGAATGCGACGAACATCGTGCGCTCGCGGCCGATCTGATCCGAGATCCATCCAAAGAACGGCCGACTCACGCCATTCAACACGCGGGTCGCCGCGAGTGCGAAAGGCAGCGCCATCACCGAGAGACCCAGGAACGAGGCCTGCGCCTTCTCGATGCCGAAATCGCGGGCAATCGGCTTGAGCTGCGCGGTCGCCATCAGGCCGCCCGTCGCCGTCAGCACGAACATCACGTACATCACCCAGAACGCCGACGACTTGAGCATCTCCGTCGGCGTGTAGTCGCGCGTCGTCGCCACAACGGCCTTGTTCGAACTGGCGGCGAGCTTGATCGACGGATCGGGCGCGCGCAGCAGCCAGCCGAGCGCGAAGACCACCGCGCCCTGCACGATGCCGAACTTGAGAAAGGCGGCTTCGTATCCCTCAGCCTGGATCATGTTCGCGATGGGATACACGGTGAGCGCCGAGCCGGCGCCGAAGCCCATCGCCGTGATGCCGGCGGCGAGACCGCGCCGGTCGGGGAACCACTTGAGCGCGTTGCCAACGCAGGCACCGTAAACACCTCCGGCGCCGATACCGCCGACCACCGCGCCCAGGTACAGCATCGCGAGAGAGTCGGCGTAGGCGTTGATCACCCAGGCCGCCGCGACGAGGATGCCAGAGCCGACGCCAACGAGCTTGGGCCCGAACTTGTCGACCATGTACCCCTCGAGCGGAACGAGCCACGTCTCCACCAGCACGAAGATCGTGAACGCCACCTGAATGGCCGGCAGCCCCCAGTGGTATCGGTCCTCGATGGGATTGACGAAAAGCGTCCAGCCGTACTGGAGGTTGGCGATCATCGACATGCAGATGACGCCAAGCGTCAATTGCCACCAACGACCTGCTTTGAGCGCCGTTGCGCGCGCGCCTTCGACGGGGACCGCAGCAATCTCACTCATGGCGCAAAAGTGCTTCCGAAACACGGCCTCGGCAACACGGGTGCGACACGCACATTCCCTTGTCGACGCCGGTTCGCGGCCATAGCATTGAAATCAGCGCCGCAGGGGCGGCCGACGGTCCGCGTGAAGGGTTCAACCCACCCTCCAGCAGCTCAATACATGACCTTCTTTTCCTCGCCTCACCTGCGGACTCGGGCGACGTGAAAGGGCTCGCCCCCTTTCCAAGGAAGGAAGGTGTCATATGGCTGAAGAGACCCGCGCGTCCGCGTCCCTCCCCGACGCCGCCAATCTCGATTGGCTCCGCAAGCAGGCGAAGCGCCGACTGAAGGAACTGCGCGAGACGCGGCCCGATGCCCAATTGGCCGACGCGCAATTCGACATCGCCAGGCAGTACGGTTTCGCGAGCTGGCGCGCGCTCAAGGCTCACGTCGATTCGCTCACCATCGACGGGCAGCTGTTCGCATCGGCGCGAACGGGCGACGCGAAGCAGCTCGCCGCGCTACTCGACGCCCATCCGGACAAGCTCCACGCCACGGTCAAACCGTACGACATGACGCTGCTGCACGCCGCAGCCCACGGCGGTCATCTCGCGGCCGTGGACCTCCTGCTGCGACGCGGACTGGATCCGAACACGCGGGAAACGGGCGACAACACGTACGCGATGCACTGGGCCGCGGCGGCGGGAAGCGTGGACGTCGTGCGTCGGCTGGCGGACGCGGGCGGCGATGTCGTCGGACACGGGGACGATCACGCACTCGAGGTGATCGGCTGGGCCTCGTGCTGGGACGGCGGAAACGACGACGCGCATCGCGGCGTGGTCGATCTCCTGCTCAGTCGCGGCGCGCACCATCACATCTTCTCCGCGATCGCGCTGAACCTCCCGGACGAAGTGCGTCGCCTGGTTGCCGCGAATCCCGCGGTGCTGCAATCACGCATGAGCCGCAACGAGAACAATCAGACGCCATTGCACTTCGCGGTGCGGATGCACAGGCCGGCGATGGTCGCGCTGCTGCTGGAGCTTGGCGCCGATCCGCTGGCGGTGGACTCGTTCGGAATGTCGGCGGCAACGTACGGGGACTCAACGGCGATCGACGGCCCGTTGATGAAACGCCTCAGGGACATCACGGTCGGAGAGCTGTCGAGCGCCGACCGCGGCGCTCGACCGACGCGCGGCGACCCGTCGGATCTCGTCGCCGTATTGGCGCTCGCGGACTGGCAGACCGCCGAGCGTCTCGCGCGCGACAATCCGGCGCTGCTTGCCGGAGGGACGAGCGGCGGGGTGCTGCACGTGATGGCCAAGCGCGGTGACGTGCCGGCGGTGAGGTGGCTCCTCGAGCACGGAGCCAGTCCCAGCGCGATCTGGGCCCACTTCGACTCGGACGTGACTCCGTTGCACCTCGCGATCCTGTCGAATCATCCCGAGATCGTGCGCCTGTTGCTGGCGGCAGGAGCCGACCCGCGGATTCATGACACGAAGCACGACGCCGACGCGATGGGCTGGGCGACCTTTTTCGGGCGCGGAGAGATCGTCGCGATCCTGCAAGCGGCGTCACAGTGAGTGACACGGCGGGTTGGTTCCCTAGTCGAATCGAGGGCGCGGCTCCGCGAGCGGCCAGCCAAACAGCGCGAGGGTCCGGCGCAGGTCCTTCGCGCCGATCAGATCGACGCCGGCATCGAAGAGCTCCTGATACACGTCCGCTCGTTCAGGCACGTCGTAGACCCTGATCGGGATGTCGGGTGCGATGCGCTTCTGCTCGCGAATCGCTCTCAACCAGGCGCGGCGGCCAGCCGGGCTTCGCCACCAGCGGCCCATGGTCTGTCCGTAATCCAGGCTCGCGAGTCCGACCAGCGGCGTGCCGGGTGATGTCGGCGCAGCGTCGTCGCGGATGCGAGCCTGAATCTTCGCGGAACGAAAACCCGCGCGAACGAGCTCTGCTGCGGGCGGATGCCATCCCACCAGCACCACGTTCACCATGTCGCCTCTCGTGATCTCGGGATACCGCGACAGCAGCGCGGCGAGTGAGTCGAACGTCTCTCGCGACTCCTCCTTCTGCTCGATGGTCAGCAGGAACAGCCTGCGGTCGGAGTTCCCGGGACACAGCTGGAGCAGTGCCGTGAGCGGCTTGAGGTACACCGTTTCGAGCGCGGGCCCACGTGCGGCATGCTTGCGCTCGTGGCCCAGGCGCAAGGTCCCGGCCACAAGAAAGACATCCGCTTCCACCCCGCTGAACCCCATGTTGAGTGCGTCGAACAGAGGACGAGGGTTCGTGTAGTCGTTGTGCGAGTACGCCGGCAACCACGCGCGTGGGCACCGCTGCTGAGTCGCAGCGGGCCGGGCCGCCGCGAGCAAGGCAACCGCGAACGTACCAGTCGCGACGCGCTGCCGCACGCTCACCACGGCCTCCGAGTCAGCGAGGTTCGGACGTGTAGATCTTGTTCACGATCCACCAGCGTCCCTGCCACTTCACGAGCGACAGGTAGTCGATGTACCGCGACTTGGGATAGTCCTCGACGACCTTGGCAGATGCGATGTCTTTCGTGACCTCGACCGAGGCAATCCGCAGATCGCCCTGTTCTTCGTGGCCGACGTTGCCGGCGAAGGACTTGTACCACGCTGCCTGCGTCAATTGACCCAGCTGCCCATTCCGGGCAACGAAGAACAGCTTGGCCTCGGGCCAGAACGCGTCGCGCAGGGCGAGGGTGTCGTTGAACTTGAGCCCGTGCAAATAGCGCTCGACCACCGCACGTACAGCGGTTTCTTCCGACGCCGGGGTCTGGGCCGGCGCCTGCGCGGCGAAGGACGAAACGAGCGACAACACGATCAGCGGCGAAAGTCTCATCTGGACTCCTGGGTCACCAACGTGTGATTTCCAACTCGGGATCGCATCCACCACTACGCGCACCGCTGCGCGGTGGTTCCTCGACATCATTCCTCAGTCACCGCGCAAACGATGGACGATGGCCGCAACGTGCAGCTCCGTCGTGTCGAGCGCGGGCAGGCCGGCCACCTCTGGCGCACGCAGCAGCAGCGGCAGCTCGGTGCCGCCAAGGATGACACCATCCACGTTGCTCTCGTCGCGCAGCCGCTCGACCAGGGCGACGATCTGGCGCCGCGTGTCGTCGCGGAAATCGCCCTTGAGCAGTTCGCCGACGTAACGCTCGTGAATCCAGGCGCGCTCCATGGCGTTCGGCGTGACGACCTCCATCCCGTGCCGCGCAAATACGTCCGGATAGAACGGCGCCTCCATCGTGAAGCGCGTCCCGAGCAGCGCCAGGCGGCGCCGCTCCAGTCGCCGGGCCTCGAGCGCGCAGGTGTCCACGATGCTGACCAGCGGCACGGGGGAGCTGGACGCGACTTCATCGAATACGATGTGCGCCGTGTTGGCTGTCATCGCGACGAAGTCGACGCCTGCGCCCGCGAGGCGCCGGACCGAACCGAGCAGGTACTCGAGCAGCGCTGGCCGATCGGCTGCCACCAGGCGCAACGCAACCTGGACATCGAGGCTGTCGATGACGATCGATGGAGAAGATGACGGATCCTGGCGCGCCCATGCCTCCAGGATGCGCCGGTAATAGTCGATCGTGGACTCCGGACCCAGTCCGCCGACAAGACCAACGATAGTCATGGCAACTCCTCGTCCTCACCGATCGAGAACGGGGAGATAAGCCCGCCACGGTCCGCCAACGCGCGGGGCGTGCGCTCGAGCACCGCGAGGGCGGCCGCGAGGTCGAAGTCCATGCCGCTAGTGCTCGACCCGTGAGACGTCAGCCCTCATACACCGTTTCCTCGGCCACGTCGGTAGGACTCTCGAAATGCAGGTCGTAGCCGTCGGGATCCTTGAGGGACGTCACCCACATCCGGTTGCCCACGAAGGGGCGCTTCGTTTCGATGCCACGGTCCTTCACCAGGTGATGGAACGCCAGCGCATCGCGGCAGGTGAAGTTGAGCGAAACGCCCAGCCCCACCTTGCCCTCGAACTGCTTCACATACTTGTCCGCGGGCACGACCTCCTGCAGCATGAGCGCAGCGTCGCCGTGCTGGAGCCAGCACCACTCCAGGCGACCCTTGTTGATCCACTGGTTTGTCATGCTGAAGCCCAGTCCGTCGATATAGAAGCGCATGGATGCTTCCATGCTTCGGACCAGCAGCAACGGCACGCATTGTTGAACGCCAACTTGCGCGAAGCTCGTCGCAGACATCTCCCCTCCCGCGTCGACGGCAGCGTTTCCAGCCGCAAACTACTCGGGTCGGCGTCGACCACCTTCGAATCCGTGCAACCAAATTGCGTCGCACCGGTGGCGCCGACAACTGATGCGCGGCGTATATTCCCGCTCCCCCCCCTCTTCCACTCGGCTCAGCCGGAGGCGCCGACGAAGCCCGTAATCCTGACGGTCGACGACGACCCAGCCGTGGTGCGCGCCATCGAGCGCGACCTGCGACAGCATTACCAGGCGGACTACCGCGTGTTGAAGGCCGGATCGGCGGCGGAGGGACTCAGCGCCGCCAAGGAGTTGGCCGCGCGCAATGCACCGGTCGCGCTCTTTCTGGTCGACCAGCGAATGCCTGGCATGACCGGCATCGAGCTGCTGCGCGAGGTGATGAAGATTCATCCGATGTCGCGGCGTGTGTTGCTCACCGCGTACGCCGACACCGATGTCGCCATCGCCGGCATCAATGAAATCGCGCTCGATCACTACCTCATGAAGCCGTGGGACCCACCGGAGCAGCGGCTGTTTCCGGTGCTCGACGACCTGCTGAGCGAGTGGCGCACGCGCGTGCGGCCGGCCTTCGAGGGGATCCGCGTCCTGGGCTCGCAGCTCTCGCCCCAGTCCTTCGTCGCCAAGGAATTCCTCTCGCGCAATCACGTCCCGTACGAGTGGGTCGACGTGGACGCGGACGCGACCGCCCGCGCGCTGGCCCAGTCACTGGCCGGCGACCTCACGCGGCTGCCCATCGTCGTCTTTCCGGACGGCTCGCATCTCGTGGCGCCGCCTCAGGTGGAGCTGGCGAAGAAGGCCGGGCTGCAGACGCAGGCCAGTCGACCGTTCTACGACGTGGTCGTCATCGGCGGCGGTCCGGCCGGATTGGCCAATGCGCTCTACGCGGCGTCTGAAGGTTTGCGAACGGTGCTCGTCGAATCGGAGGCCGCGGGCGGCCAGGCCGGCACCAGCTCGCTCATCGAGAACTATCTCGGCTTCCCGGCGGGTGTCACGGGTGCGGACCTCGCGCAGCGTGCGACCGCGCAGGCGCGCCGCTTCGGCGCGGAGCTGCTCACCGGACAGGGAGTCGTGTCGCTCAAGCGCCAGGACCCCTATCGCGTCGTGCGGCTGGCCGACGGCACGGAGCTCACCACGTACTGCGTCGTGATCACGACCGGCATGAGCGCGCGCATGCTGGAGGCGCGCGGTCTGGACTCGCTGCAGGGGATTGGCGTGTACTACGGCGCGGCCATGACCGAGGCCGCCCGCTATCGCGACAAGGACGTCTGCGTCGTCGGTGGCGCGAATTCGGCGGGGCAGGGTGCGCTGTTCTTCTCGCGCTACGCGCGCAAGGTGACGATGCTGATCCGCGCGTCCGATCTGCTGCCGACGATGTCGCGCTATCTCGTGGACCGCATCCGCTCGACCGCGAACATCGCGGTGGTCAGCGACGTCGAAGTCCAGGAAGCGTGCGGCAACGGCGCGCTGGAGTCGGTGGTCGTCCGAGTCGCGAGCACGGGCGAGCAGCGCGTCATCCCGGCGTCCGCGATGTTCATCTTCATCGGCGTTCGCCCGCACACCGACGCGTTCGCGGACGTCCTCGAGCGCGACGAGGCCGGATTTCTCCGGACCGGGTCCGATCTTCCGCGGGAGCACGGCCGCCCGCGCGGTTGGACGCTCGAGCGCGAGCCTTTCATGTTCGAGACCAGCATCCCCGGGGTGTTCGCCGCCGGCGACGTTCGCTCGGGCGCGAACCGCCGCGTTGCCGCCGCCGTCGGCGAAGGGTCGGCCGCGATCCATTCGGTGCATCGCTACCTCCGCACGGTCTGAGCAAGTGGAAACGCCTGCGCAGTGGGATCTCATGGCGCGCCTGAAGCGGCACCGCGCGCTCGGTCACGCGCCCGAGACCGAGCACACGTGGCTCGCCGCGCACGGCACGACGCAGGTGTTCGAGAGTGGCACGATGACGTCGAAGGGCGAGCAGGTGGCGTCGCTCTTCATCCTGTTCGAAGGCCACGTCGTCATTCGCGTGGATCGTGGCATCGGCTCGCACAAGATCTTCGAGTGGCGCGGCGGCGACGTGGGCGGTGCCCTGCCGTATTCCCGTGGCGCGTCGCCGCCGAACGACGCCGTCATCGAGGAGCATACCGAGGTCCTCACGATTCCGAAGGAGCTGTTCCCCGACCTCATTCGCGAGTGCCCGGTGGTGACGGCGGCGCTGGTGCACGCGATGCTCGACCGCGCGCGCATGTTCACGTCCAGCGACCTTCACGACGAGAAGCTCCTCTCGCTCGGCAGGCTGTCCGCCGGCTTCGCGCATGAGGTGAACAACCCGGCCTCGGCAGCCACGCGCAGCGCCAAGATGACAGCCGCTGCCCTCAACGCATCCGAAGAGGCCGCACGCGCGCTGGCCGCGTCGCGTCTGTCGGACGCGCAACTCGAGGCCATCGACATGGTGCGCGCCTTATGTGTGACGTCGCCGCCACTGGAGGCACTGTCCGCCGTGACGCGGGCGGACCGCGAGGACGCGATGGCGGACTGGCTCACGGGGCACGGCGCCGACGCCTCGAGTGCGGTACCGCTGAGTGAGACGGGCGTCACTCTCGCGGCCCTGGATACGCTCGCCGAGACCGTCAGCGGCAGTGCGCTCGATGCTTCGCTGCGGTGGCTGGCCGCCGGGGTGCAGGTGCGCGCGCTGTCGGCCGAGATCGAGGCGGCGACGTCCCGCATCTATGACCTGGTCGCCGCGATCAAGGGGTTCTCGTACATGGACCGCGCGCCGTCGCCGGAGCTCGTGGACGTGCGCCGCGGCATCGCGGACACGCTCACGCTGCTCGGCGCCAAAACGCGCTCCAAGTCCGTGCGCATCTCCGTGGAGGTCACCGACGACCTGCCTCGCGCGTACGCGATAGGTGCGGAGCTCAACCAGGTGTGGATGAACCTCCTGGATAACGCGCTGGACGCGGTCCATGCCGAGGGCCATGTCACGGTGTCGGCGTCTCGTCAGCGCGAGTGGCTGAGCGTCAAGATCATCGACGACGGCCCGGGCATTCCGCCCGAGATCAGGGGTCGGATCTTCGATCCGTTCTTCACCACCAAAGGCGTGGGCAAGGGCACCGGGATTGGGCTCGACATCGTGCGGCGCCTGCTGCAACGCAATGCCGGGGAGATCGGCGTGGAATCGGTTCCGGGTCGCACCGAGTTCCAGGTGAGGTTGCCGACCGGACCGTAGTTTGTCTTGCGTCCGCGTTGGCGACGGCCTCATCCGGTCAGTGAGCAATCTCGACGGCGAGCCTCGCGGGCAACGGTGTGCGCAGCACAACACCGCGACGTTGGACGAAAGGCTACGAGCCGTGACCGCATCCTGGCTCGCTAAGTTGCCATCAGTACCAGTAGTCGGCTCGCAAAATGACGTTGAACCGCGGGGCTCGCTCCCGCATTGCAGGCATAGCAGGCGCATTCGCCGTCGTGTATGGAACCGCCGTGGGCTACATGGCGGTTCAAGAGCCGGCGCTCGTGTACGTCAGTGCGGCGGCGCGCCGCCCGGACCGGCCAGTGCCAACCTCCGAGGCTCACCTGCCATGGGACACCGTGCGTGTTCGTGACGCCAACGGCATCCCGGTGTTCCTCCTCGCAAGTCGCCTGCAGCGTGCCGAACACCATCCGTGGGTGCTCTACTTCCACGGCAACGCTGGTCTCGTCGGATCGCGCGGCAACGTGCTGCGCTATCGACTGCTCCGCGAGGCAGGCTTCAACGTGCTTGCAGTCGAGTATCGCGGCTATGGCGCGTCCGTCGCCGCGGGCGATCCATCGGAGCAGGGGCTGTACGCCGACGCTGACGCGGCGTGGGCCTACCTCACGGCGACGCTCCGCGTCCGCTCCGATCACATCGTGCTCTACGGGTGGTCGCTGGGGTCAGGTCCCGCCACCTACCTTGCCGCCCTTCACAAGGCGGCGGCGCTCGTGACCGAGGGAGCATTCACGTCGCTCCCGGACGTCGGCGCGGAGCGTTATCCGTGGATTCCCGTCCACCTCGTGATGCGCAACAGGTTCGACAACCTGCGGCGCGCCGCGCGCCTGGTGTCTCCCTGGACCGTGTTTCACGGCCGCAGGGACACCGACGTTCCCTTCTCCCAGGGCAGGGCGCTCGCGGCGGCAGCGCACGGCGCCCGATTCGTACCGTTGTCGGCGAATCATGCCGAAGGCGTGTTGGCGGATCGGGCGACGTCGCTGCCAATCCTCTCCGACATCGCGCGACAGTGTCTGGGGCTGGCTGCGCAGGGCCGCTGACAACCAACACCAGACCACCGCCGTCAAGTCACGGCGTCGCTTCCTCCGCCAGGTCCGCGATGGTCTCCTCGGACTCTGGCATATGGCGGTCGACGCACGTTCAGCGACGCTCCGCGACGAAGTCGTGCACGATGTTCATGGATTACGTTCCGCTCGCGATCACACGATCACGTGTGATTGCCTTGATGGTCGTCGTGCCGGCTTGCTTCATCACGAGCTCGAGCTCCTTTCGCAGGATCGCGAGGACGGTCTCCACGCCTTCCTGTCCGAACGATGCCAGGCCCCAGATGTATGGACGACCGACACCAACGGCGGTCGCGCCGAGTCCGAGCGCCTTGAACATGTCGGTGCCGCGCCGGATGCCACCGTCGAGGACGATGGGCACGCGGCCGCGCACGCCGGCAACGACTTCAGGCAGCGACAGAATCGTTGCGCGGCCGCTGTTCTCGGCGCGTCCTCCGTGATTCGACACGAACAGCCCGCTCGCTCCGTTCTGGACCGCAAGGTCCGCATCCTCACGCGTCACGATGCCTTTCACAAAGACCTTCATCGTCGTGTTGTCGCGAATGCGCGCGACGTACTCCCACGTCGGCGTGCCGGCCTCGTTCCTGGGCGTGGCCGACGCCTGGAGATCGGCGATGAACGGCTTGCGACGGTTGTCGCGAAACTCCGTGACCCGGCCGGTCATGCCCGGCAGCGGGGCGCCGCCCTGGTGGCAGTTCGTACAGGTGCGCGTGTCCATTCGGATAGCCCGGAGCAGCGTCTCGCGGTTGCTGCCGGCGCCAGTGTTGAGGTCCACGGTGAACACCACCGCCGGCGCCCCCGCACGCTCGGCGCGCTTGATCATCTGGAGTGTCTGGTTCCAGTCCTGCTGGTAGTAGAGCTGGAACCATACGGGTGCACCGCGCGCCGTGATCACGTCCTCGATCGACGAGGTTGCGACCGTCGACAGCACTTGCAGATGTCCCTTGGCCTTTGCCGCACGTGCCACCGCTATCTCACCTTCGGCATGGAATGCCCGTTGGCTGCCCACCGGGCACAGGATGATGGGCGTGTCCCATCGGGTGCCGAGCAGCTGAATCGACGGGTCGATCTTGCTCACGTCCACCAGCCGGCGCACGCGCAGCGCATAGCGGTTGTAGCCCTCGCGGTTGGCTCGCAAGGTCCCGTCGTCGTCGGTGCCGGTCGCGAGATAACCCCAGTGCGCGATCGGAAGTCTCTTGTGCGCGACTGGCTCGAAGTCGAAAACGCTGAGCGCCTCACCAGGCGTCGCGATCAGTTCCGGCTCCTGCGTCGCCTGCTGCAGGAGCGATAGCCCCGCGCCCTGGTCCCGCGGGGTCCCAGCGAACAGCCGTCCGAGCCTTTCGGGATCGATGCCACTCGAAGCGATCAACGGGCTTGCGGCGAGGAATCCCAGAAAGCGTCGTCTCGAGAATGGATCTGTCGGCATGCGTCAGGGCCCCTGTTTGTGCTCGAGCGGATACGAACGACCGTGATCGTCTGCGTCCACGTGCGCGTGATCAACCTAAGAGGGCATTCGCCGTCCGCCTGCGCAACTCAGCGGCGTCCCTTCCCGTCGGGGCCCAGGCCGAGGAGCTCGTAGTAGCGCTCGCGAGGCTCCGCGGTCCAGCCATTCACGCCTTTACGTGGCAGCCACCATCCGTGGACGACCAGCACTGCGACGATGATTACGCCGATCACGACCCACGCCCAGGCGCGGCCAAAGAGAGCGGACGTGCCGACGATGAGCGCGATGCCGATCGCGGCCTTGAACACGCGACGCCAGCGCGACTGATATTCGACGAAGCGGCCGAAGAAGATGTTGCCGAGCATCAGGAGCGTCGCGGCGACGGCGGCGTCGAACCAGTAGGTGTCAGTGCTCCACACGCGCTACCTGTCGTGCCGGGTTTTGCCGGTGCTCGACGAGCCGGTGTCCACCGGTGGCAGTTCAACGAAGGCCGGGCTTCGGGGAACCTGCACGAACGCCGCGAGCAACTCGGTCGGCGGCGCGACGAGCTTGCGGGCGCGCAGGTCCAGCCAGCCACCCGTCGACTTCACCGTCGCTGCGCGCTCACCTGTTGCTCTCCAGATCTCGTTCTCGATCACGAAGCGGGCGCCGTCCGCGGTCATGGCGAGCACCGCGTACGTGACGGTCACGGTGTCGTGCAGGCCGACTTCCCGGAAGTACTCCACCTCATCCTTCCGAATCACCGGACCGATGGCACGCTTGCGGAACTCGCTCGGCGGAAACCCGTGGTCCGCGAAGAAGGCCATGCGCACATCGGCCGCCAGATCGAGATACGCGGTATTCGCCATGTGACCGTTCAGGTCCATGGTGCCCCAGCCGGCGAGAAACTCCTTCGTGTAGCGCCCGTGGAAGTCCGGCTTCACGTTGTGGTACCGGCGTGCGCCCTGAAGCGGAGACATACCGGGCTCGGGATCGCGAGCCGCTGCGCTGTCGTCGCCAACGTGCCAGTCGCCGAGTCACGCGAGAAGACGACGATGTTGCCAGAGCGCTGATTGGCGACCAGCAGCCACTTCCCGGTCGGGTCGAGGCTGAAGTTGCGCGGCCAGTCGCCGCCGGTGGGAATCGTCTGCGCGAGCGCCAGCTCGCCGGTCCCCGGTGCAGCGGAGAAGACCGCAATGCTGTTGTGGCCGCGGTTGGAGACGTATAGAGTCCGTCCCGAAGACGCGAAGTGAATGTCCGCAGGGTAGTTCGTTCCGGCCCATCCCGCGGGCAGGGTGGAGATCGTCTGCAGCGCCGACAGCGCACCGCTTTTCGCGTCGAAGCGCAGCGAGGTCACCGTCGAGTCCAGCTCGTTGGCGACGAACACGAGCGGCAGGCTCGGATGAAAGGTGAGGTGCCGGGGTCCGGCGCCCGGGCGCAGGTGCGCCCCGCCCACTTCATGGAGCGCTCCCGCGTCGAGATCCATGTGATAAACCAGCACGCGGTCGATGCCGAGGTCCGCGGCCAGCGCGTAGACGTTGGATGGATCGGGCACGACGCAGTGCGCATGCGGTGCTTCCTGCCGCTCTTTGTTCGGACCCGTGCCGCGGTGCTGCGCAACGTGCTTCGCTGCCGCGAGCGCACCAACGCCCTGGATGGGCAACAGCGCGACGGTGCCACCGACGTAGTTGGCGACGAGCACGGCCCGGCCGCGGCGGTCGATGCTCACATAGCAAGGCGCCGCGCCTTCCGACGATTGCTCGTTGATGCGGCTGAGCGAGCCGGTGTCGGCGGCGATGGCGAATGCGCTCACGCCGCCAGCCGCCTTGCCGCTGCGTTCCTGGACCTCGTTCACGGCGTACAACGCGCGACCATTGGGATGAATTGCCAGAAACGACGGATTCGCGCCGGCCTTCACTGTCCCGATCACGCGCAGCTCACCGGAGCTGGAGGTCATGCGAACGAGGTAGATGCCTTCGGATTTCGTGTTGTCGGTGTACGTGCCGACGTACAGCAGCTCACTGTCGGGCATTGCCGCGTCCACCTGAAGGCCGCGTGCGCGACTCGCGAATCCGACGAGTCCCAACGCGGACACGGCGAGGAAGTCGCGGCGCGACGGGTCGAAGCGATCTGTCATCGTTGCTCCAGTTCCCAGCGCCAGACTGGGCCGTCCTCGGGGTCCACTACGTCGCCAAGAAACCTGAATCCGCATTTCGTGAGCACCCGCGTGGACGCGCTTTCGCGCGGCAGGGTGTGCGCGCGGACGACGCGCACGACGCCGCTGTCGAACGCGTACTGGGTCATGGCCCATGCTGCTTCCGTCGCGTAGCCACGCCCCTGGTGTGCGGGATCCACTCCATACGCGATCTCGACGACTCCGTCGGAGTCCGGCGGGCCCTTGTAGCCACACTGGCCGATCACCGTGCCGGACCCACGATGAATCATCCTGAAGCCGTGCAACCACGGGTCCGGAGCAGTCGCGGCCCGCACCCGCGCCAGCCAGACGGGCGACACCTGCGCACGGTCCGCGGCGCTCAGCGCTTCGATGGAAGCGAGCACGGACTCCAGCGACTTGAGCACCAGCTCGAGGTTTTCCGTCTGGATCTCCGGCACGCTCGCTCCCGCTGAAGGCTACGCCATCATACCGCCTTTGGCGTGCCGACGACGATAAGTCCGCGAAGCGAACGTCTCAAGCGCACGCGCCACATCCAGTAGAGCAGGCTGGCGAGCACCACGACCACCGGAAGCGCCAACAGTCCCGGGATGCGGATGGGCTTGGGGATCACCTTCATCTGGCCGATGAAGAACGACATTGCCGCGATGAACAGCGCGAACGTCATGCGCCACAGGTGCCGCGCGAGCCGCGGGGCGCCCGCGAGGACGCCGGACCGCAGCACTCGCAGGTCGCCGGCGCTTCCCACCAGTCCCACGAATCCGAACAAGAAGAAGGGAAATGCCGGTATCCCATTGCGATTCCCACCGTTCGCGACGGCCTGGACGCCGAACGTGAGCATCGTCATTCCCACGACGAACGCCACGCTCATTGCGATGACCGGCAGCCAGCGGGCCAGGCGCGAGCCCGTCGCCGGCGGACGAATGGTCGCGAGAGAGGTGACGACCAGGTATGCCGTCATGATCGCCGCGGGAACGTTGATCACCTGCCACGTCTTGCCCAGCGCCAGCACGAATCCAAAGGCGCACATGGTGAGCATCGCGTAGACGAAGACCATTCCGCTCTTGCGATGCACTCCGGCGCCCTTTGCCGCGAAGAGCGCCACGTAGCCCGCCAGGAGCGCCGCGCTGCCGGCGACGATGTGTACCGCGTAGGTAGCCCACATGAATCCGCCCTCCTCGCTACGAACGCATCGCGATGGCTGGATCGATGCGCGACGCGCGCAACGCCGGAATCCAGCACGCGGCAAGCCCGATTGCCGCCATCAGCACGCCCACGCCGATGAACGTGGCCGGGTCATGCGGCGCGACGCCGAACAGCAACCCTTGAATCACGCCCGCGGCGACAAGCGCGCCGGCAACGCCAACGACAAGGCCGAGCGCGAGCAGGACGCCACCCTCGCGCAGGATCATCCGCTGCACTCGTGCTCTGTCGGCACCGAGGCTCATGCGGATACCGATCTCGTTGGTCCGCGCGCTCACGGAGAAGGCGAGGACGCCAGCGATTCCGACCGCGGCGATCAGGACTGCCAGGAGTCCGAACGACGACACGAGCGCCGCGTTCAGGCGGCGGGGTGACACGCTCAGATCCTTGTACTGCGATATGGTCGAGACCCTCGTGATCGGCGCTGCCGGCGCCAGTCGCCTCACGATGCGAGTCGCCGCGGTGGCCAGTGCTGAGACGTTACTGTCGGCCCGGATAACCAGGCCCCCGTCCATCGTGAGCTCCTGGGCGAACGGCATGTACATCACGAGTCCGGGCTGGGCGTCCAGTCCGCCGTCCTGTGTCGTGGCGACGACGCCGACGATGGTGCGCCAGTCGGGACTGAACGGCGTGAATCGCAGGACGTCCCCCGTCCAGGCCACACGCTTGCCAATGGGATCCTCGCCCGGGAATATCCGGTCGGCCAGCAGCCGGTTGACGATCACCACGCGCTGTGAGCCCGGCCGGTCGGTAGCAGTGAACTCGCGCCCCTGCACCAATGGAATGCCTGCCGCGCGGAAGAATTCAGGGTTGGCTACGCGCATCTCGGCGCGCGGAGTCGCCTCGCCGACGGCGAGTGGCTTGTTCTCCGCCTTGATTTCCAACTTGACGTCCGAGCTCCGCAACGGCATCGGCGACCCAACTGCCGCGTCGGTGACTCCGGGGAGCGCCCTCACTTCTCGCAGCATCGCCTCGTACAGCAGCTTGGTGTTGGCGTCAGCCGCGGGATTGGTGAGGATCTCGTTCGCCGTCACCAGCGCTGCTTCGATCGTGAGCACTTCCTCGGTTCGCAGGCCCGTCTCTACATCGGCGAGCAGGATCATCGTTCGTGTCAAAAGACCGGCGCCCGCGAGCAGGACGACCGACACCGCGACCTGCACGACCACCAGGCCGCGCTGCAGCCGGTGCTTGCCGAGACCGCCGCTCATGCGGTGCGCACCGGCCAGGATCCAGGATGCAAAGCCGCCTTCGCGCGGCAGCGACGCCAGGAACGAGAGCAGCAACGCGACAGCCGCGGCCAGCGCCACGGTGAATCCAAGCACGACTGAATCGAGACGAATCTCGTTTGCGCGCGGCGAGTAGCGTTCAGCCAGCGACGTCA